>NZ_CP104040.1:4537500-4855628 GCF_025152745.1 Rhizobium sp. WSM4643 | reverse complement strand
AATGCCGCCTTTCAATTCCACCGGGCGGCATCCGCTAATACGGCCGCCCGATCATCCCCGCTTTGGCGGGCTGACGGATCCTCATGAGCCGCTCGCCTGCCGGTTCACTCAAACACTGCCCCATAAGGGACCGGCGCAGAACTCCGTTGCAGGTGGCGCGCTCATGCGGCAACCTTCATCGGCTTTCCGTGCCAGGCTGGCGGTCGAACCTCGTTTTCGGCCGACCAGCCCGAACGCAATATAACTTTAACCTTCTCCGCTGGCCTCGCCTTAAACGTGTGGCCAATGAAGGCACAAAACATCCCCGCTCCGTAACAGCCACGTTACGGCTCAAATCCGTCGAGTGCTTGAAAAAACGGAAGCGCAAGGCTCCGTAACAAAAGGCACAAACTCATCGCCCTGCCGACGTGGCAGTTAAAACCGAGCCTCTGCAGGTGATGTCCGCGCCCTTTGTTGGAAGCCATTTAGGCAGGATCAAACGGCAATATCAACGATGAATTTTACGCAAAATTAACAGGCGGGCATTGACTCCGCCTGCCCTTTTCGGGCGTCACACCAGCGTCAAAAAAGAATCGCAGTTGAATCAAAGAGATTCCCCCGTTCGGGCTATTTTGACACGCATTGAAAGAAAAAAAATAAAATCCTCTTGACTCCCCTGTGGTCCCGGAAGCTTGGGGCAGAGTCGCGCGGCGTGAAAGCATCCTTGCGCAAGCCGTTGTTTTTAAACACTATTTCCTGTCATGGCGCTGACACGAAACAGTCGTGAGATTAACCATGCAGGGCTGATCGGCGGAATCGAAAAAGCCCGGTAAAATTACCGGGCTAATCATAAAGAAGAAGTTGTTAATGGAAGATTACGCGGTCGTGGTGACCGAAAGAGCCTTCACACGAGCGGCCAGGCGCGAGACCTTGCGCGATGCCGTGTTGGCATGCAGCACACCCTTGCTGGCGGCGCGGGCAAGCTCGGGCTGAGCAGCCAGGAAAGCTTCCTTCGCCTTGGCGGCATCACCGGATGCGATGGCCTCTTCGACCTGGCGAACGAAAGTACGAACGCGCGAGCGACGAGCCTTATTGACGTCGGTACGGCGGGCGATCTTGCGGGTCGCTTTTTTCGCCGAAGTTGTATTGGCCATGGATGCCTCTCTCAAGAATTCGAACAAACTCCGCCATTACCGCGGGCCCTGCGGCCACAAAATCCAGCAATGCGGGAGCAATCGCGGAAAACCAAACCGGCTTTCCGAACCGTGGGCGGGCATATAACTCTAAAGCCGGCCCACGTCAACGCGGATTTTCAAGCTTTACCGCTGGCAACCGCCGAAAAGCATTCAACGGTGCGTAAAAGCCGGTTTGCGCTTCTCGACGAAGGCCGCCATACCTTCTTTCTGGTCATCCGTGGCAAAGAGACTGTGAAACAGGCGGCGCTCGAAACGCAAGCCCTCCTGCAGCGTCGTCTCGAATGCGCGGTTGACCGCCTCCTTGGCCATCATGACCGAGGGACGCGAAAGCGAAGCGATCTTTTCGGCCGCGGCAAAAGCCTCGTCGAGCAGACGCTCGGGGGCCACCACACGCGAAACGAGTCCCGATCGTTCGGCTTCCGCCGCATCCATCATCCGGCCGGTCAGGATAAGATCCATCGCCTTCGCCTTGCCGACGGCGCGCGTCAGCCGCTGCGAACCGCCCATGCCGGGAATGACGCCCAGGGTGATTTCCGGCTGGCCGAATTTCGCCGTCTCCGAGGCGATGATGAAATCGCACATCATGGCGAGCTCACAGCCGCCGCCGAGCGCAAAACCGCTGACCGCAGCGATCACCGGCTTGCGCGCCTTGGCGACCTCATCCCAGCCGCTGATGAAATCACTCTTATAGATATCGGCGAACTCAAGCGGCTGCATCTCCTTGATATCGGCGCCGGCGGCAAAGGCGCGCTCGGAGCCGGTCAGCACGATCGCCCCGACCATCTCGTCGGCGTGGAAGGCGGCATAGGCCTCTTTCAGCTCTTTCAGGACGGTGGAATTCAACGCGTTCAGCGCCTGGGGTCGGTTCAGCGTGACGAGGCCGACATTGCCTCGGGTTTCGACGATCAGGGTCTCATAGGCCATGCTGTTCTCCCGGTTTCTCACTCTTCTTCTGGCAGGCTTACTTCTGGCAGGTGGCGCAATAGAAGGTGGAGCGACCCGCCTGGACGATGCGGGCGACCGTAGCGCCGCAGCCGGGCGTGCGGCAAGCCTGACTTTCGCGATCATAGACGGAGAAGGAATGCTGGAAATAGCCGAGCGATCCGTCGGTCTGGATGTGATCACGCAGCGACGATCCGCCGGCGGCGATCGCATCGGCGATGACGTCGCGGACCGAGGCGACGAGCAGGTCGAGCTGCGCCTTCGGCCGTCCCCCTGCCGTCACCAGCGTGCCGGCGGCGCGGATCGGCGAAAGATGCGCGCGCCACAGCGCCTCGCAGACATATATATTGCCGAGACCGGCAATGTTCTTCTGGTCAAGCAACGCGCTCTTCAGCGGCTGCGCTTTGTCCCGGAAGCGTTCGGCCAGATAGGCGGCGCTGAGCTCGTTTCCTGTCGGCTCCGGGCCGAGATCGCGGAAGAAGGGATGGGCTGCGAGATCGGCACGTCCCACCATATCCATGAAGCCGAAACGCCGCGGATCGTTGTAGATGACACGACGCGGGCCGCTTGCGGCTTGCAGATGGAAGACGACGTGATCGTGCTTCTCGTCCTTCGAGCGGGCATGGTGGAATTCGCCCGGCACGCCGGAGGCGGCTCCCTCCTCAATGCGGCCCTCCTCAATGCGAAAAGAACCGGACATGCCGAGATGCGAAATCAGCGTGTTGCCGTCGTCGAGATCGACCAGCAGATATTTGGCGCGGCGGCCAAGGCCAACGATGGTGCGGCCGGAAACTCTATCTGCGAAAGCGTCGGGAAAGGGGAAGCGCAGATCGCCGCGGCGCAGCTCCAGCCTGGTGATGCGGGTGGCCTCCATCGCCGGCGTCAGGCCGCGTTTCACCGTTTCGACTTCTGGCAATTCCGGCATCTTAACCCATCTATCTCTAACGTGTTTCAACCGGCGACGATGTGCGCTATAGCGCCAGTGTGCCGTGGAGAACGCGGCCCATAGATAACGTCGCGCGCGGTCTTTCGCTATGGCCGCGGCGCCCGAATCTTCAGGAACGGAGCAGTCTGATGTCAGAAAGCCGCACTTCCGCCGATGGCGGCATGGAGACCTCCTACGGCTTCCGCGAGGTGCCTGATGGCCAGAAGCAGGGCCTGGTCAACCAGGTATTCCACAAGGTCGCCAAGCGCTACGACATCATGAACGACGTCATGTCGATGGGCATGCACCGCGCCTGGAAGGACGCGATGATTTCGGCGCTGAACCCGCGCAAGGAGCCTGGCTACAAGGTGCTCGACGTTGCCGGCGGCACCGGCGATATAGCCTTCCGCATCGTCGAGGCTTCGGGCAGGCAGGCGCATGCCACCGTGCTCGACATCAACGGCTCGATGCTCGGCGTCGGTGCCGAGCGGGCGGAAAAGAAGAAGCTCTCCGGCAATCTCACCTTCGTCGAGGCGAATGCCGAGGAACTGCCCTTTGAGGCAGGAAGTTTCGACGCCTATACGATCGCCTTCGGCATCCGCAACGTGCCGAGGATCGATGCGGCGCTGTCGGAGGCCTATCGCGTCTTGAAGCGCGGCGGGCGGCTGCTGGTGCTGGAGTTTTCCGAAGTCGATATGCCGGTTCTCGACAAGATCTACGACGCCTGGTCATTCAACGCCATTCCGCAATTCGGCAAGGCGATCACCGGCGATGCCGAACCCTACCAATATCTGGTGGAATCGATCCGCAAGTTCCCGAATCAGGAGAATTTCGCGGCAATGATCCGCCAGGCCGGCTTTTCGCGCGTCACCTTCACCAATTATACCGGCGGCATCGCCGCACTCCATTCCGGCTGGAAGCTCTGACGCATGACGCCGAAAAGTATAGAGCGGTTTTCGAATAGCGTCGCGCGAGAATCAAACAGAACATGAGTACTTTCGGCGCATATTTCCGCCTTTGGCGCGTCGGCTGGGTGCTCGTGCGTGAGGGTGTCGTGTCAGCCCTTCCTTCCGAAGGATTGCCGCCGCCGGTGGCGCTCGCCAAATCTTTCGTCACGATTTTCGAGCGAAGCAAGGCGCGGCATCAGAAGCGCAGCGACCGGTTGGCGAAGGCAGTCGAGCGGCTCGGCCCTTCCTATGTAAAGATCGGGCAGTTCCTGGCGACGCGGCCGGATGTCGTCGGCGTCGAATTCGCCAACGATCTGTCGCAGCTTCAGGACCGGATGGCCTTCTTTCCCTCGGCAGCCGCCAAGGCCAATATCGAAGGCTCGCTCGGGCGGCCGATCGGCGAACTCTATGCAAGCTTCGGCGATCCGATCGCCGCCGCCTCGATCGCGCAGGTACATCCCGCCGAGGTCGACAGCGCCGACGGCCGGAAGAAGGTCGCCGTCAAGATCGTGCGGCCCGGCGTGCGCCAGCGTTTTGCCCATGACATCGAGGCAATGTATCTCGTTGCTCATATGCAGGAGCGTTTCCTGGCGTCCAGCCGGCGGCTGCGTCCGGTCGAGGTGACGAAGACGCTGGAGCAGACGACGAAGGTGGAGATGGATCTTCGCCTCGAGGCGGCAGCCCTTTCCGAGATCGCCGAGAATACCGAAAAGGATCCCGGCTTCCGTGTGCCGAAGGTCGACTGGGAGCGCACCGGGCGCGACGTCATCACCATGGAGTGGATCGACGGCACGAGGATGTCCGATGTCGAGGGCCTGCGCGCGGCGGGCCACGACCTCAACCTGCTTGCCGATACGCTGATCCAGTCGTTCCTGCGTCATACGCTGCGCGACGGCTTCTTTCATGCCGACATGCATCCGGGCAATCTCTTCGTCGATGCGGGCGGCATGATCGTCGCCGTCGACATGGGTATCGTCGGGCGGCTGGGCAAGAAGGAACGGCGGTTCCTCGCCGAAATCCTCTATGGCTTCATCACCCGCGACTATATCCGCGTCGCCGAGGTGCATTTCGAGGCCGGCTATGTGCCCGGCCACCACAATGTCGAAAGCTTCGGCCAAGCGATCCGGGCGATCGGCGAGCCGATCCATGGACAGCCGGCCGAGACGATCTCGATGGGCAAGCTGCTGACGCTGCTGTTCGAAGTGACCGAACTCTTCGACATGGCAACACGGCCGGAGCTGGTGATGCTGCAGAAGACCATGGTCGTGGTCGAGGGCGTGTCGCGCATGCTCAATCCGCGCTTCAACATGTGGAAGGCCTCCGAACCTGTCGTCGGCGACTGGATCCGCACCAATCTCGGTCCGAAACGGATCGCCACCGATCTCAAGGACGGGCTGAAAGCGGCGGTCAAGCTCGCCGAAGCCGTGCCGGAAATCGCGGCGAAGACCGAAAAATTCCACCATCAGCTGCTGCATATGAGCGAGCACGGCTTACGTTTCGACAATGAGACGGCGGAGGCGATCGGCAAGTCCGAAGCGCGGCACAACCGCTCGGGCAGGATTGCGCTGTGGATCATCGCATTGACGCTTGTCTATATTGCCTGGATGCTGAGCTGACCGCCTGCCAACATGCGGTGTTCGGCATTTGGGATATCCCATGTGACGGAAGGCTCGCTTAGTCTCTCGTTCCGAGCATGATGCCGACAGTGTCAACGGTTTTCAGGCGACATCATGCTCTGACTCTTTAATTGAGAACAGGATTCAGATTTTAGACCGATCGGCCTAAAATCATCCTGTTCTAGGGAGACACAGCACATGAAGCACGAACGCCCTGGCATCGAACTTTCCGGACGACCGCTCGGTTTTGCCGAGATGGTGACGATTGGTGCGGGCAAGGCTGTGATTTCGGCTTCGGCGACAGGCATGGCTCGCATCGCAATCGCCCGCGAGGTCGTCGAGGATGCGATTGCCTCCGGCATGCCCGTTTACGGCTCGACGACAGGCGTCGGCGCCATGAAGGATGTGGAATGGTCGGCCGACGAACTCGACACCTTCAATCTCGGCCTGGTGCGGGCCCATCATTTCGGCACCGGCACACCCTTTTCCTGCAATATCGTGCGCAATGCCATGGCGATCCGTATCAACACGGCGTTGACCGGCCAAGTCGGCTGCACGCCGGAGCTGATCCAGGCCTATATCAGGATGCTCGAGGCCGATCTCATTCCGGTCGTGCGCCGTACCGGCTCGATCGGCTGTGCGGATATCGGCCTGATGGGACAGATCGGCGCGGTATTGACCGGCGTCGGCGAAGCGATCTATCGCGGCAACCGGATGCAGGCGGCCGAGGCTTTCCAGGCGGCCGGGCTGGAACCGATGCAGATGGCGCCGCGCGATAGCCTCGCCTCGCTCAGCATCAATGCGGTGAGCTTTGCCTCGGCGGCGGAAACGACGCGCAATGCTGCTGCCTCGATCCGCGTCCTGCTGGCAACGGCGATGATGGCGGCCGGCGCGCTCGGTGCTTCCCGCGATCCCTGGAAGGCGGTCCGGCATGTCGGAACGGCGCGCGAAGCGTTGATCGGCGCCTGGCTTTGCAATGCCGCCGACGAATGGAACTGGCCCGTTGCAACGCATGTGCAGGATCCGCTCAGCCTGCGCATGATCGCGCAGGTGTTCGGCGCGGTGATCGAAAACCTCTTATCGACCGGCCACAAGATCCTTGCCGCCACCGGGCGCTCGGACGACAATCCCGTCGTGGTCGAAGGCCGGGTGATGACGTCGGGCGGTTCGCTGCCGCTCGATGTGACAATCCTGCTCGAATCGGCAGCACTCTGTATGGCGCATGCAGCGCGCAACGCCTTCAACCGGTGCGTCATTCTCGGCAACGGCCAGCGGCGCGACCTGCCGGTCAATCTCGTGCCGCCGGGGCGGATTGCCACCGGTTTCGGGCCGATCATCAAACTTGCCGGCGAGATCTTCTCGCGCGTGCTGTCGATGTCCAATCCCGTGTCGGCCCAGTCACTGGTTGTTGCGGCCGGGCTGGAGGACGAAGCTGCCTTCCTGCCGCTCGTCATCGAGCGCTTCGACCGGCAGATGCGGGCGCTGAAGCGTCTCGCAGCCCTCGAGGCGCTGCTGTCTGCCCAGGCAATCGACATTCTCGGCGATGAGCCGAAGGGTGTCGCCGCCATGCTCTATGAGGTCGTGCGCAAACATGCGGATTTCTATACGGTCGACCGGCCGCTTTCGGCTGAGGTCGAGGCGATCGAGGAGGAGCTCGGCTCGGACGACTTCGTCTCGAAGCTGACCGAACAGGTTCCGATCGCGTCCTTCGACGATTTCTTCGCCCTCGGATCGCAGGAGCGTGTCGAGGAGCGGCTGACCAGCTAAATGAAAGAGTTAGAGCATGATGCCGTCCGAAAACCGCTCACACTTCTCGACATCATGCTCCAGCCGGCAGTCTGATCCAGTTTAGGGAGGAAGCGGCATGGATTTCGATCTCGTTCTGCAGGGCACGGTGGTGCTGCCGGAGCGCATTCTCGACGAGGGTTATGTCGCCGTGCGCGACGGCAAAATCGCCGAGGTCGGCCTCGGCGTGCCGCCTGCGGGCCGCGAACGGCATCTGCTCGGAAAAGCGCTGATCCTGCCCGGCGCGATCGACGCGCAGGTGCATTCGCTTTCCCAGAAGGACCAAGAGGATTTCCTCTGGTCGACGCGCTCGGCGGCGGCTGGCGGGGTGACTGTCATTGTCGATATGCCCTATGACGAAGGCAATCTCGTCTGCTCGGCGGCGGCGGTGAAGCGGAAGATCGACCATGCCAGTCCGCAAGCGCGCGTCGATTTCGCGCTTTACGGCACCGTCGATCCGGAAGAAGGCCCCGCACGGATCCGCGAAATGGTGGAGGCAGGCGTTGCCGCCTTCAAATTCTCGACCTTCGGCACCGACCCCAAGCGCTTTCCGCGCATTCCGCCGGCCCTGCTTGACGCCTGCTTTGCGGCAATCGCGCCGACAGGGCTGACGGCGGGCGTGCACAATGAAGACGACGAGGCGGTGCGCACTTATATGGAGCAGGTGAAGGTGAGCGGCATCACCGACTGGCGGGCGCACGGCCTGTCGCGGCCGCCGATCACCGAGCTGCTGGCGATGCACACGATCTTCGAGACCGGCGCCAATACCGGCTGCCCGGCGCATGTGGTGCACTGCTCGCTCGGGCGCGGCTACGATATTGCGCGCGCCTATCGCCGCGACGGCTTTGCGGCGACGGTGGAATGCTGCATTCACTACTTGACGCTCGACGAGGAAAACGACGTGAAGCGGCTCGGCGGCAAGGCGAAGATCAATCCGCCGGTGCGGCCGCGTGCCGAGGTGGAGACGCTCTGGCGGAAGGTGGCCGAGGGCGATGTCTGGCTGGTCTCGACCGATCACGTCAGCTGGTCGGAAAACCGCAAGACCAACCCCGACATGCTCGCCAACGCCTCCGGCATTCCCGGCCTCGAGGTGATGATGCCGCTTTTCATCAAAGGCGCCGTCGAACGCGGCATTCCGCTGACATGGGCAGCCAGGCTAATGGCGGAAAACCCGGCGAAGCATTTCCGGCTCGACCATATCAAAGGTGCGCTGACCCCGGGCAAGGATGCCGATATCGTCGTGCTCGAGCCGCGCGAAAGCGTCTATGATGCATCGGCAAGCAGCAACAACGTCGTCGGCTGGAGCCCGTATAACGGCATCCGCCTGCCCTGGACCGTCTCGGCCACCTACCTCAGGGGCGAAAAGATCGCCGAGGGTGCCAAGGTGCTGGCCAAGCCCGGCACCGGCAGGTTCGTGCGGCCGCTGCCGCGCCAGGTCATTGCGGGAGCCTTCGCATGAGCCGCAATCTTCCCGTCAATGCCAGCCGGATCGCTGACGATATCGAGGCGCTGGCCGGGATTACCGAGCCGGGGCATCCCTGGACGCGGCGAGCCTTCTCGCCGCTCTTCCTCGACGGGCGGGCCTATATCGAAGCGCGGATGAAGGCGGCGGGACTGGAAACACGGATCGATGCCGCCGGCAATCTGATCGGACGGCGGACAGGCCGGAAACCGTGGCTCGGCACGATCATGGCCGGTTCGCATTCCGACACGGTGCCGGATGGCGGCCGCTTTGACGGCATTGCCGGGGTGATCTCGGCGCTGGAGGTGGCGCGGGCGCTGCGCGATCAGAATATCGAACTCGATCACGATCTCGAAATCGTCGACTTCCTTGCCGAGGAGGTCAGCATCTTCGGCGTGTCCTGCATCGGCAGCCGCGGCATGACCGGCCAACTGCCGGAGGCCTGGCTTTCGCGCGTCAGCGACGGGCGCGACCTGGCCAAGGGCATCGCCGAGGTCGGCGGCCGACCTGACGTGCTGATGCAGCAGAACAGACCCGATATAGCAGGCTTTCTGGAGCTTCATATCGAACAGGGCCCGGTGCTCGAAGCTGAAAAGGAGGATATCGGCATCGTCACCGCGATATCGGGCATCACCCGCATCGAGATCACCGTCGAAGGGCGGGCCGACCATGCCGGCACGACGCCGATGGACCGCCGGGCGGACGCGCTGGTGGCGGCGTCACAGCTGGTGCTCGATATCCGCAATGCCGCCGCCGAATTTGCCAAAACGCCGGGGCATTTCGCAGCGACGGTTGGCGAATTCACGATCGAGCCGAACGCCGCCAATGTCGTGCCTTCGAAGGTGGTGCTGCTGATCGATGGCCGTGCCGAAATCCGCGCCGACATGCAGGCATTCTGCCGCTGGCTCGACGGCCATGTCGAAAAGCTGGCGGGGGCCTATGGCGTGACGATCAAAACGCCGAACCGGGTTTCCGACAATCAGCCGACGCCTGGCGATGCCGGGCTGCTGTCGATCTTGGAGGCTGCCTGCGAACGGGTCGGCGCGAAACATCGGCGCATGGCCTCCGGCGCGGGGCACGATACGGCCTGGATCGCCAAGGTGGCGCCGGCGGCGATGATCTTCGTGCCCTGCCGGGACGGCCGCAGCCATTCGGCCGACGAGTGGGCAGACAACGACGATATCGCACTCGGCGCCGCCGTGCTTTTCGAGGCGGTGCGCGAGATGGACAAGGGCTTGATTAACAGGGGCTTGAATCAGGAGAAGGCGAATGGGACGCATACTCGTTGAGAAGGACGTGGAAGCTGCCGTCAAGGGCGGCTCCGTCTATGCCGCCGGCGGCGGCGGCTGGGCCGATCACGGGCGGATGCTTGGGCTTGCCGCCGTCAATGTCGGCAAGCCGGAGCTTGTCTCGATCGACGAATTGCAGGACGAGGACTGGATTGCGACCGCAGCCGCGATCGGCGCACCGGCCTCGACGACGCCCTGGGAAATGCAGGGCATCGACTATGTGAAGGCGGTGCAATTGCTGCAGGAGGCGCTCGGCGAAAAGCTTTCCGGGCTGATCATCGGCCAGAACGGCAAATCCTCGACGCTGAACGGCTGGTTGCCGTCGGCAATCCTCGGCACCAAGGTGGTCGACGCGGTCGGCGACATCCGCGCGCACCCGACAGGCGACATGGGGTCGATCGGCATGGCCGGTTCGCCCGAGCCGATGATCCAGACCGCTGTCGGCGGCAATCGCACCGAGAACCGTTACATCGAGCTGGTGGTGAAAGGGGCGACGGCAAAGATTTCGCCGGTGCTGCGCACTGCTGCCGACCAATCCGGCGGCTTCATCGCCAGCTGCCGCAATCCGCTGAAGGCCTCCTATGTCCGCACCCATGCGGCGCTCGGCGGCATCTCAATGGCGCTTGCGCTCGGCGAAGCAATTATCGCGGCGGAGAAGCGCGGCGGATCAGCCATCATCGACGCGATCTGCAAGACGACGGGCGGGCATATCCTTGCCGAAGGGATCATTACCCGCAGGGAGGTCGTCTACACCAAGGAAGCCTTCGACATCGGCACGATCACCGTCGGCGCAGGCGAAATGTCGGTGACGCTGCATGTGATGAACGAATATATGGCGGTGGACGATGCGGATGGCAAAAGGCTTGCGACTTTCCCCGCGGTCATCACCACGCTTTCACCGGAGGGCGAACCGCTCAGCGTCGGCCAGCTCAAGGAGGGCATGCATGTCTTCATCCTGCATGTGCCGATGGATATCATTCCGCTGTCGGCAAGCGTGCTCGATCCGACCGTCTACCCCGTCGTCGAAAAGGCGATGGGGATCGAGATCGCACGTTATGCACTGGCAACGAGGGCCTGAGCCATGGCGCGCGATCCCGGTCTCGAAGAACTGATGCGTGAGGAACTCGGCGGTCGGCCGGGCCTTGCCGAGAAATCCATGTTCGGCGGCTTGGCCTTCATGCTCAACGGCAATCTTCTCTGCTGCGCGCGCCATGACGGCATGCTGATCCGTCTCGGCAAGGGCAATGACGGCTGGGCGCTGGCACTGCCAGGCGTGATCCGGATGCTGTCGGGCGAAAGGGTGATGCATGGCTGGGTGCGAGGCAATGCCGAGGTTTACGGCGACGATGCCCTGAGACGGCGTCTGCTCGATGCGGCACTCGCCTATGTGGAATCGATGCCGGAGAAATAAAGACTGAGCTTTTCCCCTTCTCCCCAGCGGGGAGAAGATGTCCGAAGGACAGGTGGGGGCGAGCGGCAAAGCCGCGAGTGCCTGAGCGCAAGCGAAGGCAGGCAAGTGCATGCCGTGCAGCCCCCTTCCGACCCTTCGGGCCACCAACCGGGGTCGAGCCACAGGTCTCGACCCGTCCTTCGGACCCCCGAGGGGAGAAGGGAAAAGCAACCAAACGAGGAACCCACGATGCCGAAGGCCAATCCACGTCATCCGAAATTTCCGATCCCCGGCGGGCCGGAGCTGCGCGCCAAGGGCTGGCGGCAGGAAGCGCTGCTGCGGCTGCTCGAAAACGTGCTCTCCGTCGGTGAGGATCCCGACAATCTGATCGTCTATGCCGCGCTCGGCAAGGCGGCCCGCAACTGGGCGGCGCACAAGGGCATCGTCAAGGCGCTGACCGAGATGGAAGAGGACCAGACGCTGCTGATCCAGTCCGGCAAGCCGATCGGGCTCGTTCGGACGCATGCCAAGGCGCCGCTGGTCATCATGGCGAACTGCAATATCGTCGGGCAATGGGCAAAGGCCGAAGTGTTCTACGAGTTGCAGCGCAAGGGACTGATCTGCTGGGGCGGGCTGACAGCCGGCGCCTGGCAATATATCGGCAGCCAAGGCGTCATCCAGGGCACCTACGAGATCTTCATGCGCATCGCCGAGCGGCGCTTCGGCGGCGATCTCCTCGGGCGGTTCGTGCTGACGGCCGGCCTCGGCGGCATGGGCGGGGCGCAGCCGCTTGCCGGCCGTATGGCAGGCGCTGCGATCCTCTGCGTCGACATAGACCCGGAACGCGCCCGCAAGCGCCAGCAGATCGGTTATCTCCAGGAAATCGCACCCGATCTCGATACCGCCCTTCAGATGATCGATGCGGCGGTGAAGGACAGGCGGGCGCTTTCCGTCGGCCTCGTCGGCAATGCGGCGGAGGTCTATCCGGAAATCGCCCGGCGCGGCATCGTGCCTGATATCGTCACCGACCAGACCTCGGCGCATGACCTCGTCTATGGCTACGTGCCGAAGGGCATGAGCCTCGAGCAGGTCAAGGGCCTGCGTGACGACGGCCAGGGGCAATTGATGGCGGCAAGTCGCGCCTCGATCGTCGAGCATGTGACGGCGATGCTGGAATTCCAGAAGCGCGGCTCGGAAGTCTTCGACAACGGCAATCTGATCCGCACGCAGGCCAAAGCGGGCGGCGTTGCGAATGCCTTCGACATTCCAATTTTCACCGAAGCCTATCTGAGGCCGCTGTTCGCCCGGGCGATCGGCCCATTCCGCTGGATGGCGCTATCGGGCGAGGAGAGCGATATCGCCCGGATCGACGATTTGCTGCTCGAGATGTTCCCTGATAACAAGATTATCACCAACTGGATCCGGCTGGCGCGCGAGCACGTGCCCTTCGAGGGGCTACCGGCGCGCATCGCCTGGCTCGGCCACGGCGAACGCACGGCACTCGCACGCCGCGTCAACACGCTTGTGGCAGACGGCACGCTCAAAGGGCCGGTTGCCTTCTCCCGTGACCATCTCGACGCCGGCGCCATGGCGCATCCGAATATCATGACCGAGCGAATGAAGGACGGCTCCGATGCGATCGCCGACTGGCCGCTGATCGATGCGATGATGCTCTGCTCGTCGATGGCCGATCTGGTCGTCGTCCATTCCGGCGGCGGCGGCTATGCCGGCTACATGACGAGCTGCGGCGTCACCGTCGTCGCCGACGGCACGGATGCCGCCGACGAACGGCTCGACCATGCGCTGACCAACGACACGGCGCTTGGCGTCATGCGTTACGCCGATGCGGGTTACGAGGAGGCGCTTGATGAGGTGGCGAAGAAGGACGTGCCCTATATCCGGCTTGGTTGATGTGCGGGAGGCGGACGTCAAGCAATCAGATTGGAGACTTCGAGGAGGTTGCCGTCGGGGTCCCTGAAATAGACCGAGCGCAAACGCCCAGTCGCACCGGTGCGTTCGACCGGGCCCTCTTCGATCGCAACGCCCGCGGCCTGTAGATCAGCGATGACATCAGCAAGTGGCGTCTCGGCGATGAAGCAGAGGTCACCGGAGCCGGCTGTGGGACGTTTCGCCTTGGGATCGAATTCGCGGCCGGACTGGTGCAGGTTGATCTTCTGACGGCCGAATTTCAGTGCCTTGCGGCCTTCCGCGAAGGTTTCGACCGACATGCCGAGGATGCGGGAATAGAAATCGCAGGTGCTCGCGATATCGGCGACGGTCAGCACGAGATGATCGAGATGGTCTATGCGAATCATGCTTTTCTCCTCGCAAGGCGCTGGGCGACACAGGCGGAGATAAAGGCCAGCGCCAGCATGGCAAGGGTGAAGACGACGACGGCGGCCCAGCCTTCAACCGCGAAGAACCACCCGCCCGCCGAACCAATGAGGCTGGAACCGACATAGTAGGCGAGCATATAGAGCGACGAGGCGTGGCCCTTGGTGCCATGCGCAAGCTTGCCGACAAGACCGCTGGCGGTCGAATGGCTCATGAAGAAGCCGGTCGTAAGCACAATGATGCCGAGGATGATGACCGGGAGAGAGGCCGCAAGCGTCAGCGCGCTGCCGGCTGCGGTGAGCGCCAGACCGAAGAGAAGCACGGAAAAATGCCCGATCCGGTCTCCGAGCAGACCGCCGATCGAAGAGGCGCCGATGCCGAAGAGATAGACAGTGAAGATCAGCCCGAGTTCGGTCTGGTTGAGGTCGTAAG
Organism: Rhizobium sp. WSM4643; assembly: GCF_025152745.1. Classification (NCBI taxonomy): domain Bacteria; kingdom Pseudomonadati; phylum Pseudomonadota; class Alphaproteobacteria; order Hyphomicrobiales; family Rhizobiaceae; genus Rhizobium; species Rhizobium sp. WSM4643. Next base: position 4,841,331 of record NZ_CP104040.1, on the reverse strand, counting down.
GCGGCGCCACCAGGCGAAAACCGGCATAGTTGTAGATCGTGACGAAGGAGCCCATCGCCAGGAAGGCGATGGCGAAGATGAAAGGCAGCGCTGGATTCCTGAGATGGCCAAGCCAGGCTTTTGCATGAAAGCTTGGATCGAAGCCCGACCGGCGGACGAAATTGCGTGACGGCGGCAGGAGGGCGATGAAGCCGATCGCCGCGGCAAGGCCAATGGCGCCGATGAGAAAAAGCGCCGGACGCCAGGTGAGATATTCGGCGAAGATACCGGTCAGCACGCGGCCGGACATGCCGCCGAAGGCCGTGCCGCCGACATAAAGGCCCATGGTGCCGCCAAGGCCGCGCGGATCGATTTCCTCGGCGAGATAGGCCACGGCGACGGCCGGCACGCCGCCGAGGACGAGGCCCTGCAGCGCGCGGATGACAAGCAGCAAGTGCCAGTTCGGGGCAAAGGCGGTGGCAATGGTCAGCAATGCCGCCCCGACCAGCGATATCGACATCAGGCTGCGGCGGCCAAGGCCTTCCGAGACGGCGGCGGCGCAGACGATGGCAACCGCCAGGAAACCGGTGGAGAGCGACAGCGACAGCGAGCTTTCGGCCGGGCTGACGGCGAATTGCTGCGAGAAAATCGGCAGCAGCGGCTGGACGCAATAGAGCAGCGAAAAGGTGGAGAAGCCGGAGAGGAAGAGTGCCAGGCTGGCGCGGCGATAGGCGCCCGTTCCGTGGGTCAGGTAGTGTTTTTGCCCTGGGATCGCAGCTGTCTCGGCGGTCTTTATTGCATGCGCTGAAGTCGGCATCTCTTCATCCCTCCGACCTTCGATCTAGTCAACGCCACTCCATTTGTCCAATATATGAAACTGGCGATTTCGATAGGTTTTGGAGATGACGATCGAGCTGCGGCACTTGCGATATTTCCTGGTGGCGGAAGAAGGCAACTTCACCCGTGCCGCCGGCAAACTCGGCATCGGGCAGCCGCCGCTCAGCCAGCAGATCCGCGACCTGGAACGGAAGACGATGTCGTGCTCGCTTGCCGCGGGGCGGGGTTCGAGCTGACCGTGGCGCAGGAGGCGCCGCAGATTTCCTTCTGGTGCCGCCGATCCCGGCGTCTCGATCGTGCCGGCCTCCATTTCGCAGATGAAGCTCGAAGGTGCGGCCTACCGGCCGATCGAGGGGCCGCCGGCCGTGGCGGCCTGGCGCTGGCAATGCTGAAAACACATCGCTCGCCGGTCACCGAGAACCTGATCAGCTTGCTGAGCTAGCTAAAGCGCGTGGCGATCTTTCAGATTCGCTCTTCGCGCTTTAGGTCTTTGTTTTGCGCATGTCGTTCCCGCAAAACCGCTGCACACTTTTGCGCGACATGCTCTAACCCACTGGATCCCAATAGGGCGGATCACCAAAACTCTTCTTCAGATGATCGGCGATGGCGCGGAGCTTGGCGGAGGGATTTCGGCCTTCGGGATGGGCCATGTAGATGAATTCGGCCTCAGGCTTGTGGCCGACATCGATTTCGGCAAGCCGGCCCTCACGGATGGCCGGGCCAGCGATGAAGGCAGGCAGCAGCGCGATGCCGAGCCCTGCAATCGCGGCGTCGCGGAGCATGTCGCCATTGTTGATGCCGAGCGCCAGTTTCGCGCGGACGACGATCGCACCGTCGGGCGTCTGGAAGCGCCAGTCGGCAGCGCCGCGATTGGTGTAGAAGATGCCGCGATGGCTGTTGAGATCATCAAGCGACGACGGAATTCCCTGGCGGGCGAGATAATCGGGCGAGGCGCAGAGAAGGCGGCGACTGCGCGTGAGTTTCCAGGCGACCAGCCGGCTATCGGCGATCGGGCCGTTGCGGATAATGGCATCATAACCGTCCGAGGCGGCATCGACGCGCCGGTCATCGATATCGAGGGTCAGTTCGATCTCGGGATGTTCGGCAAGAAAGGGATAAAGCGCCGGGCCGAGATGCATGCGGCCGAAGGTGACGGGGGCGGCAATGCGGATAGGACCGGTCAGCGTTCCGCGCCGCTCGGCCATATCGGCTGCGGCCTCCTCGATCTCGCGCACGATGCGCGCGGCGCGCTCCAGGAAGACCGTGCCATCCTCCGTCAAGGTGAGCTTGCGGGTCGTTCGGTGCAGCAGCATGCCGCCCAGCGACTTCTCCAGTTCGGTCAGCCTTTCGCTGACGACGGATTTGGACAGCCGCAGGCGCGGGCCGCCTCGCTGACCGAGCCCGCCTCAACCACGGCGACGAAAGCCGCAATACCTTCGATCCTGATCATCGTTCGGCTTTTCCGAATTCGAGTTCCCCGATCTGGAGACTAATCCGAACGAAAGGAAAATGCCATCTTAACCTTCATCGAAAGGGACGGCAGGGGCCGCCTCACCTTAAACGCAGGAGATGGAACCATGAACCGCTTGAACAACAAGGTCGCGATCGTCACCGGCGCAAGCTCCGGCATCGGCCGCGCCACGGCAAAGCTCTTCGCCGCCGAAGGCGCCAAGATCGTCGTCGGCGCCCGCCGCGAGCGCGAACTCGACAGCCTTGTCGCGGAGATCAAGGCAGAGGGCGGCGACGCCATCGCCATTGCCGGGGACGTGCGCTCGGAAGACTATCACAAGGCGCTGGTCGCTGCCGCCGTGACGAATTACGGCAAGCTCGACATCGCCTTCAACAATGCCGGCACGCTCGGCGAAGCCGGTCCGAGCACCGCCGTTTCGGAAGCAGGCTTCAGCGAGGCACTGGCGATCAATCTGACGGCCTCCTTCCTCGCTGCCAAGCACCAGATCGGCGCAATGGTGGAGAATGGCGGCGGCTCGGTGATCTTCACCTCGACCTTCGTCGGCTACAGCTTCGCTTTTCCGGGCGTTGCCGCCTATGCCGCCAGCAAATCCGGCCTGATCGGCCTGACGCAGGCGCTTGCCGCCGAATTCGGCCAGCAGGGCGTGCGCGTCAATGCCATCCTGCCGGGTGCTGTTGATACCGACATGTATCGGGACATGAACGACACGCCTGAGAAGCAGGCCTTCGTCACCAACCTGCATGCGCTGAAGCGTGTCGCGACACCCGAAGAACTTGCCCGCTCGGTTCTCTATCTCGCCTCCGACGATGCGAGCTTCGTCACCGGCACGGCCTCGCTGGTCGACGGCGGCGCTTCGATCACCCGCACCTGAGACGGCGCGGCGCGATTATCCGCTGCGGGTTGATGATCCTTCAACGCGCCGGCTTATCGCGCCGCCTTTTTCAGGGCATTCTCGCAACAACGGGCCGCGGCCCAAAATTCGATCAAAGGAACGTCATCATGTCACGCCTGCAAAACAAGACAGCCCTCATCACCGGCGGCACCAGCGGCATCGGTCTCGAGACCGCCCGCCAATTCATCGCCGAGGGCGCCCGCGTCGTCGTTACCGGCAGCAGCGCGGCAAGCGTCGAGGCGGCCCGCGCCGAACTTGGCGGCGAAGCCACCGTCATCCAAGCCGATGCCGGCAATGCGGTCGGCCAGAAGGCCGTCGCCGATAGCGTGAGAGAGGCTTTCGGCACGCTCGACATCCTCTTCGTCAACGCCGGGGTCGCCGAATTCGGGCCGCTGGAACAGTGGAGTGAAGCCGCCTTCGACAAGTCGGTTGATATCAACGTCAAAGGACCTTTCTTCCTGATTCAGGCGCTGCTGCCGATTTTTTCGAAGCAGGCCGCGATCGTGCTCAACACCTCGATCAACGCCCATATCGGAATGCCGAACTCCAGCGTCTATTCGCTGACGAAGGGGGCGCTGCTGACGCTTGCCAAGACATTGTCGGGCGAACTCATCGGCCGCGGCATCCGCGTCAACGCCGTCAGCCCCGGTCCGATCGCCACACCGCTTTACAGCAAGCTCGGCGCCTCGGAAGCCCAATCCAAGGCGATGGCCGAGCAGATCCAGGCCCAGATCCCCGTCGGCCGTTTCGGAAATCCCGGCGAAGTCGCCAAGACGATCGTCTTCCTCGCCTCCGATGAGGCGGCCTATATCGTCGGCAGCGAACTCATCATCGACGGCGGGATGAGCAACCTCTGAACCCACGAAGATGACAGCTAACGTCATGAACGGGGCGGTCCCGCCGGCTGCGGCCGATGGGTGCCGTCCCCGCGATTGCATGTTCAACGCCAAAGGCTTAGGGTCGAGGGTGGTCAGAAAAGGCAACGGGAAGAAGGCCATGGCTCTCAGCGGCAAACGCATCCTCCTCATCATCTCAGGCGGCATCGCGGCCTATAAGAGCCTGGATCTGATCCGCCGGCTGCGCGAGCGCGGCGCGAGTGTGCGCCCTGTGATGACCAAAGGCGCGCAGGAATTCGTCACGCCGCTTGCCATTGGTGCACTGGCGGCTGACCATGTCTTCCTCGATCTGTTTTCGCGCCAGGACGAACAGGATGTCGGTCATATAAGACTGGCGCGCGACTGCGACCTCGTGCTGATCGCTCCTGCCACCGCCGATCTGATGGCGAAGATGGCGAACGGGCTTGCCGACGATCTCGCTTCGACCGTGCTTCTGGCGACGAACAGACCGGTGCTTGCCGCACCGGCGATGAACCCCGCCATGTGGGCGCACCCGGCGACGCGGCGGAATGCCGCGATGCTCCGAGCCGACGGCATCCGCTTCGTCGGGCCGATGGCCGGTGAGATGGCGGAAAGCCGGGAGGCCGGGCTTGGCCGGATGGCGGAACCGCTGGAGATCGTCGCTGCGGCCGAAACCCTGCTCGACGATGGAGAAAAGCCGCTCAAGGGACGCAAGGCGATCGTCACGTCAGGACCGACGCATGAGCCGATCGATCCGGTGCGTTATATCGCCAACCGCTCCTCTGGCCGGCAGGGGCACGCGATCGCCGCGGCCCTGGCAAAGCTCGGGGCTGATGTGACGCTCGTCTCGGGGCCGGTGGCGATCGCCGACCCCGTCGGCGTTGGCACCGTGCATGTCGAACGGGCGGAGGAAATGCGCGATGCCGTGCTTGCGGCACTGCCGGCCGACATCGCGGTGATGGTGGCAGCGGTGGCGGACTGGCGCGTCGCCTCGGCCGCCGACCAGAAGCTGAAGAAACATCCGGGCGAATCCATTCCGACGCTGGCGCTGACCGAGAATCCGGACATCCTGAAAACCGTCGGCCATCATACGATGCGGCCTAGGCTGGTGATCGGCTTTGCCGCCGAGACGCAGGACGTCGAAAGCAATGCGAAGGCGAAACTCGAAAGGAAAGGCGCCGACCTGATCGTCGCCAATGACGTTTCCCCCACGACAGGCATCATGGGCGGCAGCCGCAACAGCGTCAAACTCATTCGCCGCGACGGGGTCGAGCAATGGCCTGACCTGACGAAGGAAGAGGTTGCCGAGCGACTCGCGGCGCTGATCGCCAAGCAGATCGGCTAACGCCGAGCGGCTCAGCTGATCGCAAGCGGCTCAGGCAGGAATGGCGACCCGCTGCGGCTTGGAGGCGCTCCGCTTCTCCGGCCGGAAGTCGGCGACATCGATGCCGCCTTTACCGACGGTGACGGCGCTGCCATCCGGAATTTCCGCCCAGGCATCGCCATCGTCGTTCAGCGGCTCGGACACAAGGCAATAGCCCGCGCCGACGGGAGAAGCATAGAGCGTCGGGGCCCTGCGATCTGTGGCATAACGGATCGCATAGAGCGTGTTGCCATCGGAGAAGGCAGCGGTAAAACGCAGCAAGATCGAGCCGATGGTGTTTTCCGCCAGGTCCTCGATGAAGCCGATCATTTCCGCCATCGCGGCGACCGGCGCTTCGCGCAGGCCGAACTGCAGCGCCAACAGGAACATCAGCTCGGAATCGGTCGTGCCGCCGCGGGCATTGAACAATTCATCGTCGAGCATCGCCTCCATCGGCCGGCGCAGGCGCTCGAAGCCGGAGATCTGGCCGTTGTGCATGAAGGACCAGGTGCCATTGGTGAAGGGATGGCAGTTGTCGCGGCGCGTGCCGCCGCCTGTGGCAGCGCGGACATGGGCGAGGAAGAGCGGCGAACGGATCTGCCGTGCCAGGCTCTTCAGATTGCAATCCGACCAGGCCGGCAGGATATCGCGGTAGCGGCCGGGCTCGGGCCTGTCACCATACCAGGCAATGCCGAAACCATCGCCATTCGTCGCCGTCTTGGCGCGGGTGGCGCAATGCGACTGCTCGATCAGGGAATGGGCGGGCGAGGATACCAGATCTTCGAGATAGAGAGGGTCTCCGCGATAGGCTGCCCAGCGACACATGGCTCTTTGCTCCGGAACCCGCCGCATCGGCGGGAAATGCTGAAACTCAACTGAATTGTCGAATGTCGTCGCTAATAACAGCTTAACGCCCGGCCGGTTTGCAAGTGAAACATGACGATTTCTTGACGCCTGACCTCTTCAAATTCGGCGAAATGCTGTGTTCTTTTGTGAACACTGCGTTGTCTGCCCCGCAGACTTCGCGCCCGGCAGCCGGGCGGCTATAGTCGCCGCCAAGTTGAACCCCTAGGAGGACGCCATGTCGATCCGCCCCGTCAAGCATGAAAGTACTGCCACACCGACCATGGAAGGCGCCGGCGTCAAGCTGCACCGCGTCTTCGGCTTCGGCGATCCCGCGATGACCGATCCCTTCCTGATGATGGATGATTTCCGCAACGACAATCCGGCGGAATATATCCGCGGTTTTCCCTGGCATCCGCATCGCGGCATCGAGACGATCACCTATGTGCTCGCTGGCACCGTCGAGCACGGCGACAGCTTGGGCAATAGCGGCCTGCTCGGCGCCGGCGACATCCAGTGGATGACAGCCGGCAGCGGCATCATGCACCAGGAAATGCCGAAGGGCGATTTTGCCGGCCGAATGCACGGCTTCCAGCTCTGGGCGAACTTGCCCTCCTCGCTGAAGATGACGGCGCCGCGCTACCAGGACGTCAAATCCACCGATATTCCTGTCGTCGTCGATGATGACGGCACGGCGGTGCGGGTGATCTGCGGCGATTTCTGGGGCAAGGCCGGTCCGGTCGATGGTGTCGCCGCCGAGCCGATCTATCTCGACGTGTCGGTGCCGCCCGGCCGGAAGAAGCGCCTGCCGGTCGATACCTACCGCAATGCCTTCGCATATATCTTCGCCGGCTCCGGCACCTTCCGCGATGCATCGAAACCCTTCGGCGTGCGCGTCGAGAAGGAAGTCGACGGCGAGGAATTGAATATCCGCGACATGTCCGGCAACCGCACGCTCGTGGTCTTCGACAGCGGCGACGAAGTGACGGTGCAGGCAGGCGACCAGGGCATCCGTTTCCTGCTTGTCTCCGGCAAGCCGATCGAGGAGCCGGTTGCCTGGCACGGCCCGATCGTGATGAATTCGCGCGAGGAAATCATGCAGGCGATGCGCGAACTGCAGAACGGCACCTTCATCAAAGCTGCGCATTGAACGCATTTCTCTCTTGCATCTGCGAAGAATCAGCCTAACTTTAAGTCATCAGCAACAGAACGAAAGGAAGGTGATCCAATGTCTAATGAGATTTCGGACCTCGTAACGGGCATGGAAGAGGTGACGAAGGCGAGGCAGCCCTCGCTCTAATCCCCGCCTTCCTAGGGCTGCATAGACAGTCCAGGCCAGTTAGAGGCCAAACTCATGGAAAGGGTCGCTGAGGCGGCCCTTTTTTACTGTCTTGATGTCTTTATTGTCTTGATGCCAGGCGTTGACGAAAGATCGAAATCTCACTACTCGTAAGGTCATCTGATGACTTTATGAGTAGTGAGATGCGAGCGCTCAGCAAAACCAATCTCGCCGATGAGGCGATCGAGGCGATCCGCGGCGACATTCTCGGCAAACGCTGGGCGGTCGGCGAAAAATTGCCGAATGAAGCCTCGCTCTCGGCCATGCTTTCCGTCAGCCGCGGCACGGTGCGCGAGGCGGTGCGCGTTCTCGCCTCTCAGGGTTATCTCGAAACAAGGCAGGGTTCGGGAACCTATGTCCGCGCGACCAGCGACGCCGGCCGGCCGCTGACGATGGCGCGGCGCGCCAGCCTGCGCGACCAGTTCGAGGCGCGCTTGGCACTCGACGTCGAGGCTGCCCGGCTGACGGCGATGCGCAAGACGCCGGAGACGGTCGCCGGGCTTCGCAGGCTGCTTGCCGAACGCGGCAATTACGACGGCGGCAACCAGGCCGCCTTCATCGAACGCGACCTCGCCTTTCACAAGGCTATCATCGCCGCTTCGGGCAACCGGGCGATGATCGAGATCTACGATTTCTTCTCGACCTCGATCGCCGATACCATCGCGGCGACGCTCGGCAAGGACATTCCCGAGCCGGATATGCAGGCGCATGCCGATATCGTCGACGCCATCGAAACCGGCGACCCCGATAGTGCGGATGCGGCGGTGCGCCGCTTCATGGCGCCGGTTCTTGCCGCACTCGACCGGATGATCCTGTCATGAACACGCCTGCCAACCATGCCGCCAGCGCGCTTGAGCCTGCCGACGATCTGCTTGTTGATGCCGAGGCCGGCAGCCTTCCACCGCCGCAGGCAACCCCGGTACGGGGAGTTGCGGATCGGATTCTGCTCGGCGCAAGCCTGGTGCTGATCGCTTTCAACCTGCGCCCGGTCTTCTCCAGCGCCTCGGCGCTGCTGCCGGAAATCCGTGGGGAATTCGGCCTGAGCGCGCTGGGCGCCAGCCTGCTGACGACGCTTCCGGTCGTCTGCCTCGGCGCCTTCTCGCCGCTTGCCCCTCGTCTTGCCCAGCGCTTCGGGACGGAACGCACGCTGCTCGGCGTTCTCCTGCTTCTGGCACTCGGCACCGCATTGCGCGGGCTTTCCTCCATACCGCTGCTCTTCATCGGCACCGCCCTTGCGGGCGCCTGCATCGCCGTCGGCAATGTACTGCTGCCGGGGCTGGTGAAGCGGGATTTCGCCGAGCGCGCCGCGCTGATGACCGGCTTCTACACGATGGCGCTTTGCGCCGGGGCGGCCAGTGCGGCCGGGCTGACGCTGCCGATCGAGCACGCACTCGGCGGCTCTCTCGCGGGCGCGCTCGCCATTTGGGCGCTGCCGGCGCTCGCCGTCAGCCTGCTCTGGCTGCCTGAGGTTCTTCGCAGCTGCACCCAGGCAAGACAAAACGGCTTCCACCTCAAAGGCCTCTGGCGTGACCGGCTCGCCTGGCAGGTGACGCTGTTCATGGGGCTGCAATCGGCGCTTGCCTATTGCGTCTTCGGCTGGCTGGTTCCGATCTTGCGCGAACGCGGGCTCGACGGGGTCACCGCCGGGGCAATCGTTTCCCTGTCGGTGATGGTGCAAGCAGCATCCTGCCTGATCGTGCCGCATGTCGCCGTGCGCGGCCGCGACCAGCGGCTGATCAATGCGAGCCTCTGTGGCGTTGCCGTCATCGCCCTGCTCGGCCTGCTCTTTGCGCCGCTTTCGACGGTCTGGCTGTGGGCGGTGCTGCAGGGCATCGGCCAGGGTGGGCTGATCGCGGCGGCCATGACGACGATCGTGCTGCGCTCGCGCGATCCCGATATCGCAGCCCATCTTTCCGGCATGGCGCAATGCGTCGGTTACCTGCTCGCCGCCATCGGCCCGCTCATCGTCGGCCTCATCCGCGGCTGGACCGGAAGTTTTTCCTGGTGCGCGGCTCTCTTCGTTGCGCTCGGGCTTGGAGCGGCGATCAACGGCTGGAAGGCCGGGCGGGCGGTCGAGATCAATGTCCATGCGGTCGAAAAGGACGGCTGAGCCCTTCGCTCACCTGTCCATCACCATCTCTTGATGCTCGTTATCGGCCGCGGATGTTACGCTATCTCAGCCTCTCATTACCCACCGCCGGAGGAGACATCTTGCGCATACGAACCCTGTTTCTGCTCGCTGCGTTTATGGCGTCGCTGGCACCTGCCCTTTCCCATGCGCAGGAAAGCGATCCGCCGAGGGCGAATGTCCAGAGCGGCACGCGCGACGGCGTATTGAAGCTGCTGCCGGCCGATTCCGTCACAGAGCACGCGCTGACGATCGGCGACCGGAAACTCGCCTATACCGCCACCGCCGGCACGCTGGATCTCTTCGGCCAGGACGGCGCCCAGACCGGCGCGATCTTCTACACCGCCTATGTCGCGCGGGATGGCGGGCCGAACCGGCCTCTGACCTTTGCCTTCAACGGCGGGCCGGGTGCTGCTTCCGCCTTCCTGCATCTCGGGCTGGTCGGGCCGAAGGTGCTCGATTTCGGGCCGGACGGACGCGACGGCGCCAATGCGAAACTCGTCGATAACGAGCAAAGCTGGCTCGATTTCACCGATCTCGTGCTGATCGACCCGATCGGCACCGGCTGGAGCCGGACGGCGAAGGCCGACGACGCCTCCAATTATTATAACGTCAACTCAGATGCTGAAAGCATCGCCAAGGCGATCGCGCTCTATGTCGCGCACAACAACCGTTCCAACTCGCCAAAATATCTTCTCGGCGAGAGTTATGGCGGCTTCCGTGCGGCCAAGGTCGCCTCGGTGCTGCAGGAAAGCCAGGGAATCATTGTCGCCGGCGCGGTGATGCTTTCCCCCCTGCTCGAGGGCCAGTTGATGTTCAATGCCGATCAGTTCGCGCTCGGCGCAGCGCTGGAGCTGCCGTCGCTGGCCGCCGCCGAACTCGATCGGCACAAGGCCTTTGACGAAGAAAAGCAGAAGGAGGCCGAGACCTTCGCGCTCGGCGACTATCTGACGACGCTGGCCGGGCCGCCGCCGACGGGTGCCGACGCCGCCGTCTTCTATGGCAGGATCGCCGGGCTGACGGGCATTCCCGAGGATATCGTTACCCGCAACCGCGGCTTCCTCGGCAATTCCTACGTCAAACATTCGGACGCCGGCAGCGGCGAGGTGATGAGCGCCTACGACGCTTCCTTTGCAGCACCCGATCCCTATCCGGAATCGGATTACGATCGCGGCGACGACGCCATCCTCGACGGCTTCGCCCGCGCCTATGGCGGCGCCTTTGCCGATTACGCCCGCAACGAGCTCGGCTTCAAGACCGAGATGACCTATTCGCTGCTCGACGGCGATATCAGCCGACGCTGGGAATGGGGTGGAGGACGTGGCGGCGGATCGCGCTTCCAGGCCAGCGCCACCGACAACATCCGGCAGCTGCTCGCCTCGAACTCGGCATTCCGTCTGCTGATTGCGCATGGCTACAGCGATCTGGTAACGCCCTATGGCGTCAGCCGCTACGTGGTCGACCATCTGCCGCCCTCGCTCGCCGGCGGCCGCGTCGGGCTGAAGCTTTATCGCGGCGGCCATATGTTCTATACGAAAGCCGATCAGCGGGCCGCCTTCACGGCGGATGCGAAGGCCTTCTACGCCACACACCCGGCCGCTCAGCCGGCAGACTGAGGAATCGCCGATGCACATCACCGGAGGATGCCACTGCGAGGCGATCCGCTATCAAGCGGAGATCGACCCGGAGCGGGTCTCGATCTGCCATTGCACCGATTGCCAGCGGTTGACGGGCTCCGCCTATCGCATCACAGCACCAGCGCGGCCGGGAAGTTTCACGCTCACCTCAGGTGAGCCAAAAGCCTATGCAAAATATGGCGACAGCGGCGGTCTCAGCCGTCAATTCTTCTGCCCGAATTGCGGATCGCCGCTCTACCGCACAGACGGCGAAGGCGGCGCCATCGGCATCCGCGTCGGCGGCATCGACCAGCGGCGGGAATTGGTGCCGAAAAAGCAGATATGGTGCCGCTCGGCTTTGCCTGGGCTGGCGAATATCGAAAAGCTGCCACGCTTCGAGAGAGAGGATTAGGCTCAGGCCGGCTTACCATCGCGCCTTTATTCCGGCAGCGGCATACCAGGCCAGCGATCGGTCACGCCGGCCTGGACCGGACGCTCCAGATAGGTGGATAGGGCGATATAGCTGCGGGTGCCGGTGACGCCGGGGACGGCATGGATCTGGGCGAGAAAAGCCTCCAAGGCCTGCGGGCTGGCGGTGCGGACCTTGAAGAGAACGCTGGCGTCGCCGGCGACCGAATGCATCTCCTCGGCCTCGGGAAACTGCAGAAGCTGCATCAGCCGCTCGCTCTTGCCCCAGCCGGCCGCCTCCACATGCACGAAGGCAAGCAGCGGTTTGCCGAGGGCTGCGCCATCGAGTGCTGCGTGCACGCCCGTGATGGCGCCGGATTGTCTTAAGCGGCGCACACGCTCATGCACGGCCGGCGCCGACAGGCCGACCGCTTCGCCAAGCCTGGCATAACTCTGGCTGCTGTCGGCGGCGAGCGCGGCTAATATTCTTCGGTCGAAGGCATCGATGACCGGCGGCTGGGGCCGTCTCCGCCGAAGATCGTCTGTATTTTTCACCATTCCGCAAACTCCCCTTTCTGCCGAAGAATAATCGCCGATACTGGCATTCTTCAATAGAATATTCGGAGGAGGAGAAATCTCATGGAGATGATCGCGCACAATCCAGCAAACGGGATCTATGCGGCCAGCCCTGATTACATCCATGCGCTGGAGGTCAGGCATCCATCCCGGCTGCTCTTCGTCAGCGGCACCATGGGTCTCGATCAACAGGGAATGGCGGCGGCCGATCTGGAAGGCCAGTTGGATCTCATCTGGTCCAATCTGCGCGCGATCCTCACTTCCGCTGATATGACGGTGGACAATATCGTGCGGCTGACGAGCTATCTCAGCGACGGCGCCTTTATCGAGGCGAACCAGAATGCCCGTCTTGGAGCCCTTAACGGCCGCGCCGTGCCGACCACGGCGATCATCGTCGAAACGCTCCGCGACGACTGGCTCGTCGAGATCGAAATCATCGCCGCCGGCTGACGGCAGATTGGCCGTCGCATCCGCAGGGATGCGACGGCTGCGGCAATCAGGCCGCCTGTTTCAACAGGCCGAGCGCCTCGGCCAGATCGACCTCACCGCGGAAACCGCCACTGCTTTTCGCCTCCTGCCGATGCTCGATCGCATGGGCGAAACGCACGGCCGGCTCCTGCTGCATGCGCTCATAGAGGCGATGCAGGCCGGGAAACTGCCGGCGGTCGACGACCTGGTGAAAGTCGTTCCAGCGGGCGATGCCGACGAAATAGGCATCCGCCAGGCCCGGCCCGTTGCCGAGAAGCCATTCGCGGCCGTCGAGCAGACGCTCCAGCGTCTGGTGCGCCTTTTCGACCGCGGCGATGCCATAGGCTGTGAGGACCTGCTTCTCCTCGGGTTTCATCGGATGCTCGATCGCATACCAGAGCGGGCCGAAGGCCTTGAAGAAGGTGGTGTTGAGAAAGGCGAGCATCTGGTTCAGGCGATCGAAATCCGCCGACCCCTGCACAAAACCCAGACCGTTGCCGACTGCGCGGGCGCCGATATGGTGGAGGATCGCCATGCTTTCGCTGATCGCCCTGCCATCTTCGAGCAGCAGCGACGGCGTTTCGCCGACTGCGTTGATCCGTTTGTATTCTTCGCTGGAGACTATTTCCGGCATCTCAACGCGGCAGAGCCGATAAGGCAGGCCGGACCATTCCAGCGCGACGATCGAGCCGAAGGAGCAGCCTTCGGGGACGCCGTAAAACAATATGGGTGACATCAATCGTTCCTTTCAGAATTGAACCCGTTTGGACGCGATGAATGTGAAGACGTGGACGATCATGCGGTAGAGGCTATAAATGCATCGCAATGTCCACATATCTGGAAGCTGGCGATGACGCTCTTCAACCTCAACGACCTCCATCTCTTCGTGCAGGCAGTCGACAGCGGCAGCTTCACCGCCGCCGCCAGACATCTCGGCATTCCGAAATCGACCGTGAGCAAGCGGGTTGCGGAGTTGGAGAGGCGGCTTGGCGTGCGGCTGATCCAGCGCACGTCGCGAAGCTTCGCACTGACCGAACTCGGCCGAGAGTTCTTTCAGCATGCCCAGGCCTCGATCATCGAGGCGGAGATGGCCGAGGGCATCGTGCGGCGGCATCTGGCCGAACCTGCCGGCAGCGTTCGCCTGACCGCCTCGGTGCCGACGGCGCAGTTTACCTTGACGGAACATCTGCCGACGCTAGCGGCACGCTATCCGAAGCTCCGGCTCTCCGTGCATGTGACGGACCGTTTCGTCGATATCGTCCAGGAAGGTTTCGACATCGCGCTGCGCAGCCACCGGACGCCGCTGCCGGATTCGGCGCTGGTGCAGCGGAAGCTCGCCAGCCATCCTTTCTTCATCCTCGCCTCGCCGGATTATATCAGTGCCCATGGCGAGCCGCGCCGGCCGGAGGAACTGGCACAGCATGCGACGATCATGACCAGCCTGACGGAGGACCAGTGGCGGCTTTATTCGGGCGGCGATGAGGCTCTCGTCACGCTGCATTCGGTCATGGCCGCGGATGAGCCCTATGTCTTGATGGAAATGGCCATGGCGGGGCTCGGCATCACCTGCCTGCCGACATCCGTCTGCCGCAAGGCGCTGGCGGACGGGCGGCTGGTGCGGGTACTGCCGGAATGGACGGCCGGCAGTATCGAGACGACCATCCTGATGCCGCACCGTCGCGGCCAGCTGCCGGCGGTGCGCGCCGTCGTCGATTTCCTGGCGGAACGGCTGGCGGGATGATGATCACGCCGCCTTGGCGGCGTGATATTCCTTGATGGCGACCATCTTGATCGCCGGATGGCGCTCGGACTCGTAGCGGAGCGAGAAACCGTCCTGGGCGAGGAAGACCGGATCACCGTCGAGATCGCGAGCGATATCGCCGCGTTTGACGGTGAGGAATTTTTCCAGATCGGCCGGCTGATCGGCCGAGATCCAGCGGCAGACCGAGAAACGTGACATTTCGAAGGAGACCGGCAGGCCGTATTCGGCCATCAGCCGCTCCTTCAAGACGTCGAGCTGCAGGGCGCCGACGACGCCGACGATCGCCGGCGAGCCGTCTTCCGGCGAAAACAACTGGACGACGCCTTCTTCGGCCATCTGCTGCAGGGCTTCCTTGAGCTTCTTCGCCTTCATCGCATCTTCCAGGCGCACGCGCCGCAGGATCTCCGGCGAGAAGTTCGGCACGCCCTGGAAGACCAGCGATTCACCTTCGGTCAGCGTATCGCCGATCCTCAATGTGCCGTGGTTCGGAATGCCGACGACGTCGCCGGCATAGGCGGTGTCGGCGAGCTGGCGCTGCGAGGCGAAGAAGAATTGCGGCGCCGTCAGGCCGAGCTGCTTGCCGGTGCGGGCAAGCCTTGCCTTCATGCCGCGCTCGAGCTTGCCGGAGCAGATGCGGGCAAAGGCGATGCGGTCGCGGTGGTTGGGGTCCATGTTGGCCTGGATCTTGAAGACGAAGGCCGTCATCTTGTCGTCGGTCGCATGCACGGTCCTGGTATCGGCGATCTGGTCACGCGGCGGCGGCGCAAAATCGCCGAGCGCGTTGATGAGGTCGCGAACGCCGTAATTGCGCAGCGCCGAGCCGAAGAAGACCGGCGTCATATGGCCTTCCAGGAAGGATTCGCGGTCGAAGGGACGGCAGGCCTCGATCGCCAGCTCGGTCTCCTCGATGAAGACCTGGCGTTCGTTTTCCGGCAGCCTGCCGGCCACGCTTTGCGGGCCATTGACCGGCGTTCCCTCGATTTCGGTATCCGAACCGCGCACCGTGTTGGCGGCGATATTGTAGGAGCCGCAAAAGGTCTTCGAGCGACCGATCGGCCAGGTGATCGGCGCGGTATCCAGCGCCAGCTTCTCTTCCACCTCGTCGAGGATCTCGAAGGGATCGCGGCTTTCGCGGTCCATCTTGTTGATGAAGGTGATGATCGGGATATCGCGCATGCGGCAGACTTCGAAGAGCTTCAGCGTACGCGGCTCGATGCCCTTGGCGGCATCGATGACCATGACGGCGGCGTCGACGGCGGTCAGCGTGCGATAGGTGTCGTCGGCGAAATCCTCGTGGCCGGGCGTGTCGAGGATGTTGAAGACATTGTCGTTATATTCGAAGGTCATCACCGAGGTGACGACGGAGATGCCGCGTTCGCGCTCGATCTTCATCCAGTCGGAGCGCGTCTGCATGCGATCCTTCTTCGCCTTGACTTCGCCGGCAAGCTGAATGGCGCCGCCGAACAGCAGCAGCTTTTCGGTGAGCGTCGTCTTGCCCGCATCCGGGTGGGCGATAATAGCGAATGTGCGGCGGCGGGAGACCGCCTCGGCGAGACTTTCGGCCATGCTTGTGAATCCTGTGGAATTGCCGCGTATCTAGCGATTAAAGCCCGGCAATGCAATTGACCTCGGGCCCTCGGGCGCAAAGTAATGGACCATGACCATTCATCACGATCTCAGCCCGACGCTGAACCTGATCCGCTTAGCCAATGGCGAAGGCCTCGATCTGCCCGCCTATGAAAGCAAGGGAGCGGCCGGCATGGACCTGCGCGCCGCCGTCGACGAGGCAGCACCCCTGACACTTCTGCCCGGCGAACGGGCGCTGGTGCCGACAGGCTTCATCTTCGAGATCCCCGAAGGTTTCGAGGGACAGGTACGGCCACGTTCCGGCCTGGCCTTCAAAAACGGCATCACCTGCCTGAATTCGCCGGGCACCGTCGACAGCGACTATCGCGGCGAGGTGAAGGTGCTGCTTATCAATCTCGGCGACGAGCCCTTCGTCATCTCGCGCGGCATGCGTATCGCCCAGATGGTGATCGCGCCGGTAACCCAAGCGCGGGTGGCGGAGAATACCGCGGCAAGCGAAACGACGCGCGGCGCAGGCGGCTTCGGCTCCACCGGCGTCTGATGGCACAGCGTCTCGACAGCGCCGGCCTGACCTTCCGGCAGGACTATTTTGGCGACCCTGCCGGCTGGGCGGCGCTGGTCTGCCTGCTCAAGGATATTTTCGGCATCGATATCGGGCCGCTGCAACAGCTTGGCGGACCCGATCCGACGAGCATGCCCTTCGGCTGGTTTGATGCCGACGGCGAACTTGCGGCCAATATCTCGGCCTTTGCGCTGCCCTTCGTCCTCAACGGCAGGATCGTCCATGCCGCCGGGCTGCAATCGGGCGCGGTGCGGCCGCCATGGCGCGGCCGCGGCCTCTATCGCGACGTCACGGTGAAAGCGCTCGACTGGTGCGAGCGGCAGGGTTTTGAAGCCGTCATCCTCTATACCGACAAGCCGTCGCTTTACGAGCCCTATGGTTTCCACGCGATAGCACTGCATCGATACGAGGGAGCGGCACCCGCCCCTTCGACACCAGCCACATCCGCCCGGCCGCTTTTGCCGACAAACGCGGATGATCTTGCCCTGCTGCAAGCGCTGCTGAAAAGACGAAGCCCGGTTTCGACCTCGCTGGCGGTCACAGTCAATGCGGCGATGTTTCTGATCAACACCCGGCTCGATCCCGATGTCCGCATCAGCTTTCTGGCAGAGCGGCAGGCGGCCATCGCCTGGAAGATCGATGAGGCGGGCCGCTTCAGCCTTCTCGATGTCGTGGCGGCTGATATACCGCCGCTTGGAGTAATCCTCGGCGGGCTGGAGATCACGCCGGCTTCCGTCGAGGTGCTTTTCCGTCCCGACAAGCTCGGCTGGGAGGGTGTTCCACAGCCGTTGGAAAGCGGTACGAGGCTGATGCTGCGCGGGCTCGGCGATGCCACCCTGGATTTTCCGGCGATGCTGTCGCCGATAGCGGAATTCTAAATCGCTCTATTTTCGGCGGGAAAGCGGTGGCAGGCGGCGCTTGACGGGCGAGGCTTTGATCATCGCCGTGTTGGTCTCCGCCCTTTCGGCGACCCGGTCGAGAATGCCGTCGAGGTCGGCCATGGAGCGGACGACCAGGCGGGCAATGAAGCAATCCTCGCCCGTCACCTTGTCGCATTCGATGATTTCGGGAATGTCCTGGATGATCCGCTCGACGATGTGCAGCTGTCCCGGCAGCGGACGCACGCGCACGATCGCCTGCAGGGGGTAACCGACGGCGGCGGGATCGAGATCGATGGTGAAGGCCTTGATGACGCCGCGCTCCTCCAGCCGGCGCAGACGCTCGGCGGCACTCGGCGAGGACAGGCCGACCTGCTGGGCCAGTTCCTTCAGCGAGATCCGCGCATTGCCGGCCAGCGCCTCCAGAATGGCCTGATCGATTTCGTCGAGCGATTGCACATCATTAGCCATGGCGATCAATTTTCCTTCTTTTATTAGATTATATCGGTCATCTCCCTTTCTATCCTTATATAAAATTGCCCCTGGCCGCAATATTCTTATGCCACCGAAATGGAGGCAATCATGGGCAGCGACATCAAAAGAGGCACGGCGGAAATGACGGCAGCGATGCTGATCTCGGGGACGATCGGCTGGTTCGTCGTCATGTCGGGCCAGCCGGTCAGCGGCGTGGTCTTCTGGCGCTGCCTGTTCGGCGGGCTCACTTTGCTTATCATCTGCGGCGCTCTCGGGCTGCTGCGGCCCGGCATCATCACGCTGCGCGCTTTCGGCATCGCCGTTTTCGGCGGCATCGCCATCGTCTTGAACTGGCTGCTGCTGTTTGCCTCTTATTCGCATGCGACGATCTCGATCGCGACGACCGTCTACAACACCCAGCCCTTCATGCTGCTGGTACTCGGCGCGCTCTTTCTCGGCGAGAAGATCACCGCCACCAAGCTGTTCTGGCTGACACTGGCCTTCGCCGGCATGGTTGCCATCGTCGAGGCAAAACCGGGGACAGGCGGGGCGGCGTCTGACAGTTACGGCCTCGGCATCCTGATGGCGCTGGGTGCGGCTTTCTTCTACGCGCTCGCAGCCCTTGCCGCGAAATGGCTGAAGGGCACGCCGCCGCATCTGATCGCGCTCATCCAGGTCGCCACCGGCATGCTGATGCTGGCGCCGATCACGGACTTTTCAAATCCGCCGCAAGATGCAGGAGGCTGGGCGATCCTGGTGACCGTCGGCGTCGTTCATACCGGGCTGATGTATGTGTTGCTCTACGGCGCGATCCAGAGGCTGCCGACGCATCTCACAGGCGCCCTGTCCTTCATCTATCCGATCGCGGCGATCCTCGTCGACCGGTTGGCCTTCGGCCACGCGCTGCAGCCGATGCAGATCGCCGGTGCAGCGATCATTCTTCTTGCCGCCGCCGGCATGAATCTCGGCTGGACGCCGCGCTGGCTGCGGCCGCGGGCGCTGGAGAGCTGAACCGGGCGTTTCGATAGGGATGGCTGAGACGCCTGGTGCCGACATTACCTCTGCGGGCGCGTCGTTTCGAACAGGAACCAGGTGCGGCGCTCGCCCTCGTCGATCCAGTTCTCGATCAGGCTGGCGGTCGCGACATCATTATGCTCGTCGCAGAGGCCATGCACCTCGCGCAGCAGCGAAACCAGCTGAGCGTTGTCCTCGCGCAGTTCCGACAACATGTCCTCGGGCGTGACGAAATCCGCGTCATTGTCCGAAAGGCGCTGCTGGCGAGCGATCTGGCCGATGGAGCGCAGCGTCGCGCCGCCGATCTTACGGGCACGCTCGGCAATGTCGTCGGTCATCGCAAAGATCTGTTCCGCCTGTTCGTCGAGCAGCAGATGATAGTCGCGAAAATGCGGGCCGGACATGTGCCAATGGAAATTCTTGGTCTTCACATAAAGCGTAAAGACATCGGCGAGCAGTGCGGTCAGCGCCGCCGAAATATCGGTAATGGCGTTGGTCGACAGGCTGGACGGCGTCTTGAGTGGCGAAAGTCTGCGGGTTTCGGCCGGCGTATGGGACATTTAATCTCTCCTTGGTAATGAAAATCTCCAGCGCCACCGGCCGGGAAAACCGCGGCGGGCCGCGCTGATCGCGCATTTGCAGAGAGAGAAATAGCAAGGCCTGGTCGCTTTCCAAGTAGATCATGGTCCAGCAGACCTATTCCTTATGGTTATGGACCGATCAGCGCCAATGCATTGATGAGGAAGCAGCGCTTGCCTATAGATGGGCGGTTGAACCCTGAGGGTTAAGAAGATGAGCCTCACCGTCCTGATCACCTATGCCGGAGCGCTGTTCATCGCCGCGGCCATTCCGGGACCCGGGATTACCGCGATCGTTGCGCGTGCGCTCGGCTCGAATTTCCGCGAGACCTTCTTCATGGGTCTCGGCCTGGTGCTCGGCGACATGACCTATCTGACGGCAGTCATTCTCGGCCTGGCCTTCGTAGCGCAGACCTTCACCGAGGTTTTCATCGTCATCAAGATCGCCGGCGCCCTTTATCTCGGCTACATTGCCTGGAAACTCTGGACAGCGGGGCTGCTGCCGCAGGATATCGCGGCACGCAAATCCACCAATATCGGCCTATCCTTCCTCTCCGGCCTGCTGGTGACGCTCGGCAATCCGAAGACGATGCTCTTCTATGTCGCCCTGGTGCCGACGCTGATCGATATCGGCAATATCGGCCTGCGAGATTATGCGATCCTGCTCGCCGTCACCTTCGTGGTGCTGATCGTCGTGCTCGTGCCCTATATGCTGCTTGCCTCGCGGGCCCGCACGATGCTGAAACAGCCGCGCGCCCTGCAGGCGCTGAACCGGGTAGCCGCCGGCATCCTCGCTGGCACGGCCGCCTTTATCGCCACGCGGGCGGCCTGAAATAAACATTCGGCAAGAAACGGTTTTCAAAGGTTTTTTTCTCTCCTGATCGCTCCTCCAGGTCGAACGCGGTCTGGCCTAGACGGGCCTTTGACCCTATTCTCCCCTCGATTTCAGGAGCAGGATTTCAAAGGGAGAGCACCCATGTCGCACAAGCCCGGCCGCGGCCGCATCTATTCTTCGATCACCGAGACCATCGGCGACACGCCGCTCGTGCGCTTCGACAAGCTGGCGCGGGAAAAAGGCGTCGTCGCGAACCTGATCGGCAAGCTCGAATTCTTCAACCCGATCGCATCTGTGAAGGACCGTATCGGCGTGGCGATGATCGAGGGCCTCGAAGCCCAGGGCAAGATCACCCCCGGCAAGACGGTGCTGATCGAGCCGACCTCCGGCAACACCGGCATCGCGCTCGCCTTTGCCGCCGCCGCCAAGGGTTATCGGCTGATCCTCACCATGCCGGAGACGATGTCCGTCGAGCGCCGCAAGATGCTGGCGCTGCTCGGCGCCGAGCTGGTGCTGACCGAGGGACCGAAGGGCATGAAGGGCGCCATCGCCAAGGCCGAGGAACTGGCGTCGTCGCTTCCCGATGCCGTCATCCCGCAGCAGTTCGAAAACCCGGCCAATCCCGAGATCCACCGCAAGACGACGGCCGAGGAAATCTGGAATGATACCGACGGCACGGTCGATATCGTCGTCTCCGGCATCGGCACCGGCGGTACGATCACCGGCGTCGGACAGGTGCTGAAGAGCCGCAAGCCCGAGATCAAGATCATCGCCGTCGAGCCGGCCGATTCGCCGATCCTCTCCGGCGGCAATCCCGGCCCGCACAAAATCCAGGGCATCGGCGCCGGCTTCGCGCCAAAGATCCTCGATACCGGCATCTATGACGAGGTCGTCACCGTGACCAATGACGAAGCCTTCGAACAGGCGCGCCTCGTCGCCCGGCTCGAAGGCGTACCGGTCGGCATCTCCTCGGGTGCGGCGCTGACGGCGGCCATCAAGGTCGGTGTCCGTCCCGAGAACGCCGGCAAGAACATCGTCATCATTATCCCCTCTTTCGCCGAGCGTTATCTTTCGACGGCGCTGTTCGAGGGGCTTGGGAGCTGAATAGCGAATAGCGAATAGCGAATAGCGAATAGCGAATAGCGAATAGCGAATAGGGTGCGAAACGGTTTGCCATTCAGGCAAGCCAATTAGCTAACTATTCCCTATTCGTACTCCTATTCGCTTCTATCCTCACGCCGCCGCCGTCAATCTCTCCCCAGCAATCCGGTAGGAAATCGCTTCGGCGAGATGGATGCGGCCGACGGTCGGTTTGCCGTCGAGATCGGCCAGCGTGCGGGCGACCTTCAGGACACGGTGGTAGCCGCGGGCGGAGAATTTCATCTTCTCGGCGGCGTCGCGCAGCAGCTGCAGGCCGCTGGCATCGGGCTCGGCCAGTTTCTCGATCATCGCAGTCGAGCAGCGGGCATTGGTGCCGATGCCTTTTGCGCCGGCGCTTTCGAAGCGCTCCTGCTGGATCTCGCGGGCGCGGGCGACGCGGCGGGCGACGTCGGCGCTGGTTTCGGCGGCCATCGGCCGGATGAGATCGGCGGCGGAGACGGCCGGCACGTCGATGCGGATATCGATGCGGTCCATCAGCGGGCCGGAGATGCGGGCCTGGTAATCGCTCATGCAGCGCGGGCCGCGGGCGCAGCTATGGCCGGGCTCGCCGGCCATGCCGCAGCGGCAGGGGTTCATTGCCGCGATCAGCTGGAATTTCGCCGGATAGGAGACGCGGTGGTTGGCGCGGGCAATGACACATTCGCCGCCTTCGAGCGGCTGGCGCAACGCATCCAGCGCCTGCGGCGTGAATTCGGGAAACTCATCGAGAAAGAGCACGCCGTGATGGGCAAGCGAGGCTTCGCCCGGGCGGGCGCGTATCCCGCCGCCGACGAGGGCTGCCATGGTGGCGGAATGATGCGGCGTGCGGAAGGGCCTTCGATCGGAAAGCTTGCCGCCGGAGAGCTGGCCGGCGATCGAATGGACCATCGACACCTCCAGCAGCTCGGCGGCCGAAAGTGGCGGCAGGATCGACGGCAGCCTGGCCGCCAGCATCGACTTGCCGGAGCCCGGAGGACCGACCATCAAAAGATTATGACCGCCGGCAGCAGCGACTTCGAGCGCCCGCTTGGCGCTTTCCTGGCCTTTGATCTCGGCAAGATCCGGCAGGTTTGCGGCATTGGCGCGGATCGACGCTTCCGGCCTGGACAGGACCTGCGTGCCGCGGAAATGATTGGCAAGGGCAATCAGGCTGCGCGGGGCGAGGATATCGACCTCGGCGCCTGCCCAGGCGGCTTCGGCGCCGCTTTCGGCCGGGCAGATCAGCCCCTTGCCGAGCGCATTGGCGCCGATCGCCGCCGGCAGCGCGCCTGATATGGCGGCGATCGTTCCGTCGAGGTTGAGCTCGCCGACGACGACAAAATCCGACAGCGCATCGGCGGGAATGGCGCCGAGCGCCGCCATCAGGGCAAGCGCGATCGGCAGGTCGAAATGCGAGCCTTCCTTCGGCAGGTCGGCCGGCGCCAGATTGACGGTCACGCGTTTGGCCGGCAGCGCCAGGCCGGAGGCGTGGAGGGCCGCCTGCACGCGCTCGCGGCTTTCGGCAACCGCCTTGTCGGGCAGACCGACGATCTGCATGCCGACCTTGCCGGGCGCGACCATGACCTGAACCTCGACCGGCACACCTTCGATGCCCTGAAATGCCACCGTACTGACACGCGCGACCATATGCCCATCCCCTTGCCGCAAATTCTACGATACCGCCCGCCGACCCTTGAAGCGCGTCGCATCGATGCGATGCGCTTCAGGTCTTTATTTGATGCATGTCGTGGCCCCAAAACCGTTTCGCACTTTTGGGCGACAGGCATTAAGGCCAGCGGTTGCAATCTGGCATGGACGCCGGAATAAAACAAGAACAATCAAAGAACGTAGTCAGGCATTCGTTGTGACCTTGGTTGCGCTCGGCCGCGGGACCAGAACGGTCATGGGCAGCAGGCTCAGCCGCGCTTGCGCTCGATCGCGTCCCAAAGCAGGCTCGCGATATCGGCGCCGCCGAATTTCTTCACCTCGCGGATGCCGGTGGGCGAGGTCACGTTGATCTCGGTCATATAGTCGCCGATCACATCGATGCCGACGAGTAGGAAGCCGCGTTCCCTCAGCGCCGGGCCGATGCGGTTGCAGATTTCCTGTTCGCGCGGCGTCAGCTCGGTCGCCTCGGCGCGGCCGCCAACATGCATGTTGGAGCGGCTGTCATGCTCGGCCGGCACGCGGTTGATGGCGCCGGCGAATTCGCCGTCGACCAGGATGATGCGTTTGTCGCCCTTGCGCACGTCAGGCAAATATTGCTGGGCGATGAAGGGCTCGCGGAAAAGCTGGCCGAACATTTCGAGCAGCGAAGAGAGGTTGCGATCGTCGCGGGTCGAATGGAAGACGCCGGCGCCGCCATTGCCGTAGAGCGGCTTCAGGATGATATCGCCCATCTCGTCGCGGAAGCGGCGGATCTCGTCGGCATCCTTGGTGATCAGCGTCTTCGGCATCAGGTCGGAGAATTCGGTGACGAAGATTTTTTCCGGCGAGTTGCGCACCCAGGCCGGATCGTTGACGACGAGCGTCTTTGGATGGATGCGCTCGAGCAGATGCGTCGAGGTGATATAGGCCATGTCGAAGGGCGGGTCCTGGCGCAGCAGCACGACATCCATAGTCGAGAGATCGACACGCTCCGGCGCGCCAAGTTCAAAGTGATCGCCCTTGACGTCGCGCAGCACCATCGGCTCGACGCTGGCATAAAGCTTGCCGTCGCGAAAACTCAGGCGCTCGGGGGTGTAATGGAAGAGCCTGTAGCCGCGCGCTTGGGCTTCCAGGCTCATGGCGAAGGTGGAATCACCTGCGATATTGATGCCGGCGACATGGTCCATCTGGACCGCTACATTGGTGATCTTGGCCATTTCCATCCCTCGCTGAATGCCGGACAGATGTAGGTCGGCCAGATATCAAACGCAACGGGCAATCAAGGGCTTCCGGTCGCGGTTTTCAGGCAGCGATGCCCTGGTTGCCGTTGTTGCGCAACATGTTGCGGAGGCGGTAGGCGATCGCCAAGGGCTTCGGGAAGGGCTTGCGCAGGAAGGCGACCTTGCGGACGTAATTGTCGACCCGCCAACTTGCCCAGGTTCCGCCGGCGAAAAAGGCGACGTCGCCGGCGCAGAGCGTTCGTTCGGTGCCGTCCTCGGCGGTGATATGGACCTCGCCTTCGAGGATCATCACCGTCTCGTCCCAGCCGAAATACCAGCGGAATTCGCCCGCCGTGCAATCCCAGATCGCCGTTAGTGACGCCTCGTCATGGCCGCGCGAATGTTCGGCGGTGCGGGCCTGCGGATTGCCGCTGACGATCCAGTCCGGATTGATTGGCGTGGATTTCAGCGGCAGTAGATCGCTCGCATGTGCGACGAAAGACTTGCCGGCCGGCTTCGCCACGGCATACGGCACGGAGCGCGCGGCCGTGGCGACCGCACTTGCAAGCATCAGCTTCCAGGCCATGAAACAACCCCCAATTGTTATCCCTACCGAGGGGGTAGCAGAGAGTCGTAAGAACCTGGTTCACGCGGAAACTAAAAGTTTAACGATCCGGAACTCCAACGGGTCGAAAGGAGGTCAGAAGGCATCAATAAAGTGCCGCGGCAATCGGCCGGGCATAATCGCCACAATGTCGTAACGCTGGGAAAGGCGGGCTTGATCTGCCTGGCGGGCGAGCCAGAGATCGCTTGCCGCCCGGATCCGCTTTTGCGCGGCGATAGAGACGGCATCGACCGCCGCCGCCTCGCCATGGCGGGCCTTGACCTCGACGAAGACGGCGAGATCGCCCTTACGGGCGATGATGTCGATCTCGCCGAGCCGGGTGCGGTGGCGCAGAGCCAGGATGCGGTAGCCCTTCAGCATCAGGAAGACGGCCGCGACATATTCCGACATGCGGCCCCGGCGCAGCGCCTTCCTTCTGATGGCGGTGAGATCACTATCGCCCATCAGCGTTCTTGATCTCCAGCAGGCGCTGGTAGAGCACCTTGCGCGGCAGGCCGGTGAGGCGGGCCGCCTCGGTCGCAGCAGCTGCCGTCGGCATCGATTTCGACAGGTCGGCCAGCATGGCTTCGACATCGGCCGCATCGGTCTCGACCGGCTCCGGCGGACCGATCACGAGGACGATCTCGCCCTTGACGTTTTCCACCTGCTGATAATGCGCCGCAAGGTCGGCAAGCGTGCCGCGGCGGAACTCCTCATAGGTCTTGGTCAGCTCGCGGCAGATAGAGGCGGGCCGGGCGGCGCCCAGCACATCGGCGGCGGCGAGAAGCGTTGCGCCGATGCGATGCGGCGATTCAAAGAAGATCAGCGTCGCGGGTACTGCTGCAAGTTCACCGAGGCGGTCGCGGCGGGCCTTGTCCTTGGCCGGCAGGAAACCGGCGAAAAGAAAGGCATCGTTCGGCAGGCCGGAGCCGACAAGGGCTGCGAGCGGGGCCGACGCCCCGGGAATGGGGATGACGCGGTAACCTGCCGTTATCGCCTGCTGCGCCAGCCGATAACCGGGATCGGAGACCAGCGGCGTGCCGGCATCGGAAACCAGCGCCACCGAGCGGCCGGCTTCGAGCGCCTGCAGCAGCCTTGGGCCAGCCTCATCGGCATTGTGCTCGTGATAGGCGAAGGGACGGTTCTGGATGCCGTAGCGGTCGAGCAGCACGCGGGTGACGCGCGTATCCTCACAGGCAAGCACGTCGGCGCCGGCCAGCGTTTCCAGCGCCCGCAGGGTGATGTCGCCGAGATTGCCGATGGGGGTGGCGACGAGATAGAGCGCCGGCTCCAGCGGCCGTGCCGGCACCGCCATATTGTGCAGGCGGAAGCTTCGCCGGCTGGCGGCGTCCGCTGTGGTTTCCTCAGTCATGCCATTTGCTTTCGTCCAGCCGGCGCGTCGTCGGCATCGAACCCTTATGGGCGAGCCGCACCGCTTCGGCAAGGGTTCGGATTTCTGTGAGCATCGCTCTGGAAAACCGCAAATGCAGGGGCGCCGGCGTCCATGCCTCTTGCAAAGCAATGCTGAAGTCTGCCATTTTGCCCGTCCACTCCCCCGGCTTCAGGCCGGGACAGCATTCTTCGGGTGCTCGACGCGCCCGGACAGTCACGGTCGAAAGCGGTAGCATCCCATGCGTATTACTATTGAGCGGTCAAACCTGTTGAAATCGCTGAACCACGTCCACCGCGTGGTCGAACGTCGCAACACGATCCCGATCCTGTCCAACGTATTGCTCAAGGCCGACGGCCAGAAGCTCGACATGAAGGCGACCGACCTCGACCTCGAAATCACCGAGGCGACCCCGGCAAGCGTCGAGCAGCCCGGCGCCACCACCGTTCCCGCCCATCTTCTCTACGATATCGTGCGCAAGCTCTCCGACGGCTCGGAAGTGCTGCTTGCCACCAGCACCGATGGCGGCTCAATGACCGTGCAATCCGGCCGCTCGAAATTCTCGCTGCAGTGCCTGCCGGAATCGGACTTTCCGGATCTCACAGCCGGCACCTTCACGCATTCCTTCAAGCTGAAGGCGACCGATCTGAAGATGCTGATCGACCGCACCCAGTTTGCGATCTCGACGGAAGAGACCCGTTATTATCTGAACGGCATCTTCTTCCACACGATCGAGAGTAACGGCCAGCTGAAACTCAGGGCGGTTGCGACCGACGGCCACAGGCTGGCGCGCGCCGATGTCGATGCGCCCTCCGGCTCCGAGGGCATGCCCGGCATCATCATTCCCCGCAAGACGGTCGGCGAACTGCAGAAGCTGGTCGATAATCCCGAGGTGACGGTGACCGTCGAGGTCTCCGACGCCAAGATCCGCCTGACGATCGGCTCGATCGTCATGACCTCGAAACTGATCGACGGCACCTTCCCGGACTATCAGCGCGTCATCCCCACCGGCAACGACAAGGAAATGCGCGTCGACTGCACGAGTTTCGCCCAGGCCGTCGACCGCGTCTCCACCATCTCCTCCGAGCGCGGCCGCGCCGTCAAGCTGGCGCTTTCCGAGGGGCAGCTGATGCTGACCGTCAACAATCCGGATTCCGGCAGCGCGACGGAGGAAGTTGCCGTCGGCTACGACACGGATGCGATGGAAATCGGCTTTAACGCCAAATACCTGCTCGACATCACCGCCCAGCTTTCCGGCGAGGAAGCGATCTTCCTGCTTGCCGATGCCGGCTCCCCGACGCTGATCCGCGACACGGCGGGCGACGATGCGCTCTACGTGCTGATGCCGATGCGCGTCTGACCGGAACGAAGGCCGCCCATTGCCGTTTTTCCTCCTGTCAAAATGGAGGATCCCATGACCAAAAAGACGGCAACGGTGCGCATCGGCGTATCCGGCTGGACCTATGCGCCCTGGCGCGGTCAATTCTACCCGAAGGACCTGCCGCAGAAGCAGGAACTTTCCTACGCCGCCCGGCACTTCCGGTCGATCGAGATCAACGGCACTTTCTATGGATTGCAGCGGCCCGAAAGCTTCGGCCGCTGGCGCGAGGAAACGCCGGATGATTTCGTCTTCGCGATCAAAGGACCGCGCTTCATCACCCATATGCTGCGGCTGCAGGATATCCAGACGGCGCTCGCCAATTTCCTCGCCTCCGGCGTTTTGCGGCTCGGCCCCAAGCTCGGGCCGATCCTCTGGCAATTCCCGCCGAACATGGTCTTCGACCCATCCCTGTTCGAAAGTTTTTTGTCGCTGCTGCCGCACACCCGCGACGCGGCGATCGCGCTGGCGAAACGGCACGACTGGCATATCAAGGCACCAGCCTGGCTTACATGCGACGGACATCAGCCGATCCGCCATGCGCTGGAGATTCGCCACGAAAGCTTCCGCGCACCCGCTTTTATCGAGATGCTCAGGCGCCACAAGGTCGCCCTCGTCTGCGCCGATACGGTGCAATGGCCGCTACTGATGGATATCACCGCCGATTTCGTCTATTGCCGCCTGCATGGCTCGGAAAAGCTCTATGTCAGCGGCTACGAGGACGAGGCGCTGGACATGTGGGCACAACGCATCCGCGCCTGGGCCACGGGCGGGGAACCGGAGAATGCGACGCGGGTGCTGGCGCCCGTACCGGCGCGCAACAAGGGCCGCGACGTCTATCTCTATTTCGACAATACCGACGTGAAGCTGCGCGCCCCCGTCGACGCCGATCATCTGAGCGAAAGGCTCGGCGATCTCATGCCGGGTTCGGCGCCGAAAGCCGCATGAGCTGTTGATGTCGATATCCTTGTTGCGAAAATCCTTGTCCCTTAAGCGACAAGCGGCATATTAAGGCATTCGATCAACATGCGGATGGGTGGAGAATGAGCTTACGGGTCAAGGTGAAGGAACGGCTGGGCAAGAGGTTCGACGACGAGATCCGCTTCTTCCGGGGCATGATGCAGGGGCCGAAGACGGTGGGCTCGATCGTGCCGACCTCCTCGATCACGGCGAAGCGCATGGCAAGCGTCGTCGATATCCATTCCGGGCTGCCGGTGCTCGAATTGGGACCGGGCACGGGCGCCATCACCAAGGCCATCCTCGGCCGCGGCGTCCGGCCGGAAAATCTCGTGGCGATCGAATATTCGACGGATTTTCATAAACATCTGCAGCGGACCTATCCCGGCGTGCACTTCATCAACGGCGACGCTTTCGATCTTCAGACCACTCTTGGCACTTTCAGCGGTCTCACCTTCGATTCGGTCGTCTCGGGCATTCCGCTTCTGAATTTCCCAATGGCGAAGCGCATCTCGCTGCTCGAAAGCCTGCTCGATCGACTGCCGGCCGGCCGGCCAATGGTGCAGATTTCCTACGGCGCGATCTCGCCGATCGCCGCCAATCCCGACCGCTACCATATCCAGCATTTCGACTTCGTCATGCGCAACATTCCGCCGGCGCAGCTCTGGATCTATAAGCGCGGTTGAGATGTTCGGGATCTATATCACTCATCCGCAAGTCAGGATCGACGCCAACGTGCCCGTGCCGAAATGGGGGCTTTCCGATGTGGGCGCCGCGCGCGCGCGCAAGGCGGCCGAAAGCGGCTGGGCCAGGCAATTGCGGCGCATCGTCTCCAGCGACGAGACGAAGGCGATCGAGACGGCCGAAATACTGGCGGAAGCTTCCGGCGTGCCCGTCGAGGTCGTGCACGGCATGCACGAGAACGACCGCTCCGCCACCGGCTTCCTGCCGCCGCCGCAATTCGAAGAAGCCGCCAACTGGTTCTTCGCCCATCCGGAGCAGAGCTTCAAGGGTTGGGAGCGCGCCGTCGATGCGCAGACCCGCATCGTCGAGGCCGTTAATGTCGTTCTTGCCACGCATGATGCGACGGCGCCGATCGCCTTTGTCGGCCATGGCGGCGTCGGCACGCTGCTCAAATGCCACCTGGCGGGCAGGCCGATCGGCCGTGACCGCGACCAGCCCGGCGGCGGCGGCAATCTCTATGCTTTCGGCCTTGCGGATCGCCGCTTATCATGCGACTGGACACCCATCGAAGACTGGCAAGGGTGACTTCAGATGGACGCACGCGAGCGGTTGATCGTCGGCCTGGATGTTCCAACGATCGGCGAGGCGGAAAGACTGGTTTCCACGCTCGGCGACGACATTCTCTTCTACAAGATCGGCTATCAGCTGGTCTTTGCCGGCGGCCTGGAATTCGCCCGCGACCTTGCCGCAAGCGGCAAGAAGATCTTTCTCGACATGAAGCTGCTCGATATCGACAACACCGTTGCCTCCGGCGTCGAGAACATCGCCAAGATGGGCATGTCGATGCTGACGCTGCATGCCTATCCGAAAGCCATGAAGGCGGCGGTCGAGGCCGCGGCCGGCTCCGGCCTCTGTCTGCTCGGCGTCACCGTGCTGACCTCGATGGATGCCGATGACCTTGCCGAGGCCGGCTACAGCCAAGATCCGCACAGCCTGGTGCTACGCCGCGCCGAACAGGCGCGCGCAGCCGGCATGGGCGGTATCGTCTGCTCGGCGGAGGAAGCGACAGCAGTGCGCGAAATCGTCGGACCCGACCTGGCGATCGTCACCCCCGGCATTCGCCCTGATGGCAGCGACAGGGGCGACCAGAAGCGGGTGATGACGCCTTTCGACGCGCTGAAGGCGGGAGCGACGCATCTCGTCGTCGGCCGGCCTGTCGTCAAGGCGCCGGATCCCCGGGATGCCGCCCGCGCGATCCTCAGCGAGATGGTGAGCGCACTCTGGCCGGCAAACCGCTAACCAGGGACAAAAGGGAGAAGACCATGGCCAAAGGATACTGGATCGCCCGCGTCGACGTTCGCGATACCGAGCGCTACAAGGATTACGTGGCGGCGGCCAAGCCGGCCTTCGAAAAATATGGGGCGAATTTCCTGGCGCGCGGCGGCGCCTTCACCGAACTCGAGGGCAAGGCTCGCGCCCGCAACGTGGTGATCGAATTCCCCTCGATGCAGCATGCGGTCGACTGCTACAATTCGCCGGAATACCAGATCGCCGCCAAAATCCGCCAGGAAGTCGCGGATGCGGAAATGGTCGTCGTCGAAGGCGTCTGAGCGCCTTCGCATGCGCCAAAAAACTGACGGCGTGATGGGCCTTCCCGTCGCGCCGGGATTCGTCTAAGACGAGAGCCAATTCAGCATCCCGCAAAGCCTTTCGAGGAGCCTGCCATGACCCTTGCCAACCTGCCGCCGCTCGTTACCGTGTTCGGAGGGTCGGGCTTCGTGGGCAGGCACGTGGTTCGGGCGCTGGCCAAGCGCGGCTATCGCATCCGCGTCGCGGTGCGCCGTCCAGATCTCGCCGGCTTCCTGCAGCCGCTCGGCAATGTCGGCCAGATCTCCTTCGTCCAGGCGAACCTGCGCTACCGCAGCTCGATCGACCGCGCCGTCGACGGTGCGAGCCACGTCGTCAACTGCGTCGGCATTCTGCACGAAACCGGCCGCAACACTTTCGACGCCGTGCAGGAATTCGGCGGCCGTGCGATTGCTGAGGCGGCGCGCGGCGCAGGTGCGGCGCTGACGCATATTTCGGCGATCGGCGCCGACGCGAAATCCGATTCCGACTATGGCCGCACCAAGGGCCGCGCCGAAACAGCCATCCTCTCGGTCAAGCCCGATGCAGTAATCTTCCGTCCGTCGATCGTCTTCGGACCGGAGGACAGCTTCTTCAACAAATTCGCCGAGATGGCACGCATGTCGCCAATCCTGCCGCTGGTTGGCGGCGGCAAGACGAAATTCCAGCCTGTCTATGTCGAGGACGTCGCCGAGGCTGTCGCCCGCGCCGTCGACGGCAAGGTCGCCGGCGGCAAGGTCTACGAACTTGGCGGGCCTGAGGTGCTCAGCTTCCGCGAATGTCTCGAGACGATGCTGAAGGTAACGTGCCGCAAGAACCGGCTGATATCCCTGCCCTTCGGCATCGCTTCGATGATCGGCAGCATCGCCTCGCTGATCCCCTTCATAACGCCGCCGATCACGCCGGATCAGGTGCGCCTGCTGAAGCGCGACAATGTCGTCTCGAGAGAAGCGGAGGCGGAGGGCCGCACGCTGAAGGGCCTCGGCATTACGCCCACCATGGTGGCATCGGTGCTCGGCTCCTATCTCGTGCACTATCGTCCGCACGGCCAATATACCGGCACCGGCAAGGCCGCCTGAGCATCTTTTCCAGACGATGAGATTTGGCCGTCTGCGGATCCCGCGGGCGGCCTTTTGGCGTTGCCGTGTCCCGCAAAGCCCGGCGCAAGTTTGAAGTGTTCTGGTGCTCGGCATATTCAGCGGCGTGGCATAAAAGACGCATCGGAATTTTTGTGGAATTAACGCCAAATTTAGCAGGAACGTTTATTGCTATTTGCCATTCCACTGACTACCAAACCCGCGCGTCTTCCAACGGACTCAACGCCAGCGGTCGCGCGCGGCAATCACTGTGAAAGGCAATTCTCGATGGGCAAGTCAATCGCGCTCCTGTTTGCGTGTGCGGCGCTGGTTATCCTTGCAGGCTCTTTCGTTGCGCCCGGTTCGGTCGCGGCGGTGAAGGGCGATTGCTCGCCGGCCTACGGCGTCGATCCTTGCTCGACGGCTTCGATCATCCATTGACGAAAAGCCTGGCCCCTGCGCCGGCATCCTGCTCCAACCAAGCAGTCGATCGGAACGCCTGAAACAGGGCGCTCGACAGTGAACGTCATGTCTCGCCTGCCCCTCAATGACTAACTGAGAGATCGGCACATTGCCGGTAATCGGGTGCCTGTTTGTGCGGTCCGACGGGGCATTTGCATTCGCGCCGGGAGTTGCGCGAATGCAATAAGGACGGATGTCTCAGGCAATGAAGCCGGTCGCGGCCATGCCGAGCAGCAAGACACCGAGAATGATGCGGTAGATGGCAAACAGGGTAAACCGGTTGCTTCTGATATAAGCAAGCAGCCATTTGACGGCGATGAAGGCAACGATCGTTGAGACGACGAAGGCGATGCCGAGCGCCGTCCAGTCTTCGCCTGCCGCTCCGCCATCCTTAAACGTCTTCAGCAATTCATAGCCACTGGCGGCATACATTGTGGGTATGCCGACGAGAAAGGCGAATTCCGTCGCCGCAGCGCGGTTGCCCGTGCCTGCCAGCATCGCGACGAAGATCGTGGCGCCGGAGCGCGAGGTTCCCGGGAAGACGCCGGCAACGATCTGGGCGATGCCGACCAGGATGGCGACAAGCCAGGTGATCTCCTTATGAGGCGGCCTGCGGGCGGCGGCCCATTCGGCAAAGATCATCCAGATACCGCCGATGATGAGCGCCCAGGCGATCGGTGTTGCGGTCTCCGGAAGTTCAAAGCCGAGCTTCTTGACGATCAGTCCGAGAATCGCGGTGATGAGAAAGGCGACGATCAGCTTGGCGGCATAATCGCGGTTGGCGGGGTCGCGCCAGCCAAGCACCAGATCCAGCAGACGACGCCAGTAGATGATGGTGACGGCGAGGATGGCGCCCGCCTGAATGACGATGTTGAACATGTCCGACCGATGTCCGAGCCATTGCTCGGCAATGATCAGATGGCCGGTGCTCGAGATCGGCAGGAACTCGGTGATCCCCTCTATGACACCGAGAATTGCAGCATTTATATAATCCATACATTGTCTCCGGTTTAAAGTTCGGTCGGGCCTGAGCGCTTGGGCCGATCAGACTGCCGCTTCCATTCGTTCGTTAGACCGTGTTTCGCCATTATCAGATGGCCCGAAAAATCCGATTCGCTTGTATTGGCGGGGTCAAACTCCTATAGCTTCAACCAATGAGTCATGACTAGGGCGCTATAATCGAGCTGCCACACAGTCCTGTAACAGCAATCACAACGCCCGAGTATCGATGCCCACGCTCTATCATCATCCCATGTCATCCGCATCTCGCTTCGTTCGGCTGATCCTGGCGGAATACGGCTATCAGGCGGATCTGATCGACGAGCAGACATGGGAGAAGCGCCGGGATTTCCTGGCGCTCAATCCGGCCGGCACGCTGCCGGTCTATGTCGACGACAGCATGCGCGCGCTTTGCGGCGCGAGCGTCATTTCCGAATATCTGGACGAGACGCATGGCGTCTTGAAGCGCGACCGGCGGCTGCTCGCCGAAGACCCTTTCCAGCGGGCCGAAATCCGCCGGCTGACCGAATGGTTCATGCAGAAGATGGAAAACGACGTGACCAAGCCGCTCGCGCGCGAGCGTGTCTATAAGTTGCAGATGAGCGCCGATCAGGGCGGCGGAGCGCCGGATTCGAAGGTTTTGCGCACGGCTCGCGCGAATATCCGCCAGCATATGCGCTACCTCACCTGGCTTGCCGGCTCGCGTCAATGGCTGGCGGGCGAGCGGATGAGCTATGCCGACCTTGCCGCTGCGGCTTCGATCTCGATCCTCGATTATCTCGGCGAGATCGAGTGGGCGGATTCGCCCGTCGTCAAGGACTGGTACCAGCGGCTGAAGTCGCGTCCGTCCTTCCGGCCGATGCTGACCGAGCGCGTACGCGGCCTGACACCGGTTTCCCACTATGCCGATCTGGATTTCTGACGAGGGCTCTTCATGCCCGAACCTGACAATGACGACAAAGAACGCCGGCGCCGCGACAATTTGACCGAGTTCGTCCGGGCGGAATCTGCCGCCAAGGGCTTCGATCTCTGCCGCATCACGCGCCCGGATGCGATCCCGCAAGCGAAGGAGCGTCTCGGCCAGTTCATCGATGCCGGGCGCCACGGGACGATGGCCTGGATGGCGGAGACGCGCGACCGGCGCGGCGATCCGCGCACACTCTGGAGCGAGGTACACTCCGTCGTCGTCTTCGGCCTCAACTACACCCCCGAAGAAGATCCCCGCGGCATTCTCGACAAGCCTGATAAGGCGGCGATTTCGGTCTATGCCCGCAACCGCGATTATCACGACGTCATCAAGGGCCGGCTGAAGGAGATCGCCACGCGCTTTGCAGCGCGGGCGGGCGCCGATGTCAAAGTCTTCGTCGATACGGCGCCTGTGATGGAAAAGCCGCTGGCGGAGGCAGCCGGGCTCGGCTGGCAGGGCAAACACACCAATCTCGTCAGCCGCGTTCATGGCTCCTGGCTGTTTCTCGGCACGATGTTTACCACCGCCGATCTTGCCGTCGACGCACCGGAGACCGATCATTGCGGCTCCTGTCGCGCCTGCCTCGACATCTGTCCGACGGCTGCCTTCCCGGCGCCTTACCAGATCGACGCGCGGCGCTGCATCTCCTATCTGACCATCGAGCACAAGGGGCCGATCGACGCCGATTTGCGCGTGCTGATCGGCAACCGCATCTACGGCTGCGACGACTGTCTTGCCGCCTGTCCCTGGAATAAGTTTGCAAGCTCCGCCTCCGAGATGAAGCTCAAGGCGCGGGAAGATCTGAAGGAGCCGTCGATCGCCTTTCTGCTGACACTCGACGATGCCGCCTTCCGCACCTTCTTCAGCGGCTCGCCGGTGAAGCGGATCGGCCGCGACCGCTTTATCCGCAACGTGCTGATCGCCGCCGGCAATTCCGGCGACAAGGCGTTCATCGGGCCATGTCGCGAACTTTCGGAGGATCCCTCGCCCATGGTGCGCGGCATGGCGGTCTGGGCGCTTTCACGGCTGATGGAGGCTGACGAATTTGCGGCCTTTGCCGCACAAAGGGCGGATGAGAGAGATGACGACGTCTTGAACGAATGGCGATTGGCAGGAGTGGGCTGATGCATGTGATGATCTTTGGCTGCGGTTATTCCGGCATGGCAATCGCCAAAGCCTTTGCCGGCGACGGCGTGCGTGTTTCCGGCACCACGCGCTCACCTGACAAAGTGGAAGCGCTCCGCCGAAACGGCATCGAAGCATTCCTTTTCGACGGCGAGAGCATGGAAGAGGGGCTCTGCCATGCCTTGGAAGGCGTCACCCATCTGGTGCAGTCGATCGCCCCTGGAAAGGCCGACCCACTGCTGCGGCTGCTCGGTAAAGACCGCGCACGCCTGCTGCTGAAGCTCGAATGGATCGGTTATCTCTCGACCGTCGGCGTCTATGGCGATCACCAGGGCGACTGGGTGAGTGAGGAAACGCCGTGCCTGCCCGTTTCCGGGCGGTCGACCGAGCGGCTCGAGGCGGAAGAGGGCTGGCTGGCGATGGGCCGGGAGCGCGGCCTGCCGGCGGCGGTGCTTCGCCTTTCCGGCATCTATGGGCCGGGACGCAACGCCTTCTGCAATCTGGACAAGGGCACGGCGCGACGGCTGATCAAGAAGGACCAGGTGTTCAACCGCATCCGCGTCGAGGATATCGGCGCGGCGACGCGTTTCCTGTCGGAGCGCGGCCTCGGCGGCATCTATAATGTCACCGACGACCGACCCGGCCCGCCGCAGGATGTGATCGTCGAGGCAGCCCGCCTGATGGGGGTAGAATCGCCGCCGGAGCAGGCGTTCGAGACCGCCGAATTGACGCCGATGGCGCGCACTTTCTACGGCGAGAACAAACGGGTTTCGAATGCCAAACTGAAGGCCGCCGGCTTCGCATTTTCCTTCCCGAACTATCCTATGTCGCTTGCGCAATTGTGGCGGGACGGATGTTGGCGCGGTTAGAACGCAGTCTTGTTTGCGACGGACGCATTCACCCAGAATGAGTAGGAAATTCCTACTTTCCCGCTTTGGCCGGACAATTTTCGCCGCATCTTATGGTTAACGGCCTTTGAATTTGCTCAAATGTGGCAGTAAATATGGCGAAATCGGAAAAATATTTTCGCGATTTTCGTGAACGCCGAGGCGTTAACTATCCCTTCGGAAAATTCGTTCGGATTTTAGCTGATTTTATTAGGTTTTTTCCACGCTTGGGCGCGGCGTGCATTCCCGGAATCCCGACGTCACACTCACGAATGTTACAGATTGTAATATTCCGTGAAGCTGCGCGGCACTTTTTCGCCACTTTTTCACAGATTTAAGCCCCGCCGCCTGCAAGGGCGCGAGTTCAATAGTTGAGGGATACTCTGTTTTGAAGAAAATACGTCGTTCTATTGTCGCCGCTGTAACTATTGCAGCCTGTTCTTCCATGCTTCCGGCGGAAGGTTTTGCTGGCAATGGCTGTGGCGGTGCTTCATGGTACGCACTTCGCTCCAAAACTGCTTCCGGGGAACGTATGAACCCTGCCATCTTGACTGCCGCACATCGTTCGCTTGCTTTCGGCACCAAGGTGAAGGTCACCAACAGCAACAATGGCCGCACCGTCGTCGTTCGCATCAACGATCGTGGTCCGTTCATCCGCGGTCGTGTGCTCGACCTGTCGCGCGCCGCCGCACAGAATATCGGCATGGTGAGCTCCGGCACTGCGAAGGTCTGCTACCAGATCATCAGCTGAGGCCAGCACTGACTGCGCCGGAAGCGGCGCTTGCTCTTGCCGTCAATCGCGGTTACCACGCGGTTGAGACTTGTGAACAATTGACTGCGTGACACTCACGTTTGCGCTGGTCGTTCCCACGCCACGGCAACAGGAGACATGTGAATGCGTCTGGGCGGCCGCCTCGAAGGGGCGATTTCTGTGCTCGCGGACATCGATGCCCGCAAGCGGCCCGTCGCCGACGCGCTGAAGGACTGGGGCCTCGCGCACCGCTTCGCCGGCTCCGGCGATCGTGCAGCGATCGGCAACATCGTCTATGACGCACTGCGCATGCGGCTTTCCCACGCCTGGCTGATGGATGACGAGAGTGCCGCGGCCATTGCCCATGCCGTCATGTTCCGCCAATGGGGTTTCACGCCAGACAGTCTTGCCACTGAGCTGGCAGATGACAAGTTCGCGCCGGCGCCGCTTTCAGCCGACGCCGTCTCGGCCTTTCAAAGCCGCTCGCTCGACGATGCGCCGCCGCATATCCGCGGCGATATTCCCGAATGGGTCCAACCCTCCTTCGAGCGGGCCTTCGGCGCCGGCTGGCTCGCCGAGGCACAGGCACTCGCAGCGCGCCCGACGCTCGATCTGCGCGCCAACCTGCTCAAAGCCTCCCGCGACAAGGTCGTCAAGGCGCTCGAAAGAGCCAACGCGCATGCAGCGAAGATCGCCCGCCACGGCATCCGGATTGCCGCCGGCGAAGGCGCCTCGCGTCTTCCCAACGTGACAGCCGAGCTATCGTTCCAGAAAGGCTGGTTCGAAGTTCAGGACGAGGGATCGCAGATCGTCGCCGACCTAGTGCTCGCCCACGACGGCGAACAGGTTCTCGACTATTGCGCCGGCGGCGGCGGCAAGACGCTCGCCATGGCGGCGGCCATGCAGAACAAGGGACAGGTTCACGCCTATGACGCCGACCGCAAACGGCTGGCGCCGATCATCGAGCGGCTGAAGCGGGCGGGCACACGCAATGTCCAGGTGCATGACGACGCCAGGGCGCTCTCCGGCCTTGCCGGACGCTGCGACAAGGTGCTGGTCGACGCACCCTGCACCGGCACCGGCACGTGGCGCCGCCGCCCCGATACGAAGTGGCGGCTGACGGCGAAGAACCTCGACGAGCGCACCGCCCAGCAGCAGGACGCGCTGGCGCAGGCGAGCAGCTTCGTCAAATCAGGCGGCGACCTGATCTATGTGACCTGCTCGGTCCTGCCTC
The DNA here is from genome assembly GCF_025152745.1 of Rhizobium sp. WSM4643. Lineage (NCBI taxonomy): Bacteria > Pseudomonadati > Pseudomonadota > Alphaproteobacteria > Hyphomicrobiales > Rhizobiaceae > Rhizobium > Rhizobium sp. WSM4643. The sequence continues at coordinate 4,802,738 of NZ_CP104040.1, read as the reverse complement.
AGGAAAACGAGGAACAGGCGCGCCGCTTCACGGCTGACAATCCTGATTTTCAGATCGTCAGTGCCCTGCCTGCCTGGGATCAGCTCTTCGGCAAGGACGCCCCGCGTCCGCACTCTTCCGACGGCCTGTCGGTGACTTTGACCCCCGCCTCCACCGATACCGACGGCTTCTTCTTCTGCCGCATGCAGCGGAAGGGTTGACGCGGTTTAGCGGAGGCATACGCAGCTGCCGGTTTTTCAAGCAAATGCCGTTCAAAATGACCGGTTAGCCGCGCCTGTCCATTCTTAAAATCATTCCAAACTAGAGTGTTTGACACCAGTTTGCTTTTGCGCGAAGAGACGAAGCCCGATGACAGCGCCGCGCGTCTTATCAGACGCGCAAAGGACGCTGTAACACTTTGAATCGACGCATCGCGCTTTCCGAAAATCGATTCCGATTTTCGGGCCGGTGCCGTAGACGGAAAATCCGTCACAGGAGAGGATCATGAAGCTCAACCGCAAATTCCGTGCAGCCGTGCTGGCGATCGCCCCCGCCGCCCTGCTCGCCCTTCCCGCGCATGCCGAGACCGATGCCGCTAGCGTGGTGAAACACTATGCCGATGTGGCGCATGCGAAATACGAGGACTCGCTGACGACGGCCAAGGCGCTCGACGCTGCGATCGACGCCTTTCTGAAGGCGCCGACCGATGCGACGCTCAAGGCCGCCCGGGAGGCATGGATCAAGGCGCGCGTTCCCTACCAGCAGACGGAAGTCTATCGCTTCGGCAATCCGATTGTCGACGACTGGGAAGGCAGGGTCAATGCATGGCCGCTCGATGAAGGCCTGGTCGACTATGTCGATGCCTCCTACGGCACCGAGAGCGACGAAAATTCTCTCTATGTGGCCAATGTCATTGCCAACAAGACGATCAAGATCGACGGCAAGGATGTCGACGCCTCCAAGCTGACGCCGGAATTCCTCTCCGGCACGCTGGCCGAGGCCGGCGGCATCGAAGCCAATGTCGCGACCGGCTACCACGCCATCGAATTCCTGCTCTGGGGACAGGATCTGAACGGCACGGGCCCTGGCGCCGGCGACCGCCCGGCAACCGATTACGACCTCAAGAATTGCACGCACGGCAATTGCGACCGGCGCGCCGAATATCTGAAGTCCGCCTCCACCCTGCTGGTTTCCGACCTGCAGGAAATGACCGACAACTGGACGCCGGACGGTGCGGCGACCAAGAACATCGAAGCCGATCCGAAGGCCGGCCTCGTGGCGATTCTGACGGGCATGGGTTCGCTTTCCTACGGCGAGCTTGCCGGCGAGCGCATGAAGCTCGGCCTCTTGCTGCACGATCCGGAAGAAGAACATGATTGCTTCTCGGACAACACCTACAACTCGCATCTCAACGACGCGATCGGCATCGCTGCTGCCTACACCGGCAACTATACCCGCGCCGACGGCACCAAGCTCAGCGGCCCGTCGCTGCACGATCTGGTGGCCGCCAAGGACAAGGCGCTCGATGCCGAAGTGGAAGGCAAGCTCAACAAGACGCTCGATGCGATGAATGCCATGGCAAAGCGCGGCGAGACCGTCGAGAAGTACGACCAGATGATCGGCGAGGGCAACAAGGACGGCAACGCCGTCGTCCAGGCCGCCATCGACGGCCTGATCGACCAGACGAAATCGGTGCAGCGCGTCATTGCCGCACTCGATCTCGGCACGGTTCAGCTTGAAGGTTCCGACAGCTTGGATAATCCTAACGCCGTCTTCAAATAAGCAAAAAGGCGGGCCGCTTCGAAAGCCGGGGCGGCCCGGACCCTGAAATGTCGCATGTCCCGGCCCGCCGATTGATCGCCAGCGCAGCGCTCTGCGCCACACTTGCCGGTTATTCCGTCAGCATCGCCGCCGGTTTCGATCTGCCGACGAAACGTACCGACCTTTCCGAAGCCGATCTGCAACGCGTCGCCGACGTCACCCGGCCGACGGTGGATTTTTCCAAGGCCGAACAATACGAGGCCATGCAGGCAGGGGCGACGACCTCGATCGACCCTGTCACCGAGGACAGCTTCTCGCATATTTCGGCCAATATCCCCTTCGAGGAAGAGCAGAATTTCAAGCTCGGCAACGCGCTCTTCCGCAAGCTCTGGGTGTCCGCTCCGTCCTCGACGCAGGCCTCCGATGGTCTCGGGCCGCTGTTCAACGCCCGCTCCTGCATGAGCTGCCATGTCAATGATGGCCGCGGCAGGCCGCCGGAGGGAGGCCCGAGCGCCACCTCGATGTTGCTGCGGCTTTCCCGTGCGGCCAGGACGCCGGAGGAAGAAAAGGCGGTTGCGCGTGCTGATGTCGTCAATTTTCCCGATCCGGTCTACGGCCATCAGTTGCAGGACCTCGCCGTTCCCGGCCTTGCTGCCGAGGGGAAGATGGCGATCAGCTACCGCGAAGAGAGGGTGACGCTCGTCGACGGCGAGATCGCCTCGCTGCGCCGGCCGAGCTATGCGGTTGTCAATCCCGCCTATGGACCGCTCGATCCCGCGACGACGATTTCGCCGCGTGTCGCCTCGGCGATGATCGGCCTCGGACTGATCGAGGCCATTCCCGAAGCCGATATCCTCGCCCATGCCGATCCGGACGATGCCGATGGCGACGGCATTTCGGGGAAGGCTGCGGTTGTGCGCGACCGCCGCAGCGGCAAGATCGTCCTCGGCCGATTCGGCTGGAAGGCGCAGAACGCCACGGTGCGAGACCAGAGTGCCGATGCCTTCGCCAATGATATCGGTATCTCGACGCCCGATCACCCGGATGCGCAGGGCGATTGCACCAAGGCCGAAGAGAAATGCCTTGATATGCCGACCGGCGTGCAGAAACGGCTGGGCGCAGAAGAAGCGCCAGGTCCCATTCTCGACCTCGTCACCTTCTATTCCGAAAATCTCGCCGTTCCGGCACGGCGCAAGGCAAGCTTCGCCGAGACGCTGCGGGGCAAGCGGATCTTCTACGAAAGCGGCTGCATTTCCTGTCATGTGCCGAAATTCGTCACCCGGCGGGATACGCCTGAAAAAGCACAGTCCTTCCAGCTGATCTGGCCCTATTCCGACTTTCTTCTGCACGACATGGGCGACGGCCTTGCCGACGGGCAGCAGGTCGGCCTTGCAAGCGGACGTGAATGGCGCACGCCGCCACTATGGGGTATAGGACTGACCCGGACTGTCAGCGGACACAGCTTTTTCCTGCATGACGGCCGTGCGCGGAGCCTCACCGAAGCGATCCTTTGGCATGGCGGTGAAGCTGAAAAGGCCCGCAACGCTTTCTCCTCCCTGCCGAAAGACGACAGGGCGGCCCTGATTACATTCCTGGAGTCACTTTGATGCGCCTTTGGCACCCCCTGCTCTGCCTTCCTCTGATCGGCCTCGCCACATCAGCAGCCGCCCAGACCGTAGCTCCCCCGGCAGGGCTGAACGAGGATGCCGTTCCCGCCGTCATGCAGCGCGCCGTCGACGAGGTGATCCGTCCCGGCTATCGCAACATGCAGCAATCGGCCGCCCGGCTGACGACGGCGATGAAGGATCTTTGCAGCGACGGCACGCAGCAGACGCTCGACAAGGCGAAATCGGCCTTCGACGATACAATCCGCTACTGGTCGATCATCGAAATCGTCCAGACCGGACCGGTTATCCAGGACAATCTCTTCGAGCACATCCTGTTTTATCCCGACCGCAAGGGCGTCGGCCTCAAGCAGGTGCAGGCGCTGATTGCCAAGGCCGATCCGAAGGATGCGACGGTCGATGCGATCGCCGGCAAGAGTGTTGCGCTGCAAGGCCTGACGGCGCTGGAATACGTGCTCTACGGCAATGGCTCCAACGATCTCGTCGGGCAGAAAAACGGCTTCCGCTGCCTTTACGGCCAGGCGGTCGCCGGCAATATCCAGCGTGAAGCCGGCGAAGTCGTCGCCGCCTGGGAAAAGCCCGACGGCGTGCAGGCGAGCTGGAAACATACAGGCCCGCAGAGCAACGATTTCATGGACAACAAGGAAGCAGTGACGGCGCTGCTCGGCATTCTCGTCCATGGTGCGGAGAATGTCCGCGACCAGCGGCTGGAGCAGTTCTACAAGGGCAAGGACGCTGCGCCACGGCCGCGCATGGCGATCTACTGGCGCTCCAAGAATACCTGGAAATCGATGGCCGCCAATCTCGAAGGCCTGCGCACGCTCTGGCAGAAGGCCGGCATGGCCGAGCTTCTGCCGCCGGACAAGCAACCGATTGCCGCCTCGATCGACGAGGACTTCAAATCGCTGCTCGACAGCGTACCGAAGCTCAATCCCGACATCGACGTCGCCACCGGCGATGCAGAGAAGGCCAAGCTCGATACGCTGCTTGCCGACAGCCGCAACCTGATCACCCGGATCAGCGACGAATATGGCGCAGCGATCGGCCTTTCGGCCGGCTTTTCCTTTTCGGACGGAGATTGAGACGATGATGCGAAGTGCCGCAATCAACCGACGCAGCTTCGTCAAGGCGGCCGGCCTCGGCTTCCTTGCCACCTTGACGCCAAGGTCGCTGATGGCGCTGGAGCAGACTGATGCGGTCTATGCCTCGGGCATTCGGGCAGCCGACGGCTCCTTTGCCATTGCGACCGTGACCGAGCGCGGCGAGATCGTCGATCAGATGATGCTTCCCGCCCGCGCCCACGGTATGGCCTTCAGCGCCAGCACCGGCAAGACGGTCGCCTTCGCGCGCCGGCCGGGCACCTTTGCGATGATCTTCGATCCCCGGAACAAGGGCGAGCCGGTCGCCATCAGTTCGCCAGAGGGCCGGCATTTCTACGGTCATGGCGCTTTCTCTCCCGATGGTCGTCTGCTCTATGCCAGCGAGAACGACTTCGACGGCAATCGCGGCATGATCGGTCTCTACGACGCCACCGACCGCTTCACCCGCATCGGCGAATTCGAGACTTACGGCATCGGTCCGCACGACATGACGGTTTCCGAAGACGGACGCCTTCTCGTCGTCGCCAATGGCGGCATCGAGACGCATCCGGATTTCGGCCGCACCAAGCTCAATCTCGGCGAGATGCAGCCGTCGCTGGCGCTGATCGATGCGGCGACCGGGGCGCTGGTCGAGAAACATGTGCTGCCGGCGGAATGGGCGGAACTCTCCACCCGCCACGTCGATCTCGACGGCGAGGGCCGCATCTGGTTCGCCTGCCAGTATGAAGGTCACCGCAAGGATTTGCCGCCGCTTGTCGGCCATTTCGCCAAGGGCGAGAATCTCTCCTTCATCGACCTGCCGGAGGAGACGACGCGCCGGCTAGCCAATTACGTCGGAGCGATCGCCGTCAATCGCAGCGAAGGCCTCGTCGGCATCACCTCCCCGAAGGGCGGCGCCTCGGTGACGATCGACGCAAGGACGGGCAAGGTGCTGGCCGAAGCGACCATTCCGGATGCAGCGGGCATCGCGCCGGCAAAGAGCGGCTTTGCCGTCTCCTCCTATGACGGCGATTTCCTGTCGACCCGCAGCGACGTCGCCTGGGATCAGCACATCGTGCGGATCTGATCACGGAAGCAGAGCTTCAGAGCAATTCCAGGAAAAGTGTGAAGCGGTTTTCCGTCCGGAATTGCGTAAAAACAAAAGGCTAGAGCGGTCCTGCGCTTCCGTTAAAAGCTGAACCGCTCTAGCCTGAACGCGAATAGGCTTTCTGCTCGGCGCTGACGCTCGATGCCGCGGCTCTTGCCGCCTCGTGCAGCCATTCGTTTCCCCGCACCGCCAGATCCTTCAGGATCGCTGCAACCGCTGCCGCATCGTCGGAATGGCAATTGGCGATCTCGAAGCCCATCAGTTCCAGCATCGTCGGCGAAAGCAGGATCTCGGGACGCCGGTCGATTTCGATCTTGCAGCTGTTCGGCGAGAGCCGGCGCACGAGGATGCGGCCGGAAACCCGGTAGTGCGGATCGGCTGAGCGCGCCCGCCCATTGGCGATCTCGCTTGCGTGGATCGCCACGTCCTGTGGCCTGTGGCGAAGCGACCAGGCCGACGGCAGCAGCGCCTTTGCCTCACGCAGCACCGGCCCGCCCTGCCATTCGGCATAGACGACGAAACGCGGCCGGCCGAGACTGCCGGTGCCGCCGCTGCGCGGCTTTGGCACGAAGGGCCCCGCCCCGGACGGCAGCGCGGCGGCGAGCGCCTTGGCGTAGGCTGGTGGCGGCGGCTTGCTGCCGGGACGCAACATTTCGTATTTCTCCCAGAATTCCCTGCGTCCGGAATTCGGCAGCATCAACGCCTTGCGCAGCCATTTGTGGTCGCGCTCGAGGATGACGGGCAGCGGATTTTCAAGGCCCCTGCGATAGCCGCTGAGGATCAGCTCGCCGATCATGCGAACCGAGGGACCGTCGTCACCGCGCGCCAAGACGGCGCTTGCCGCAAGCCGAACGAGATCAAATGCATAGGGCATCACCGCCGCGTCGTCGAAATCATTGACGCCCCAGACGAGCCGGCCCTCGATATCGCGCCAGGTGCCGAAATTCTCCAGATGCGTATCGCCGATCGCCAGCACCTCGGGCGCGCCTGTGAGTTCCGGACAGATATCGAGGATGATCTCGCACCAGCGCCAATAGGTGGCGCGCAGGAAGACGAAATCGCCGCTTCGCATCTTCTCGTGCTTCTCCCTGAGATCGTCCTTGACGAGATCGTCGCCGAGTTCGCCGGCCAGCCAGGTCTCGAAATTCCGGACCGATTGCGATATCGTCGTCATGCTGGCGCTCCATCATTTCGCGACCCGATGCGGAGAATACGCACACCGCGCGAAGCTGCAATCGTCTTCGCATCGGGAGGCCATAGTCGAGCGGTACTGGCCAGCGGTATTGGCCAGCTGTACCGGCTTGCACGGCGACGGAAAGGTGAAAGGTTGCCCCGGCGACACGGTCCTGGGTTTCCATCGGCGCCCGGACCGATTTCAGCAATGTCCAGCTTGTCGAATGCGGCGCGCCATGCCACTTTCGCGGCTGTAAGAGGGGCAGACATGAGCGAGACTGACAGGGGCGATTTCCGCGCGCGAATCCGCCGTAATTTTGCGCGGCAGGCGGCGATGGAGACAATCGGCGCGGAGCTGACGCGCGTCGAGCACGGCGTCGTCGAGATCGAGCTTGCCTTCGACGTCAAACTGACACAGCAGCACGGCATCCTGCACGCGGGCATCATTTCCGCAGCGCTCGATTCGGCCTGCGGCTTTGCCGCCTACAGCGTCATCGACCCGGAAGCCTCGATCCTGACGATCGAGTTCAAGGTCAATCTCATGTCGCCGGGGCGTGGCGATCGTTTCCTGTTTCGCGGGGAAATCACCAAACCCGGCTCCACCATCATCGTCGCCGACGGACGAGGCTACGCGATCAGCGACGGGCCGGCGAAACTCATCGCCTCCATGACCGGAACGATGATGGTGATCCGCGGTAGAGAGGGCATTACGGGATGAAGTTCGAACTGAAATCGGTCGCGGGGAAATCCATCCTTTTCGTCATGGCGGCGGAGGCCGAATACGGTCCCTTCCTGCGTTCGCGCATCGAACCTTTGATGACCGGCGTCGGCCCGGTCGAGGCTGCCATCGCGCTGAGCAAGACATTGGCGCGGCTGGATGCAGCCGACGACCTGCCTGATCTCGTCGTGTCCCTCGGCTCGGCCGGCTCGGCGAAACTGGAGCAGACCGAAATCTATCAGGTGACCTCGGTTTCCTACCGCGACATGGACGCCTCGCCGCTCGGCTTCGAAAAGGGCAAGACACCCTTTCTCGACCTGCCGGCAACGCTCGAGCTGCCGCTGCGCATTCCCGGCATTGCCGAAGCAAGCCTTTCCACCGGCGGCAACATCATCTCGGGCGCCGCCTATACGGGCGTCGACGCCGACATGGTCGATATGGAGACCTATGCGGTACTGCGGGCCTGCCAGGGCTACAAGCTGCCGCTGATCGGCCTTCGCGGCATTTCCGACGGCGCCGTCGAACTGCAGCATATTTCGGGCTGGACCGAGTATCTGCACATCGTTGACCGCAAGCTCTCTTACGGGGTCGACAGTCTGTTCACGGCGCTGGAGGACGGGGTTTTCTGGTTCTGAGACCCTGAATGGATCGTGTCCCGGCAGGTGGTGTAGGGGTCGGGAGATAGCAACCAGACCGGTGTCAACCTTCGCTTCTGATTCACCGTGGCTATTCAAATGGATCTTGCCTCATCGGCCGTCAGCGCATTCTCTCGCGTGCCGGAAACGATAATCTCCAGCACTTCATGCTCATCGGTATTCCTGATGTAGCGATCGCCGACATATTCGCCGCGCTTGAGGACCATGACGCGATCGCCCACGGCGAAAATGTCGATAAGGCGGTGTGAGATGATGATCTGGGCAACGCCCTGCCTCTTCAGTTCCAGCATGGTTTCGAGCAGCCGTTCCGTCGCCATCACCGAAAGGTTGGCGGTCGGCTCGTCGAGGATCACGACGCGCGGCTCGAACGAGATTGCGCGGGCGATTGCGACGGATTGCTGGCGGCCGCCCGACAGGCTTTCGACCTTCTGATAGACGGAGTTCACGTCGACCTTGAGCCGTTTCAGCACGCTGTCGGCTTCCGCATACATCTTCCGCCTGTTAACGAAAGGGCCTTTGAGCGGCCAGCGGCCAAGGAAGATATTCTGGCCGACATCCATATTGCCGCAGAGCGCGAAATCCTGGTAGATCATCTCGATGCCGACGTCGCGGCTCTCATGCGGGCTCTTGAACCGCACCGGTTGCCCGGCAACGATGATATCGCCCGCATCGCGCTGATAAGCGCCGGTCAGGATCTTCATCAGCGTCGATTTGCCGGCGGAGTTGTCGCCGACCAGGCCGAGGATCTCGCCGGGATAAAGCCTCAGATCGACCTTGCGAAGCGCCTGCACGGCCCCGAAGGCCTTTTCGATGCCCCGCATTTCCACGATCGGCGCGGATGGTGTCGCGTCAGCCATGGCTGCTCTCCCGTGTTGGCGCGCCTCTTGCGAGGCGGGTGCGCAGGCGCCCGAAAATATTGGCCTGGCGCACCCATATGTCGATCAGCACCGCGACGATGAGGATGACGCCGATGAAGACGTTGATCCAGTGCTGCGGCATGCTGAACCCCTGGACGTTGAGTTGAAGCAGTGCCCGGACGAGCGTGATGACGGCGGCACCGGCAAGCGAGCCGATCATCGTGCCGTAACCGCCGAAGATCGATCCGCCGCCGATGATGACGGAAGCGATCGCATCGAGCTCGCGAAACTGGCCGGCGACCGGGTTGAAGCTGCGAAAATAGGCGACGTTGATGATCCCGGCCATGGTGGCGCAGAGCGCCGACAGCATCAGTGCGATGAAGCGCACGCGGTTGGTGTTGATGCCGGCATAAGCGGCGGCGCGCACGTTGCCGCCGGCCGCGCAGACCTTCAGCCCGAACGGGGTATAGGCCAGCATGATGCCGGCGATCAGGGCGATGAAAAACATCCAGATCGTCTGGACGCTGACGACCTCGGCCACCGTGCGAACGATCCCCGGCGGCAATGCAAGGCCGAAATGCAGGAGAACGTCGTTCACCTTGCGTCCGAGCAGGTTATAGCTCTCGGGCCAGCCGGTCAGCTGCTGTCCCGCGACGAACCAGGCGGCGAGCCCCCGGGCAATGTAGAACATGCCGAGCGTGGCGATGAAGGCAGGCAGTTTGAAGCCGACGACGACCATGGCGTTGACGGCTCCGGCCGCCGTCCCCGCAAGCAGGCCCATCGTCACGGCGGTGAGCGGGTCGGCGCCGAGCACCTTCAGGAAATAGGCCGCAGTGCTGCCGGCAAGGGCAAGCACCGCGCCGACGGAGAGATCGATATCGCCGGCCGCGATGACATAGGTGAGCCCGACGGTGATGAGGGCCAGCTCCGTATAGTTGAGCAGGATGGCAAAGGTGTTGGGCAGGTTCCACCAGTAGTCCGGCCTCAGCGCGAGGCCCGTCAGCCACAACACGGCGGTCAGGATGATGGCCAGCGCGTCGCGGCGGGCGAGAAACTTGCCGAGCCCGGTGGCAGACAGCGCCGTGTCGGTCGCCATCGCCCCCTTGGTCTGGACACCCTCGATCGCCACGCCGCCCGTCTCGTAGGCCGGCGGCGGCGGCCGGCCGCTGAGCCAGGCCCATAGCCGGGCCGCAACCTGGCGCCGGATAAGGACGGGCTCGATCAGCACGGCGATGACGAGAAGCAGACCCAGGAAAACCAAGACGGCGCCCGCCGGCAGGGTGAACTTGGCGCCGACGGCGATGCTTTGACCGTCGATCACGACGATGCGCGTGATCGGCCATCCCTCGCGCAGCACCTTGTCGATCAAGACGACGACCGCAGCACCCATGCAAGACCCGACGACGCGGCCGCGGCCACCAAGGATCGATGCTCCGCCGATGACGACGGATGCGATGACCGTAAGTTCCCAGCTGACCCCGTAGAGAGGGGTGACGCCCTTGTCCTGTGCGGCCGACAGGAGGGCTGCAAGGGTCGCGCAAAGCGAGGAGAGCAGATAGGCGCGAATGCGCACCCAGCGTGTGCGAATGCCGGCATAGACCGCCGCCTGCTCGTTTCCGCCGGTGGCGAAAGTCTCATAGCCCCAGCGGGTCTTGGCAAGCACGTAGGCCCCGATGATGGCGATGAGGAAGAAGATCGCGATCTGGTTGTTGAAGCCGAGGATATTCGTCCCGCCCAGGTGGAAGAACAGCGGATGGTCTTTCGCCTTGTCGGAGTAATAGATTGCCTGGCCGTGCGTCAGCGCCAGCACAAAGCCGCGACCGATGAAGAGGATCGTCAGCGTGGCGATGAAGGCCGGCACTTTCAGAACGGTGACGAGCACGCCGTTGATCAGGCCGATCGCCGTGCCCAGCAGCACGCAGAGGAGCACCGACTGGGTCACGCCGAAATCGAGAAAGCTCGGGGCGAAAAGCCTGGCGAAGACGACGGCGACCAGGCCGTATGTCGAGCCGACCGAAAGATCGAGATCCTTGTTGGCGATGACGAACGTCATTCCGACCGCGATGATCCCCACGCGGGACGTATCGCGCAGCAGCGCGTGAAGGGCTTCCGTCGATCCGAAGAAGGCCGGGTTGACGATGGCCCCGCCGAAGTAAAGCAGTGCAAGGAACATGAGGAGGCCCGCCTCCCAGCCGCCGACGAGCTGGGGTGGCGCACGGCCGAGCGATGTCGTCGTGGCGGGCTCCATCAGTTTCTACCGACCAAATGCGTTTCTACCAACCGATCCTTGCTGTCGCTTGGCGGGGCGGCGCGAGCCCTCCCGCCTCGATTTCAAGCGTCCCAGACGAAATCAGTTCTCGAAGCGCTTGCCGACCTTGGCAACGTTATCCTTCGTCACAAGCTGGGCGCGCGTGTCGAGATTGGCAGCCGAAATTCCGCGATCGATCTGGAGATAGAGCTGCATGACGGGCCAGAAGCCCTGCAGGAAGGGCTGCTGGCCGAGCGACCCGGTCAGATTTCCCGCCGCGATGCCTTCCTGCTGTGCCGGGCCGAGATCGAAACCAAAGGCGCAGAACTTGCCGGTCTTCCCCATCTGGGCAACCGCCTTGACCAGCGGCGGCGTAAAGACGTTATTGGCCGTGAAGGCGCCAACCACGTCGCCGCGGGACTCGAACAGCGAAACGAGTGCATTGACAGGGTCGTTCGGGTTCGTGTCGATGCCGACATTCTCCGGGCCGGCGTCAACCTTGAAGGCATCGAGCTTGCCGGCATCCTTCAGCGTCTTGACGATGGCATTGAAGGCGGCGGTGACACGGTTGTTCACCTCGATATTGCCCATCGCGGTGGAGGACGGCAGCACGATCGAGCCGCTGGCAGCACCACTGGCAATCACGCAATTTGCGAGCGCCTCGCCGCCGATTGCCGCCGCCGACGCATCCTGGCCGGTGTGGCTGATCGCGCTGCGGTGCAGGATGGTGGCGTCGAACGAGTTGGTCGTCGCGATCGGGATGCCGGCCGCCTCGGCAGCCTTGACGATGTCGTTATAGGCGCCGACCTGCGGCGTCGTCATGATGATGCCGTCGATGGTCGGGTCCTGAACGATCTGGTTCAAGATCTCGATCTCGCGGGCGGGGTCGTCCACCGGCGATTCCGAACCGAGCAGCAATATCTTGGCACCGATCATATTGCCGGCGACGGTCGCGCCGACATAAACAGGGTCGAAGAAGCCATTGCCTGCCGTGTGCGTCACGATCGCGAAGGTCAGATGACCGTCAGCCGAATGGAAATCCTTCGTGCCGGGGGCCTCTTTTGCGGCTTCCTCGAAGTTATAGCCGCCAACCGCTTTCTCGACGCCGCCCGACTGCGCAAATGCATGCGAGACACCGAGCGACAGTATCGCGGCCGATGCCGCGTAGAACAATACCCGCCTCATGATTGGTCCTCCCTTGAAACCAAGGGAGGAAAGCCGTTCCGGCGCAATGGATCGAGAGTGGGCCGAAGGCTTATCCTCCCATTCTCTAATATTCCGCGCAATTCTGGTTCAAGTAAACCGCAAACCCATCGTACTTGTGAATTTTTCGCTTTTGGAAGCGTCCGATAACGGTCTTTGAATGGCAGGTAACAGGTTGGTGGGGTCGGGACAATTGGAACAATAAAAACCTGATGCCGCCGATTTCCCGGATTGCCAGGCGAAGCGCTTTTCATTAAAGCCTCGCCATGACCCAGACAGCACATCCCGACTCCGTTCTCATCGTCGATTTCGGCAGCCAGGTGACCCAGCTCATCGCACGACGCGTGCGCGAGGCCGGCGTCTATTGCGAGATCGTCCCCTTCCAATCGGCCGAAGAAGGCTTCCACCGCCTGCAGCCGAAGGCCGTGATCCTGTCCGGCAGCCCGGCTTCCACGGTGGACGAGGGATCGCCGCGAGCGCCTCAGATCATCTTCGACAGCGGTCTGCCGGTGTTCGGCATCTGCTATGGCCAGCAGACAATGTGCATGCAGCTCGGCGGCAAGGTCGAGAGCGGCCATCACCGCGAATTCGGCCGCGCCTTCCTCGATGTCGACAGGGACTGCCAGCTGTTCGAGGGCCTCTGGTCCTCCGGCTCGCGCCACCAGGTCTGGATGAGCCATGGCGACCGCGTCACCGCGCTGCCGGATGGTTTCGAGGTGATCGCCACCTCTTCCAACGCGCCCTATGCCTTCATCGCCGACGAGAAGCGCAAATATTACGGCGTGCAGTTCCACCCGGAAGTCGTGCATACGCCTGACGGTGCCAAGCTGATCGGCAATTTCATTCACAACATTGCCGGCATCAAGGGCGACTGGTCGATGTCGGCCTACCGCCAGAAGGCCGTCGAGCAGATCCGCGCGCAGGTGGGCGACAAACGCGTCATCTGCGCGCTTTCGGGCGGCGTCGACAGTTCCGTCGCAGCGCTCCTGATCCACGAGGCCGTCGGCGACCAGCTGACCTGCATCCTCGTCGACCACGGGTTGATGCGCAAGGACGAGGCGGCCGGCGTCGTCGCCATGTTCCGCGAGCACTACAATCTGCACCTGCTGCACGTCGATGCCGCCGATCGCTTCATCGGCGAACTCGAAGGCGTCAGCGACCCAGAAACCAAGCGCAAGATCATCGGCAGGCTGTTCATCGAGACCTTCGAGGAAGAGGCCAAGAAGCTCGGCGGCGCCGATTTCCTCGGCCAGGGCACGCTCTATCCCGATGTGATCGAAAGCGTTTCCTTCACCGGCGGCCCGTCGGTGACGATCAAGTCGCACCACAATGTCGGCGGTCTGCCGGAGCGCATGAAGATGCAGCTCGTGGAACCCTTGCGCGAACTCTTCAAGGACGAGGTGCGTGCGCTCGGCCGCGAGCTCGGGCTGCCCGACAGCTTCATCGGCCGCCACCCCTTCCCAGGCCCCGGCCTTGCGATCCGCTGCCCCGGCGGCATCACCCGGGAAAAGCTGGAGATCCTGCGCGAGGCCGATGCGATCTATCTCGACGAAATCCGAAAGGCGGGCCTCTACGACGCCATTTGGCAGGCCTTCGCCGTGCTGCTGCCCGTCCAGACCGTCGGCGTCATGGGCGACGGGCGCACCTACGAATTCGTCTGCGCGCTGCGCGCCGTCACCTCCGTCGACGGCATGACGGCGGACTTCTACCATTACGACATGGAATTCCTCGGCCGCGCCGCGACCCGCATCATCAACGAGGTGCGCGGTATCAACCGCGTGGTCTACGACGTGACGTCGAAGCCGCCGGGCACGATCGAGTGGGAGTAGGGGAATAGCGCGGCCTGGCGTAGGAAATCGTATTCTGTCGTTGACAATACAACGATTTTCGAACTGCGCCGCGCACTATCCGATGCATCATCAACTGAACCGCCGATGTGCTTAAGCGAGTGATTTGGTTAGAGTTGTCCGACGGCGGTCGCGGGCGGCGAAAGTGTGGCGGATCTGTCTGACGGTACTTTTGAAGGTCGTCGTGTGCGGCCAAACGTCTGAGAAAAGTACCGTCAGTCCGTTTTCGGCCTGACGATACTTTTTTTGCAATCAAGGCCTTTGAGATCCAATCTGAAAGCTGCCCTTCACGTGGCTCTTCCGCGCGAACGGTGCTTTAGCTGGAGCCCTGCAAACCACCCATGATCAGTTTCCCGACCGCGAACTCGCTCGCGAAATAGCCGCTGTACTTGGGTAAACTGTCTGCCATGTCCATCACACGACGGTGATAGAAGATGTCCATCCGTACCGGCGGCAGCCAGGTTTCCGGGCCGAAGTTGCTGGTCGGAATGAACATCACCTTGAGTGGCCCCGCCCCCATAACCTCTACGACCGGATTGCCGCAAGTGCGGCAGAGCCCGCGATCGAAGTTCGGCGGTGAACGATACTTCTTGAACGAGATATTATCGACACCTTTCAGTGTCACATCCTTGGCGCGAATAGCGACAACATCGGCGAACGGTTTGCCGTTGAACGCCTGGCAGATCAGGCAGTGGCACCGAAACCTGGCTTTCGGCGAGGTATGCACCTCGAACGAGCAAGCGCCGCATTCGCATGCGCCGCGTAGCGGCAATGACGTGTCGGTGGCCATGTGCTGACTCTCCTTGAATTCATGGGGAAGGAAGGCCGATCATCGAAGTATCATTTTAAGGATCGCATCGATGGGCTGCTTGAACGGGGCATGCAGCAGGCTGGAGAGGTTCCATCGACCCTGCTCATAGATGCCCTTGGCATGGCTGAGGCTGCGGAAGCCCTCAATGCTGTGGTAAGCGCCCATGCCGCTCGGCCCAACGCCACCGAAGGGCAGGTCGTCCTGGGCAATGTGCATGATCGTGCCGTTGATTGTGACGTTGCCTGAGGTTGTTCGACTCAGCACGTTGCGTCGATCTTCGTTATCGGCTCCGAAATAGTAGAGCGCGAGCGGCCGGGGCCGCGCGTTGACATAGGCGATTGCGTCACCGATGTCGCGGTAGGGAAAGATCGGCAGGATTGGACCGAAGATTTCTTCATGAGCGATGCGCATGTCGTCGGTCACGCCAAGCATCACGGTTGGGGCCAGCGTATTGGAACGGTTGGACGCATCGCCGGGCCGGTTGCCGACCTCGATGATCCGGGCTCCCTTGGCTCTGGCATCTTCGATCAGGTCCCGGATCCGGACATATTGCCGCTCGTTTACGATGGAAGTGTAATGCTCACTTGTCGGGCCAGCAGGGTAGAAAGACGCTACCTGTCGGCCATACGCGGCAACGAACGCGTCAAGATCGTCTTCGTGGACGAGAGCGTAGTCCGGGGCGATGCACGTCTGACCAGCGTTGACCAGCTTACCGAACACCACGGCCGCGGCCGCTCGGTCGAGAGAGAGCCCCCTGGCGATGATAGTCGGTGATTTACCCCCCAGCTCCAGCGTAACCGGGACGAGGTTGTCGCTGGCGGCCTTCATCACCGCCCGCCCCACCGCGGTGCTGCCGGTGAAGACGAGATGGTCGAACGGCAGAGCCGTGAACGCCGCTCCCACCGCCGCATCACCAGTGACGATCGCGAACTGGTCCTCGGAAAAGATCTCGCCAAGCACCCTGGCGAGCAAGGCATTAATGACGGGCGTGAACTCCGAAGGTTTCAGCATCACCCGGTTTCCGGCGGCAATGGCCGTGGCAACCGGCATAAGGGCAAGGTTGATCGGGTAGTTCCAGGGAGACATTACACCGACGACGCCGAGCGGCTGATATTCGATGCGCGCGTTACCCATTCGCATCGTCATAGCGACATGGCGGCGGGTCGGAGCCATGAATCTACGAAGATTGCGGATCAGATACTTCACACCTTCGGCAACGGCCACGATCTCCATGATCGCAGTTTCATACCGTGAGCGATGGCCGAAATCGATATTGATGGCGTCTTCGATCTCTTTGCGGTGGCTGATGATCGCCGCCCTCAGTTTTGTCAGATCGGCGCGTCGCTGCGCCAGCGAAGGCGCACCGTCAAGCAGGAAGGCGGCACGCTGGGCGGCAAGAAGACCACTTAGCCGATCAGCGTCGGTGATGTTTGCGGTTGCGTTCACGGCCCACTCCGATGTAGACAAGAGAAACTTCGGCCTTGACATAGGCGCTTATGTATTCACTGTCAACAATGTAACCACAAGAAACTTTGAGGCATCATGCCGGACACATCCAACCGCCCTTATCATCATGGCGATCTCCGTCGTGCGCTTATCGAGACGGCGTTGGATATGCTTGCCGAGGAAAAGGGCTGGCAGTTCACGCTGCGGGAAGTCGCGCGCCGGGCTGGCGTCAGCCACGCGGCCCCCTACAAGCATTTTCCCGATAAAGCCGCGCTGCTCGCGGAGCTCGCAATGATCGGCTTCGACCGCCTGCGGGAGTCCCTATCGGTCGCGAAGCCGAAGGCGCCCAAATCTCTGCGCGACGAAATTGCTTCGGTCGCTCACGCCTACGTCGCGTTCGGAACGAACAACCCGGCTCTCTACCGCCTGATGTTCAGCGCGGGGGAGGAGAAAGTCGCAGGGCTGCATCTCAACGAGCGGGCGCTCGCGGTGTTTGATGTTGCGCTCGAAATCCTCCGGCGCGGCCAAGCCGCGGGGAGCATTCGCGAGCGGCCGATAGAAG
Source organism: Rhizobium sp. WSM4643 (assembly GCF_025152745.1). Taxonomy (NCBI): domain Bacteria; kingdom Pseudomonadati; phylum Pseudomonadota; class Alphaproteobacteria; order Hyphomicrobiales; family Rhizobiaceae; genus Rhizobium; species Rhizobium sp. WSM4643. The sequence continues at coordinate 4,785,665 of NZ_CP104040.1, read as the reverse complement.
GTCAGGCGGCAGGCTGGTGGGGGCTCGTCCACGGCATGACCATGCTTGCGATCGATGGGCTCCTAGTGCCCGAGAAAGTCGGATCGGCCCCCTTGGATGCGGCCTTGAACACGCTGGTGGAAGGGCTGGAGAACCCGGCAACATGACACTAGCTGCGCGTGGTTGACCTCTTCTTCGTGAAGGTGAGCCCGGCGTCGCAAGTAGTCCCAATCGTTGCTCATCTAATCGTCTACTGCAGAGCCGTCCAAATCACCGAAAATTCGCTGGTAGGCGCAGTGACGATCTGCTCGTTGTTCGCGCTTATCGCGAAGCTCCTTGGAAAATGGACAAGTAGTTGGAGCAGGGCCGCTTTCGTTCCGCTGCCCCAGATGCGGCGACTTATTTGCCCCAGAACTGGTCCTCTTCTTCCGGATCGGAGGAGAACAGCCAGACTTCTACGATCTTGCCATCCTGCACGCGCAGCAGATCGATACCGGGCTGGTCGACTTTGGCGCCTTCGCGTTGACCGGCGAACTCGATTTCGATGGCAACCAGGTCGCCGTTGGCGAGATAGCGATGGGCATGGGTGATGGCGAAACTACCACCAGACTTTGCCATCATGGCGCCCATCATGGCACCAAATTCGGCAATGCCATTCTTGGTGCCCGAGAACTGGTTATTGCCCGGCTGATGCCAAATGACCTGGGGCGAAAGCAGTTCGCCGAGCGTGGCCTGATCGCCGGTCTGGACGGCTTTTATATAGGCTTTTCCGACGTCGATAGTCGTCATTTCGGTCTCTCATTTGCAGATGTTGGAACCTGCTGCGAAGTGCCCTTCGCAGTTCATAAGAGTGATAATAATGGGTAGCATCCCATTCCGTCGTGGTTCATAGTCGCCGAAGTATGATACTTATCGGACATGTTCGGCCGGAATTGGCGCAACGCGAATGACAAAGAGCCGAGCGAAGCTGGATCAACTCAATTACCGTCCGAGCGGGCGCGATCTGGATGTTGAGATATTTCATTTTTCGGACTTGCGCCGCCGCGTGACCTCCGAGCAAATCCTGGCGCTGTACCATTATTCCTTCCACACGCTGATCTGCGTGACCGAGGGTGCGGTGACCCAGGTCGTGGACTTCCAGCCGGTCGATTGTGCGGCCGGATCCCTCCTCGTTTTGAGGCCCGGGCAGGTTCACAGTTTCGGTAGTGATAAAGGCTGGGACGGGTGGATGGTCCTGTTCCGCGCAGAATTCCTCCCATCGGAGATGCAAACGACTGCCGATCTGCTGCCTGTCCTGGGTCTGGATCGGCTGCCGGATCACCTATCCCTACTCACTGCCGATTTCGGCGCTGTGAATGAGGCGATCGCCAGGATGCAGCAGGACGCCACGAGCCCCGCCCCGCCCAAGGATGTACACGCGCTCTTGCGATACGAACTTTGTGCGCTGCTTCTGCGCCTTGCCATCCTCCAGGATCAGCACATGGGCATTGACGTCGCACAAAGCCCGGGTGTGCAGCGTTATGCCAGGTTTCGCAGGCTAGTCGAACAAAACTATGCTGGCTGGCATCAGGTATCCGCCTATGCGGCAGCTCTAGGCTGTACCGAGAAAAGCCTGACGCGAGCGGCGTTGGAGGCGACCGGGCAAAGCGCCAAAAACGCCATCACGGCTCGCATCGCCTTGGAAGCCAAACGGCTCCTGGTCCATACCAACAGGCCCATCTACCTCATCGCAGAGGGTCTCGGTTTCGCGGAGGCAACCAATTTCGCTAAGTTTTTCAGCCGCGAAACCGGTTTCACCCCGATTAAGTTTCGCAAGCAATACAAGAACTGAACGCCTTGGGGATAGCACTCTAGCCGCCACGGATAGCTTGGGGATGATTCTATCCTGCCAAGGGCACGGCACCATGTCTCGAAACGGCGTCCTTATTCAGAGGGGGGACAAACCTACGATCTGAATAAAAACCCTGCGGAATACACCGGCATCGGTGTAGCCGCTTGGCTAATCAACCTCATCGATCGGTCTTGAACTGAGCTGAGGCATTTCGCGATCCCTTGTTCATGCGGATCTGTTGCGGGTAGTTCGTGGTCGTCATGCCGGTTCGGACGGTGCCAAGACGCCGTCAGGTCCATCCCAACCTTCGCGCGACTTTGTGGCCTTAAATATTCGGTCGCGCGCTGCTCGAAGAGGTTTGCGCGCGCGACCAGTTCTCGGCGATATCACACGATCATAGATCGGTTACTGTTCCCTCTTGAACAAATCCTGGAAGATGAGCTGGCCCCAAGTGCGGCCGCGTGCGTGCACCAGCGCGCCACCCTCGTCGAGCTTTCCCAGCTTGACGGGTGCGAACCCGAGTTGTTTGGCCAAGGCCGCCACGGGAGCGATCGCGTCCTCGTCGTCGCTCGACAGAAAGACGACCCGATGCCCGCCCTCCACGATCGGATCGGCAGCCAGGGTGGCCGCAATCAGGTGATTGAAGCCTTTCACCAGCTTGGCGCCGGTGAACGACTTCGCGACGAAGGCGGAGGACGGAAGGCCGTCCAGCTCTTCAGGGGGAACCCCAAACGTGTTCGTCGCGTCGATGATGGTCTTGCCTTCCCAGCTCGGCAGGACCTTCGCAACCTCGCGATGCTCGCCGAACGGGACCGCCAGGATGATCGTGTCGGCATCGAGCGCATCCCGCAGCGACTTGGCAACGACCGTGGGTCCAATCGCCCGAGCCTGCGGCGCCAACGCCTCGGGCGGACGGCGGCTCGCGACGGCCACCTCGATGTTTTTACGGGCGAAGGCGTGGGCGAGGGCCTGGCCTATCTTACCGAATCCTACAATTGCGTAGCTCATAATGCTTCTCCGATCCGTGTTGACATTGATTTCCCGGCCTTCAACGGCGCTGGGTTACTGTGTGGCGACCTTTGCGTAGACGTCCCGTCGCGAATGACTTCCGCGCGGCCGGTCCGACTGTTCAGCGCGGAAGTCATTTCACCATGGACACGCTCGTTCCCGCCGATCAGCCGCTTCTCGCGATCCGGCGCGAATTCAGATGGCCGAGAAGCCGCCGTCGACGGACAATTCCAGCCCATTCACGAAGCTCGAATCATCTGAAGCGAGAAACAGCGCGGCCGCCGCAATTTCCTCAGGACGACCCATCTTTCCCCGCGGGATCAGGGATTCGAACATTTGCTTCGCCTCCTCGGTGAGAACCTGGTCCTGCATCGGTGTGGCGATCGGCCCCGGGTGCAGCACGTTCACCCGTATATTCCTGCCCTTGAGTTCGTTGAGCCACCCGCGTGCGAACGCGTGCAGCGCCGCCTTGCTCGCCGCATACACGCTGTAACCAGGAAAACCTTTCAGCGAAGCAACTGACCCGGTCATGAAGATCGATCCGCCGTCGTTGAACAGCGGCAACGCCTTCTGAACCGTAAACAGCGTGCCGCGCGTATTCAGGTTGAAGGTCGCGTCGAAATGCTGCTCGGTTATCTCGCCCAGTGGGACGGCTTCGCCCGTGCCGGCGCTCGCATACAGGATGTCGATCTTACCCTTTTCCCGTTTGACTATATCGAACAGGCGGTCGAGGTCGTCGAGATTGGACGCGTCGCCGCGCACGCCGGTTACATTCCGGCCGATCAGCTTGACGGCCTCGTCCAGCGATTCCTGTCTCCGGCCCGTGATGAAAACATAGGCGCCTTCTTCAACGAACCGCTTGGCGCTCGCCAGCGCCATGCCGCTCGACCCACCCGTAATGACTGCAATCTTACCTTCAAGCTTTCCCATGACTTCTCCTTCCAGGCTCTGCCTTTGGTCGTTCGGGTACGCCCCGAGACCGTCGAAATGGGTCCGCCGGCATCAGTTGTTGAGTGCTGAAGCGCGCACATCGGTGGTGCAAAATCGATCCACCGGACGACTGATGCCAGCCGCGACGATCGGTGTCCGCCGTTTGGAATCGGGCCGTGCTTGCCCACATAGGCTATGATGACCGCCCGTACTGCTGTACGACGCTTCGGATACTGGCTTGGGAAGGCGCACCGTGCGGTGCCGGATTGCACCATGATCGACTGGGATGACATTCGCTACTTTCTTGCCGTGGCGCGCGGAGGCTCAGTGCGGGCTGCCGCCGGGCGTCTCGGGGTCAATCACGCGACCGTGCTGCGGCGCATCGCGCAGCTCGAGGAACGCCTCGGGGCGCAGATGTTCGAAAAGCTGCCTTCGGGCTACCGCCTGACGGCTGCGGGCGAGGAGGTGCTCGAGCTCGCGAACCAGATGGAAGCGTCGTCGCACGAGCTGGAGACGCGTGTCTTTGGGCGCGACCAGAGCGTGCGCGGGCTTCTGCGGGTGACGTTGGCTCCGCCCCTCGCTACACACCTGCTGATGCCTGATTTCGCCGATTTCGCGCGGCTGCATCCGGATATCGAGATGGAAATCGTGTCGTCCGGCGAGCTGGCAAATTTGACCAACCGAGAGGCCGACGTGGCGATCCGCGTCGTCTACGACCGCAAAACCCTGCCGCTCAATCTTCACGGCCTGAAGGGACCGGAGCTGTTCGGCGGCGTCTACATGTCTCGCGATCGACTGGCCGCATGGCGTGCGGGCGCGCTTGATCCCATCCCGTGGATCGTCATAAGCATGCATGGAATTCCGGATTGGGCCAGCGAGGGCGAGGTTCGCACCACGGAGGTTCCATTCAGGATCACGGACGCCGAAGCGCAGATCGTTGCTGTACGGCAAGGGCTTGGGATCACGACACTGCCGTGCTTCGTCGGAGATGCCGACCCCCTCTTGGCGAGGGTGCCGGGCACCGACCTGCACATGTACGGAACGCTCTGGCTTCTCACACAGGGGGAGACACGCAAGACGAAGCGCGTGCGGCTCTTCACGGAGTTCGTATCCCACAGGCTCGCCGCGTACGCTCCGCTTCTCGCGGGGCTGTCCATATCGCGCGACTGACGACCGACAGGTCGCCGGCGACGCTTGCCGTCATCCGGTCAGAAGCCGAGCCGCGATTTTCATCTGGCGAGTGGCGAGATCAAGCCGGAACGTAGGTTAACCTGATCACATCCTCGGCGATCCGGTCATGAGCTATCAGGCGGAGCGGCGGCCGGGGTCCGGCGAAATATGGCTTGCCGTGACCGAGCACCACGGGATGCAGGTAGATTCGATACTCATCGATCAGGCCAAGTTCGGTGAGGCTTTGCGCCAAATTGGGGCCGGCAACTTCGATCTCCCCGTCGCGTTCCGCCTTCAGCTTGCGGATTGCGGCCTCAAGATCTTCCCCAACGAGCCTGGCATTGGGACCGACCGACTTCAACGAGCGCGAGACCACCCATTTCGGCTGGTTCCGCCACGCCGCCGCGAAGGCCTGTTGCTCTGCATCCCATTCAGGATGTTCGTCGTCCCAGTAACGCATGACCTCATACATCTGGCGACCGTACACACTGCCCGCCTGCCGCTCCGCCTCCTCGATGAAGTGGCGGAAGAGCGTGGGGCTTGGCGCAAACCCCATATGATCGACGTAGCCGTCCAGGGACTGGTTCATTCCGAACACAAGCTTAGCCATCCTCACTTCCTTTCCTTAAACGGCATATCCGCGCATGTCTGATTGCATTATGCAATCGGTTGTAAGTTAACTCAACTGGTTTTACATCGCAATTGGTTTTTGAAGTGCGCATTCTGGCCAACTGGGCGGCCTGGGTGGACAACGGCCTGTCCGCTTCCGGCGATCCGAATGGACAAGCCGCCGTCAGAGGGCGCTATTTCAGCGGCAGAAACAGCTCCGCCACCGCCTCATGCTCCGCCACCTCCGGGAAGAGGCTCAGCCGCTGGCAATAGATCGGGAAGTCGCGTGCTTCCTCGCCGCTGGCCGGAAGCCAGTCGCGATAAAGGTAGAGCGCGGCGGGCTCCAGATTGTCGGTGTTGCCGACGACGCGCAGCACCGCGCAGCGTCCGCCAGGGATCTCGCCGGCCTTGATCTCTTCGCCGTTCGCCTCGATCGGTTGGTCGGCCCCGACACAAAGGTCTACGATCTGCTGGCAAGCAATGACTGTCTAGGTTTACAGGCCAGAGAAGCCCGCACAGGAAACGGTCGGCCGAGGTTCAGTCACCTCGGCCGACCGTTGTCATAAAGGCAATGACGACTACGATCCGAAGCCGGCTTCAGCGCCCGTAGGTAACCTCGACGGAGGCCTTGTCGAGCGTGTTTGCCTTGACATAGAAGCCGACCATGGCGCCCGGCGCGGTCTCGGGAAGCGGAAGCTTGTCGACCTTGAGCGCGTAGACGGTGAACTGGTAGCGGTGCGGCTTATCGCCGGCCGGCGGGCAGGCGCCGCCAAATCCCGACGTGCCAAAATCGGTATGACCTTCCACGGCGCCTGCGGGAAGCTTCTTGTCACCGCTTGCGCCGGTGGCAATCTGCGAGACGTCTGCCGGAATGTTGAACACCGACCAATGCCACCAGCCGGAACCTGTGGGCGCATCCGGATCGTACGCCATGACGGCGAAGCTCTTGGTACCTTCGGGAGCGCCCGACCAGGTCAGTTCCGGCGAAATGTTCCTGCCCGAGCAGCCGAAACCGTTGAAGACCTGCGCGTCGGCCATGGCCTTGCCGGCGACCAGGTCCTTCGAGGTGAGCTTCATTTCGGCGTGGGCGGCCGTGGCGCCGAAGACTGAGGCGGCCATAAGTGCTGCTGTGATCAAACGCATTGCTGTTCTCCTGTGGTTGACGATGCCGGGAAACTACCGTCACCGCGCAAGCGCATCTGCCCCGCTCTGCGCAATTTCTGCCCCGATCCGCTCAAAGTGCTCGGTGCCGCTGCGTACATGGCGCGGGCTGACGCCAAACCGCTCCTTGAAACGTGCGGAAAATTGCGAAGGTGAGTCATAGCCGACCTCCAGCGCAACCTGGGCCATCGGCAATGTCGTGGTCTGAATGAGTGCAAGAGCGCGGTTCATTCGGGTATCGCTCAATATCTCTCTGAAGGCGGTATTCTCTTCGGAGAGCCTGCGCCTCAGCGTCGCCTCGCTCATGTTGAACAAGCGCGCAGCTTGCGCCAACGTCCAGGCGGCGGCGGGATCAGCTTCGATCATCTGCCTCAGCCGGTCCTCAAGCCGGGAGCTTTCGCATCGGCCGAGCACCGCCCCGTGGAGCGCGAACCAGGTGACCAGTTCCATCAGACGAGCCTTGGCGATAGCGCCAGGAAGGCGCGCAAGATTGCCCGGCTGGCAGCAATACTCAAACAATGCCGCAGCTTCCTCCGGCAGGCCTGAGGTGCTGGCCGGAAGAGGTCTCGATGGCACGCTGACCGATCCTATCCTATCATATGCGTCCTCGAAAAGCTGTCGCGGAATTGGAAGCGCCAGGGTCTGATACTTCTGCGGCGCCTTGGGAATGTTCTCCATCGTCAACGGTCTGTAGTCGGGCAGCAAGCCATAGGCGCCCGCCTCGAGGCGCAAAGCCTTGTCATCTGCCATGACAATCTTCGTTCCCGATTGCACCTGTATCAACAAGGGGCTCGTATTGACGAGACGAAAGAAACAGGCCCGCCCGCCCTGGCGGATCAACGCCCTGGCCGGAATGGGAAAGACCTCGTCGAGCATATGTTCTCCGGCAACGGGATGGATGATCGTGGGGCTCCGGCTGCCGGGCCGTGAGACTGCAGCCATGATCGGTAGAACCGGCATGAAGACGTCCGCCTCGCCACACCGATCCTTGGAGGATCGGGAATACCAAAACCGCGTGTGATGGGCAATCGTGAGCGTCATTTAGTCATCGATGTCAATTCGGGTTTTGTCGGCGGCATCCGCTCGGCCTTTCACGTGATCGATGAAGGCCCGCAGCTTCGGCATCATTTGATGACGGCTGGGATAGTAGAGGAACACACCCGGCGCCACCGGTGCGAACGCCTCCAGGACGCGGACGAGTTTTCCCGCTTTCGCGGGTCCGGCGGCGATTGGCTCCGGCACTTGTGCAAGCCCCATAGCTTCGACGGCGGCTCCCAGCATGGTGGGAAAAGTCGTGGGCTATCAGCGGCCCGGAGACAACGGCCTCGATCGGCTTTTTGCCGCTGACAAACGACCACGGCGCGATTGAGCCGTTCGAACGGCGCATGCGGATGCAGGCATGCTGACGCAGATCGTCGATACGCTCGGGCCGCCCTCTCCGGCGCAGATATTCGGGGCTGCCGACGACCACCAGCGGGAAGGACGGCGTCAGCCGGACCGCGACCATGTCGGCTGCGATGAACTGGCCGAGCCGGATACCGGCGTCAAATCCCTCGGCGGCGATGTCGACCAGTTCTTCATTCGCGGCGACCTCCACCTCGATCTCGGGAAATGCCTGGCAGAAGGATGCGATCAGTGGCTCCAGCAGGATCGGCACCACTGCCGGCGGCACAGTGAGACGCAATAGTCCAGCTGGCCTCTGCCCGAGCTCACGCGCCACTTCGCTTGCGGCGACCAGTTCCTCGAAGGCGGGCTTTGCACGCATAAGGAACCGCTCACCGGCCTCCGTCAGGCCGACGCTGCGCGTCGTGCGGATGAACAGTACTGCGCCGACACGCTCCTCGAGAGCACGTACGGCTTGGCTGATTGCCGATGGGGTCACCCCGAGCTCCGCAGCCGCCCTGCGAAAACTGCGGTGCCGGGCAACGCTCAGAAACGCTTCAACGCCATCGAGCGCGCCTTGCCTGACTGTGAAGTTCTGCTTCATACCGCATCGATATTATCGCGAATAGTCGACCGCGGGAAGCGAGCGTACATCTGGATCCCACAAATCAGGAGTGCCCCGATGTCGACGGAATCCATCTTCCAAACTCATCTCGTCCTAGGCTATGTTGCGTGGTTGATTTGCTTCGGCGCCTATATTCTGCCCTGGCTCACGTCGATGGACAGGGTCAGGGCGCACCGCGCCATCGCCACGCTGCACAGCTTCCGCTTCTTCGGGCTCGTCTTCCTTCTCCCAGGCGTCGTCGGCCCCAACCTGCCCGCCAGCTTCGCCACCTTCGCTGCCTACGGCGATCTCTCGGCCGGGCTGCTTGCCATGCTGGCGCTCATCACAATCAGGATACCTCAGATCTTCTGGCTATTCGTCATCGCCTTCAATCTCGTGGGAATGGGCGACCTCATCCTCGACTACTATCACGCGATCCAGGCCGGCCTTCCCGCGCGGGCGGGAGATTTGGGCGCCGCATATGCGATCCCGATCATTTACGTGCCGCTGCTGATGATCAGCCATGTCTTCGCATTCTATTTGCTGCTGCGTCCTCGGCCGAGGCCGGCTCAGGCCCTCGCCGGTGAGACCGCAGTATCTTAGACCTTGTATGCAAAGGTCGACAGGGTTATCTTACCTTTGTCTTACCTGCAGGGCTCAAGCTGATGGCTCACTCTGAAAATCTCATTACGACCGTCTCGACCAAAGGGCAGGTCATCCTCCCAAAAACGATCCGTCAGCGGCGGGAATGGGAGGCTGGTACTCGGCTGATCGTTGAAGAAACTGCAGAGGGCGTGCTTCTGAGGCAGGCTCCTACCTTTTCTCAGACCCGGCCGGACGATGTGTTCGGCATGCTTCCCTTCAGCGGTGAGCCCAAAACTCTGGAAGACATGGAAGCCGGCGTATTGGCCGAAGCTCGCCGCCGTCATGATCGCGATTGATACCAATCTTATCGTCCGGTATCTGACCGGCGATCATCCCGAACAATCTTCCCGTGCCCGCGAGATCGTCGATGGGCAGCCGGTTTTTGTTGCCGTTACGGTGGTGCTGGAAGCAGAATGGGTGCTGCGCAGCGCCTATGGGTACGGTCGACCAGACGTTGTTCGTGCGCTTCGCGCTTTCGGCGGCCTGTCCACGGTGACGATTGAAGATTCGGCAATCGTTGCTGCTGCTTTCGATCTCGCCGAGAACGGAATGGATTTTGCCGATGCCTTACACCTTACCAAATCGGTCCATTGCGAAGAGTTCGTTACCTTCGACCGCAAATTTATGAAAGCGGCTCAAGCCGCGGGTTATGAGGCAGTCCGGGAAGCCTGAAACCAATTCGTTGACATTCGCCGGAGGTAACGACGATGTCTACCGCCGGTCGGACCTGCGCACATAATCGACCAATGCGCGCAGCTTCAGCGGCTGCCTCTGGCGCTTGGGATAGTAGAGATAGAAGCCCGGGAAAGGTGGACAGAAATCCTCCAGCAGCGGCACGAGTTCGCCTCGTTCGATATAGGCCTGGAAGGTTTCCACCATGCCGAAGGTGATGCCTGCTCCGGCGCAGGCCATGCGGATCATCATTCCCATGTCGTTGGTCGTAACAGTGGGATCAACCGCGACGTCGAAGTCGCGGTCGTTTTCGGTGAACTCCCAGCGATAAGGCGCCGTATCCGGGCGCGGCCGCCATCCGATGCAGGCGTGGTTCTGCAACTCGCGGGGATGGCGGGGTTGGCCGCGGCGCTCGAGATAGCTGCGGGATGCGGCGGCGCATTGTCGCTGCTCTTCGGAGACTGATATGGCGATCATGTCCTGTTCGATCACTTCGCCCAGCCGGACGCCCGCGTCGAAGCCGGCCTCGACGATATCGAATTCGTCATCGGTGATGGTGATATCGAGTTTGATATCAGGGCAGGCTTCCATGAAGCCGGCCAGCAAGGTGCCGGAGAGGAAGTTCTCGGCGATCGAGGAAACGGTGATCCTCAGCAGGCCGCTCGGGCGCGCCTGCATTTCCCGCACCGTCTGCATCGCATCCTTGACCTGGCGGAGCGATGGACGAACCGCGTCGAAGAACACTTCGCCGGCTTCGGTCAGGCTGACGCTGCGCGTCGTGCGCTGGACCAGGGCGACGCCGATCCGATCCTCCAGGCGCTGCAGGGCCTGGCTGACGGCGGAGCGGGTGACGCCAAGCCGCTCGCCGGCAAGCCGGAAGTTCCGCGCTTCGGCCACCGCAAGAAAAACTGAAATGCCTTCAAGATCGTCGACCATTGGTTAGCGTTTCTAACCAAGGCATCCTGGATTGGCAACTTAATCACTCGGGCTCTCCGTATTATCTTTCAGTCGAGGTCAACGAAGGCTTCGAAAGGCAAGGCAATGCGAAGGATTTTCAAAAGCCCCGTCCTGCAGTTTTTCACGGCGGTCACCCTGGCTAGTGTAGCCACCAGTTCGTCCGCTGCCGATGCCGTGAACGACCGAGAAACTCGGCAGCAACAAACAAGCGAGAACACAATGCAGCAACATCTCTATGTCGGCATGTGGGTTACGGATGATGGCCGCGTCCGCCATGAGCTTCTGCCCAATGGCCGTTACGACGAAGCCCGCGGCAACCGGGAAAGCGCCTATCGAGGACGCTACGACGTCACCGGAAGCCACATCGAATATTGGGATGACACGGGCTTCACGGCCGACGGCGATTTCGTCGACGGCAATACCCTCCATCACGGCGGCATGGTGCTTCGGCGCAGATGACGTGCCGCTCGACAGGCAACATCACACAGGAGAAGGCCGCATTTGCCGGCCGGAAAGGATGACGATCATGTCTCCCCCAACCCCCATCTGGTTCATCACCGGCGCATCGTCCGGCCTCGGCCGGGCACTCGCCAAAGCCGTTCTGGCCCGTGGCTGGCGCGCCGCCGTGACGGCGCGCAGACCCGAGACACTGGCAGATCTCACGGCAGCGCACGGAAACCGCGCGCTTGCCCTTGCACTCGATGTGACCGACAGCCGCTCCATTGCCGGTGCTGTTCATGACGCCGAAGCGCATTTCGGTGCGATCGATGTCTTGGTCAACAATGCCGGCTACGGCTACCTTTCGGCCATCGAAGAGGGCGACGACGCCGAGATACGCGCCCAGTTCGAGACCAACGTCTTCGGATTGATCGCTGTCACCAAGCAGGCCCTGCCGGGCATGCGCCGACGCCGACGGGGGCATATCTTCAACGTCTCCTCGCTCGGTGGGCTCGTCGCTTTTGCCGCAACCGGCTACTACCACGCCACAAAATTTGCGGTCGAAGGCTTGTCGGAATCGCTTTCGCATGAGGTCAGGCCGCTCGGCATCGATGTGACGATCCTCGAACCCGGCGCCTTCCGCACGGATTGGGCCGGTCGGTCTATGGTCGAAGCCAGCACGATCATCGACGACTATGCCGAAACATCAGGCAAGCGCCGCCAAGCCTCCCGCGCGATCTCCGGCAATCAGCCGGGCGATCCCGCGCGCGCGGCAACCGCGATCATATCGGCGTTCGAAGCGGACGAACCGCCGCTGCGCCTGCTGCTCGGCGCACCCGCCCTGAAGATCGCCCGCGAACGGCTGGACGCGCTGCGCACAAACTTCGACGCCTGGGCGGAGACGACGCTCAGCGCCGATTTCCCGAGCTGAATACCAAGAAACCTCAGCCGCCTCGCCAGACGAGCGGCGTACACATGGAGCTTGAAATGCCTGATATCGAAGGAAAAGTCATTGCCATCACCGGAGCCAGCAGCGGCATTGGAGAGGCGGCGGCAAAGGTGCTGGCTGCCGCAGGCGCCCATATCGTGATCGGCGCCCGCCGCACCGAGCGCCTGGCGGAACTTGCCGACGACATCGCGGAAAAGGGCGGGTCGGTGCGCCTGCAGAAGCTTGACGTCACCGACCGTGCGGACGTGGAAGCCTTTGCAGGCTTTGCCAGGTCCGAATTCGGCCGGCTCGACGTCATCGTCAACAATGCCGGCGTCATGCCGCTGTCGCCGCTGGAAGCCCTCAAGGTCGAGGAATGGGACCGGATGGTCGACGTCAATATCAAGGGCGTTCTCTACGGCATCGCGGCCGCACTTCCGATCATGAAGGCGCAGGGATCAGGTCAGATCATCAACCTGTCTTCGATCGGCGGCCACAGCGTCTCGCCGACGGCCGCCGTCTATTGCGCGACAAAATTCGCGGTGCGTGCAATCTCGGACGGATTGCGGCAGGAGACCGATCGTATCCGCGTCACCGTCATCTCGCCCGGCACGACGACATCGGAACTGGCCGAGACGATCACCGATCCGACGGCGCGGGACGCCATGAAGGCTTTCAGGGCGATCACCATCAGCCCCGAGGCCATCGCCAATTCGATCCTCTACGCCGTCAGCCAGCCTGACGACGTCGATGTCAGCGAGATCATCATCCGGCCTACGGCCAGCCCGTATTGAGTGCCTGAGACTCTATCAAAGCAATTCCAGCAAAAGTGCGGTTTTGCCAGGCAAAGCGCGAAGCAATTTTGCCGGGAATTGCGGAAAACGAAAAAGCCTCCGCCGCCTAAAACCCCAGCGACTGCTGGGCAGGCGGCGGTGGGGCGAGGTTGACGCCTTCGAGCTCCAGCATCCGGGCCTTCGATGACGAACCGCCGGGCGCGGAAAAGCCGCCGATCTTGCCGCCGGCCGCGAGCACCCGGTGGCACGGGATGATCAAAGCGACAGGGTTCTTCGCCATCGCCTGGCCGACGTCGCGGGCGGTTTCCGGCCCGACGCCGAGCTCCTTGGCCAGCGCGCCGTAAGTGGTGGTGCGGCCCCAGCCGACACGCCTTGCCGCCGCATAAATATCCTGGAAGAAGGCATCCTGCCCGGCAAGATCGAGTTCGACGCCGGAAAAATCCGTCTCCTCGCCCTGGAAGTAGCGCTTCACCGCAGCGACCGTTTCCAGCACGGCAGGCGTCGGCGCGCCGGGTTCGGCATCCGGCAGGCGGCGCAGCAGCAGCCGTTCAGTCGCCTCTGCCGATTTGGTCGGCAGTTGGAAGCGGGCAATGCCGGCGTCGCTCCAGGCGATGCCGCAGAAGCCGCCCGCGGTTTCGAAGATGAGATAGTGGTGCGTTGTCTCAGCCATGACACAGCCTCCGCGTTTTCGATGACCCTCAAAATCGTATGGGATGGCGTCGGTTTCAACCCGTTTCTTGCGCGCGCCGGGCTTTCAGGAAAGATCGCGATGCACCCCTGCACTGTTGCCCGAACCTCCAAGTCAGCCCCTTTTGCCGCGACGGCTCGGATGAGTCTGACGCCGAGCCTATCAGGAAATTATGTTCTCTTTTTGTTCTTAATATCGCCTTCTTTCGGAGTATCCTTCGGCGCGTTTTGGAAACGACGAGGCGGGTCATGACGACCTGAAATTCCATGAACCAAATGCCCCTCGACTTCGGAGACGACAAAAATGATCGCGGACAGCGGAACGAAAGCTACGCCAGCGGACACCGGCTTTTCTTTGCGCTCTGTCCTCCTGATGCCATCGAGCAGCAGGCGGCCGCAATCGCCGATGACTATCGTCGAGCCTTCTCCCTTTCCGGCAGGCCGCGCCTGACGACATTGCATGTGTCGATCATCGGGGTCGGAGACTATCCGAAGCTGCCGGAGGATGTGGTCTTCGCGGCACGGCAGGCCGGCGCCACGGTCGAAAGTGCGCCGATCGCAGTGACCTTTGACCGGATCATGCGATTCCCGCAGGCGCGAGCGCTTGTGCTTTGCGGCGAGGGCGGACGCAAACCGCTCACCGAGTGCATGTCCAACTGGGCATCGGCATGCACAATGCCGGATTACGGCACAATATCAGCCGGGATTTCACGCCGCATATGACGCTGCTCTACGACCGCAAGGCCGTGCCGCCGACGACCCTCGACACACCCGTTTCATGGACGGCGTCCGAATTCCTGCTCATCCACAGTGTTCTCGGAAAAACCGAACATCGGATTATCGATCGCTGGCCACTGCTGGGCTAAGGGCAAAGAGTCCGCGGATCTCGGCTTGCGCTTGCCTGATTTCCGCGCATAAAGCTCCGAAAGCCTGTTCCGGCATTGGTGCAAACGGGGAGCGAAATCAGCATGGACGTTTCAGAGATCATCATCCCGGGCGATACGCCGGGAGCGGAGTGGCGGCTGCCGGTGCTGCGCTTTACGGGCGGCGATCCGAAGGCGCCGAAGACCTATATCCAGGCGGCACTGCATGCCGGCGAGCTGCCGGGAACGGTGCTGTTGCATTTCCTCTGCGAGAGGCTGCGGCAGGCGGAAAGCCAAGGCGGGATCGCCGGCAATATCACCATCGTGCCGCAGGCCAATCCGATCGGTGCGGCGCAATCGCATTTCGGCGAATTGCAGGGCCGTTTCGACCTGGGCTCGCGCACCAATTTCAACCGGGACTTTCCGCGGATCTCCCTGGCCGATCGCCCGACGCTGATCGAAGACCTCGACGATTATCCGGCTACCGACAGATTGAAGCGACAGTTGCTGCATTTGGCGCTCGGGGCCGATCTCGTGCTCGACCTGCATTGCGACGATGAATCGCTGCAATATGCCTATATCGACGAGGCCTTCTGGCCGGAGGCGGCCGATCTTGCCGCTGCACTCGACATGGAAGCCGTGCTGCTTTCGGATGGCGAAAGCTCGGCCTTCGAGGAGGCCGTCGGCTTTGCATGGAAATATGAAATTCCCGGCGAACGCCTATTCGAGCTGCCCGGCAGACTTTCCGTCACCGTCGAGCTGCGCGGCAAACGCGACGTCGATCCGGTATTGGTGAAAAAGGACGCCGACGGGCTCTGGCGTTTCCTCGCGGCACGGGGGATCGTCGCCGACGAAAAGCCGGCGGCAACGGCATTTTCCGGTCCGGCCGTGCCGCTCGACAATGTCGAGATCATCCGCGCTCCGGAAGGTGGAGCCGTGCTCTTTCATCGCAATATCGGCGAGAGGATTGCGGAAGGCGACCGCCTAGTGACGATCATCACCCGGCCAGGGCAGCCGGGCGGCAGCATCGAGCTTAGCGCGCCGCAGGACGGGCTGATCCTGACCCGAACATCCGACCGGCTGGTGCGACGGCGCGGCGACCTGATGAAGATCGCCTGCGACGAACCCAGCAAGGCTTCGCGCAAGGCCGGCACGCTGGAGAATTGAGCCACAGGCCGGCTTTGTCTGCCTCGATCGTCGACGCGCTCGGGGGATAAAACGTCGCACGGCGTTTGCGCCGGCCCTCGTGCATGTTATCTCGCGCCATCACAGGGAGATCGATCGGGCATGGCCGTCACCATCTATGGCATCAAGAATTGCGACACGATGAAGAAGGCGCGCAGCTGGCTGGAAGAACACCGCGTCGCCTATGAGTTTCATGATTACAAGGCGCTGGGCATCGACCGCACCCATCTCGAAGCCTGGATCGACCAGGCCGGCCTCGACACCGTGCTCAACCGCGCCGGCACCACCTTCCGCAAATTGCCCGACGCGGAGCGCGAGAACCTGACCCGGGAGAAAGCGATCGCCCTGATGCTCGACCAGCCGTCGATGATCAAGCGGCCGGTGCTGGAGGCGAAGGGGAAATTGCTGATCGGCTTCAAGCCGGAGATTTACGCCGGTGCATTCGGCGGCTGACAGGCGACCGGATGAACTCACGAGGGAAAGAGATGTCCAAGACCACGCGCGCGACACAGGTTCTTTCGCAGGCGGGCATCGCATTCACGATCCATACCTATGACTACGACCCCAATGCCGAGCGTGTCGGGCTGCAGGCGGCAGAAGCGCTCGGCGAGGCGCCGCATCGATTGCTGAAGACGCTGATGGCGGAGGTGGACGGCAAACCGGTCTGCGTCGTCGTACCGTCGGACCGCGAGGTCAGCATGAAGAAGCTGGCGAGCGCCTTTCACGGCAAATCGGCCAGCATGATGAAGCCTGCCGATGCTGAGCGGCTGACGGGTTATCATGTCGGCGGCATCAGTCCTTTCGGCCAGAAGAAGACCGTGCCGACGGCGATCGAGGAGGCCGCGCTTGGCGAGCCGCTCGTCTATATCAATGGCGGGCAGCGCGGCCTGCAGGTGCGGCTCGATCCGAGGGATGCATTGAAGGTGCTGAAGGCTGTCGCCGCGCCACTGATTGCCTGATCAGAGGAAGCGGTCGAGCAGGCCGGCGATCGCCTTCGCCTCGTTTTCAGCAAGCTTGCAGCCGATATGGGTCTCGATCGATCTGGCATAGACAATCCACATGCGCTCGCGAAGCTTTCGGCCGGCATCCGTCATCACCACCCAGCGGCCGCGTCCATCCTTGGCGAAGACCTCGCGCCGGACCAGGCCCTCTTTTTCCAGCCGGTCGAGCAGGCGAGAAAGATTATACTGGGCCAGCAATGTCCGCTCCTCGATCTCGTAGGGGCGCAGCTTGCCGTCTTGCGAGCGCGCCAATTCCCACAGCACGTCATACCAGGCAAGCGGCGGCATGCCGGCCGTTTTCAGGTCGGCTTCGATGGCAGCGAGCAACCGTTCGCGGGCGCGCATGATGCTCGTCCAGGCAGAAGTGACCGCTTCGCTCGGATTTGACGATTTTTCGGACATAAATGCAGTTACATCTATCTTGAATTCCGCCGCAAGCGATATTAGATGCATTTACATCTATCCTCATTACCAAGGAAACCGCCATGAGCAACCTTACCCTCGTCAGCCATCATCTCTGCCCCTATGTGCAACGCGCCGCGATCGCGCTTCTTGAAAAGGGTGTGCCCTTCGAGCGCATCAATATCGATCTTGCCAACAAGCCCGACTGGTTCCTGAAGATCTCGCCGCTCGGCAAGGTGCCGCTGCTGCGGATCGAGGAGGAGGATGGCAGCGAGGCTGTCCTGTTCGAAAGCAGCGTCATCTGCGAATATCTGGAGGAAACACAGCCAGGTGTGGCGCTGCATCCGAAAGACCCGCTGACACGTGCCCGCCATCGCGGCTGGATGGAATTCGGTTCCTCCGTGCTCTCTGATCTCTGGGGTTACGAGACGGCGCAGGATGCCGCGCAGTTGGAGGCCAAGCGCACGGCGCTCATCTCCAAATTCGCAACTGTCGAGAGGGTGTTGACGGACGGCCCCTATTTCGCCGGCAACGATTTCAGCCTCGTCGACGCCGTCTTCGCGCCGGTCTTTCGGTATTTCGATCTCTTCGACACGCTCGGCGACAATGACATCTTCGAAGGGCTAGAGCGGGTGACATGCTGGCGCAAGGCTCTCTCCGAGCGGGCAAGCGTCAAGGCCGCCGTTGGCGCAGATTATTCGCAACGGTTGACCGAATTCCTCGAGAAGCATAATTCGATCCTGCTCAAGTTGCCTGCCGCAGCTTAAAGCGCAGCAACCGGCCAGACATAATCCGGCCGCTGCAATTCGGCAGCGGCGCGCTTCATTTTCGCCGCAAACGGGTCTAAGTCTTCCAGCCTCACACAGTCGATGACAGAAGGCAGGTTGAACCATGACTTTCATGCCCCAGAGCCAGAACACCGTTGATCCCGTCAAGCTGGAAAAGCTTGCGGAAGTCGCCGTCAAGGTCGGGCTTCAGTTGCAAAGAGGTCAGGACCTGGTGATCACCGCACCTGTCGTGGCGCTACCGCTCGTCCGCCTGATCACCAAACATGCCTATCTGGCCGGCGCCGGACTGGTCTCCGCCTTCTATTCCGATGAGGAAACGACGCTGGCGCGCTATCGGTATGGCAGCGACGAGAGCTTCGACCGCGCCTCCGGCTGGCTCTACGAGGGCATGGCCAAGGCCTATGCCAACGGGGCGGCCCGTCTTGCGGTTGCCGGCGACAATCCGATGCTGCTGTCCGAGCAGGATGCCGGCAAAGTCGGCCGCGCCAATCGCGCCAACTCCACCGCCTACAAGCCGGCGCTGGAGAAGATCTCGAATTTCGACATCAACTGGAACATCGTCTCCTATCCGAACCCGTCCTGGGCCAAGGTGGTTTTCCCCGACGATCCGGAACCGATCGCCATTGCCAAGCTTGCCAAGGCGATCTTTGCCGCCTCGCGCGTCGATGTCAGCGATCCTGTCGCCGCCTGGGCCGAACACAATGGTAATCTTGCGAAGCGTAGCGCCTGGCTGAACGGCGAGCGCTTCGCCTCGCTGCATTTCAAGGGACCGGGCACCGACCTGACGATCGGCCTTGCCGACGGGCACGAATGGCATGGCGGCGCGTCCACCGCCAAGAACGGCATCACCTGCAATCCGAACATCCCGACCGAGGAAGTGTTCACCACGCCGCATGCGCTGCGCGTCGAAGGCCATGTGTCGAGCACCAAACCGCTTTCGCACCAGGGAACGCTGATCGACAATATCCAGGTGCGCTTCCAGGGCGGGCGCATTGTCGAGGCCAAGGCCTCGCGCGGCGAAGAGGTCTTGAACAAGGTGCTCGATACCGACGAGGGCGCGCGCCGGCTCGGCGAAGTGGCGCTGGTGCCGCATTCCTCACCGATCTCGGCCAGCGGCATCCTGTTCTACAACACGCTGTTCGACGAAAACGCCTCGTGCCACATCGCGCTCGGCCAGTGCTATTCCAAGTGCTTCCTCGATGGCGCGACACTGAGCCAGGAGCAGATCAAGGTTCAGGGCGGCAATTCCAGCCTGATCCATATCGACTGGATGATCGGCTCCGACAAGATCGATATCGACGGCCTCAAGCCGGATGGTTCACGGGTTCCGGTGATGCGGCAGGGCGAATGGGCCTGACCGGCTTCATTATGTGCTGACTGAACCAGACACTGGCAAGCACCATGGCGAAACCGCCGATCTGCGCCGGCGTCAGGGTCTGGCCGAGCGCCAGCCAGCCGAGCATTGTCGCGACCAGCGGGCTCAGAAAGCCGAGCGAGGCGACCGCCGAGGGCTCGATGCGTGACAAGCCGCGAAACCAGAGCAGATAGGTCAAGGCTGCGCCGATCAGCCCGAGATAGGCGATGCCGGCGATGTTTGCAGCGGTCGGGATCGGCGGCGTCGGTTCGAGGAAAAGGGCGAAAGGCACCAGCAGCATGCCGCCCGCCGTCAATTGCCAAGCGGTGAAGGTGAGGTTTGAGACCGGCGGCGCCCAGCGTCGCGTCAGCACCGTGCCGAAGGCCATCGAAACGGCGCCGGCGAGACCGGCAGCGACACCTATCGGATCGAGGCCCGCCTTCGGCGTCAGCACCAGCAATCCGACGCCGGCCATGCCGGCGAGACCGGCCAGCACGGCAAGCGGCCGGATCGGCTTGCCGAGAAAAAGCCGCGACAAAGCGATGACGATCAGCGGCTGCACCGCGCCGACCGTTGCGGCAACGCCACCTGGCAGCCTGTAGGCCGAGACAAAGAGCATCGGCCAGAAAAACGAGAAGTTAAGCGCGCCGAGAATGAAAGTCCTTCCCCACCAGATGCCGAAAGGCAACTTTCTGACCAGGAAGAGAAGCAGCAAACCGGCCGGCAGGGCGCGCAGCATCGCCACTGTCAGCGGATATCCGGCCGGCAGGAAAGCGGTGGTGACGATATAGGTGCTTCCCCAGATGGCGGGGGCGAGCGCGGTTGCCATAAGATCGGCGATATAGCGTGAATTTGTCTTCATATCAAGAATCTCTATTTCAAGATAAACTGATCCTACACCTTCTTATCTTGACGTCAAGATAATGAATGATATCGATGGAGCATGAGCGAAGACCGCAAGTTGGACCATGTCGACAAGATCCTGGCGCAATGGCGACGGGAGCGGCCGGATCTCGACGTCGAACCGATGGGCATCCTCGGACGGCTAAAACGCCTGAGTACGCATCTCGGCCGCGAGGTGGAGGCCGTGCTCACGCAGCAGGGGCTTTCATCCTCCGCCTTCGACGTGCTGGCGACGCTTCGCCGCGCCGGCGCGCCTCACCGGCTTTCGCCGGGGGAGCTCCTGGAGATGACCATGGTCAGCTCCGGCACGATGACGAACCGCATCGACCAGCTGGAGAAGGCGGGCTACGTCGAACGTATCCTCAATCCGGAGGATCGCAGGAGCGTGCTCATCGCGCTGACGGAGAAAGGGCTTGCGACGGTGGAAACCGCGGTCGATGCGCATGTCGCCAATCAGCACCGGCTGTCGAAAAATCTGAGCGCCGCCGACAAGGCGGAACTCGACAGGCTGCTGCGCAAGTTTCTTGCTGACTTCGAATAGCGCCTATCGAATTGCCGATAGCAGCTTACGCACGCGATCGAGATGCGCCCTGCGCTTTGCATCGGTGGCCCGGTCCATGTCGTGCAGGCTGAGCATTCGGAAGACGAGATTCTTCGAGCAGAAGGCGGCGATGCCGCGCTTCAAGAGCCGGCGCACCGGATCGCCCATATAGAGACGCACCAGCCACCAGGGCGAGCCTGTCGTCGTCAGCGCATAAAGCAGCCTGATATGGGTCAGTTGCGGCACGATACGGCCGCCGGCCGCATCATGGCTGAAGGCGACGCCGGGGGCGAAAACACGGTCGAAGAAACCCTTCAGGATCGCTGGAAAATTGAACCACCATTGCGGAAAGACGAAGATCAGACCATCGGCCGCCTTCAGGCGGGCAACGATATCGGCAACGGCTGACGTGTCATAAGGCACGTCGAAATAGCCGCCGCGCTCGGCCTTCGAAAGGCGTGGATCGAAATTCTCGGCATAGAGATCAAGCAGATCGACGGTATGGCCTGCCGCTTCCAGCGCTTCGCGCGCGGTCCTTGCCACGGCGGCGGCGAAACTGTCCTCCAACGGATGGGTAAGCACCAGCAGGATCCGCATAGTCAGAACAGGCTTCCCTGCTTCGGCGGGTCTGCGGGTCTTACGCTGCGCTTCCTGGCGCCGGCCGGCGGCGTTCCGCCTTCCGTGGTCATGGCGCCGACACGGCCGTCGGCGAATTCGATGGCGATGCCCATGCCGGCGGAGAGTTGAGCAGCCTGCGAGACCGGCCTGTTATCTTCATCGCGAATGACGGCGTAGCCGCGCTTCAGCACATTCTTATAGGAAAGCGACTGCAGCACGCGGTCCTGCGCAGAAAGCTCGGCGCGCGCCCGGGTCAGCTGGTGGCGGATTGCCGTATCGGCATGGCGCGAAAGATTGCCAAGGCGTTCGCGACCGCGGTCGGTCTGGGTCTTCAGCCGGGCAGGCAGCGACGAGAGAATTGCCTCGGCGCGGTCGACGCGCGATTTCGAGCGGTCGAACAGCCGCTCGACCATGCGCTCGGCCCGCACTATCCGCTCGTTCAGCGTCTGGCGGCGCTCGGCGATGCGATTGGACAGCACATCAGGACGCAGATGCGCGGCGACGCGCTCGAAGCCGCGGCGCTTGTTGATGGTGTTCAGCTCCAGCCCGCGGCCGAGGCCGGCTGCCGCCTCGTCGAAACGGCGGCGCGGCAAGGCGAGAAGCTGATCGAGCGACGGCAATGCCCGCATCAGCGCCCGCACCGACTGGAGGCGCTGATCCATCTGCCGGTTCACGCAGCCCTGCAGGCGCGCGGCAAGAGCGGCGGCCTGCGCCTCGAGCTCCGCCTTGACGGGCACCGCCATTTCCGCGGCCCCGGTCGGCGTTGGAGCACGGACATCGGCGGCATAGTCGATCAGCGTCCAGTCGGTTTCGTGCCCGACGGCCGAGATCAGCGGTATTTCGCTTTCGGCCGCAGCACGCACGACGATCTCGTCGTTGAAGCTCCAGAGATCTTCCAGACTGCCACCGCCGCGCGCGACGATCAACACATCCGGGCGCGGGATGGCGCCTGAAGGTTCCAGCGCATTAAAGCCGCGGATGGCGTTTGCCACCTCCTCACCGGACCCCTCGCCCTGCACCTTCACCGGCCAGACGAGGACATGCACGGGAAAACGATCGGAGATGCGGTGAAGAATATCGCGGATCACGGCGCCGGTCGGCGAGGTGACGACGCCGATCACGCCAGGCATGAAGGGCAGCCGCTTCTTACGAGCGGGATCGAACAAGCCCTCGGCGCCGAGCTTGCGTTTGCGCTCCTCGATCAGCGCCATCAGCGCGCCGGCGCCGGCCGGCTCCAGCGTCTCGATGACGATCTGATATTTCGAAGAGCCCGGAAAGGTGGTGACCTTTCCGGTGGCGATGACTTCCATGCCCTCTTCCGGACGGAACTTCAGCCGCGAGAAGGTGCCCTTCCAGATGACGGCGTCGATGCGGGCGCGATCGTCCTTCAGCGCGAAATAGGCGTGGCCCGAGGAGTGCGGCCCGCGATAGCCTGATATTTCGCCGCGCACGCGAACCTGGTCGAAAGCGGTTTCGACGGTGCGCTTGATCGAGCCGGAAAGCTCCGAAACCGAATATTCGGCAAGGTTGGTCGGCGAATCGCCGTCGAAGACGTTGCTCATCCCCTCTTTCTATGTCCAACGGCGGCAAACGGAAAGATCGGCACTGGCATTGGGATCGGTTTTCCCGGCCATTGCGATCGGTCGCGCGAGGGGTTCGTCGTCATTGCATCAAGCATGCTCATCTCCTGGGATCCTGCACATGCACTCGTTGCAGCCGGGCGAATAACAACAAGATCGAGTAAATATGTTTTGTTGCGGAACGGATAGTTAGAATATGCGTTTTACCAGAAAGGGATTGCTAACCACCGCAATACAAAGGCTTTTCGGCGAGGACCGCCGGTAAATCTTTGTTAGTTGGCCCTTCCTATGCTTCCCCTCGTTATCACTGGGAAGGTGCTGAAATGATTATTCTCACAGCAGCAGCATTGGGCGTCAGCGCCGGGCAGATGCGTTCGGCAGGCGTGATAGCGTTGGTCGCGGCGCTGATCGGAATGACATTCGCGCTGGCGGCGATAACCTCGCCCGGGCCGGTGTCTATTGTCGCATTCGTCTATGCCGTGCTCGGCTATAATGGCGGCCTCATGCTCTTCGTGCTCGGGCTCTACGCCAATCAGCGCCTTCGCCGCGCCACGCGTGCCACACACTGAAAGCGCGTCGCGATCTTTCTGATCGCTCCTCGCGCTTTAGGTCCTCATCTCCAACGCATGCCTTTATCGCCCAACCGCTGCATAGTTTTGCGCGACATGCTTTATTCCGTCTTGAAATTTGCCGGCGTCAGTTCGTCGCCGGCCGATAGCGAAAGAACTGCACGCCCACGTCCGCCGCCTTCGGAAGCGGTTTCAGATAGGGCGGAATATTCCCCTTGCCGAGCTCAGCATAGAGCCCGTCCGGCTTCAGCTTGGCGATCTCACGCGTCTGCAGGTCGCCGGGGCAGAAGGCCAGCACCGTCACCCCGGTCCCCTTCAGGAAGGCTTCCGCCTCCTGCGGCTCCGCCATGCCGATATGCAGTTCCGTCAGCATGCCGCCCTGATTGCGATGATAGGGCGCGGAGAGAACCCGGTTCTGCGTGAAGCGCAGGATCGACACGCCCATTTCCGACGGAGCGGAGATCAGTCCGGCCGGCAGCCCGGCGAGCGGCGCCAGCGCCGCTTGCGATGTGCAGGAAATTTCCTTTGCCGGCTTCGCCGCCTTCTTCTGCGCAGCATTCTCGATCTGCAACGAGATAAGCCCGCCACCGACGGCCCAGGCAGCCGGAACGCTTGCGAGCACGGTCACGATGTAGACGAAGGCGGCTGCGACATTCTCGCTGTCGCCGTTGGAAATGCGGCGCACATCTATAATCAACAGGGCAAGCGGCAGGATGGAGATCAGATTCGAGAAGGTGGAACCGCGCACCTGGACCAGCGCGATTGCCCAGCTCGTCATCAGCAGGAAGAGCAGGATCAGGTGAATCTGCACGCGGTCACGCTTGATGACGCGGAAGATGCAGACGGCGATGCCGAACAAGCCGGCCGCATAGAAGCCACCGATCGAGAAGGGATCAGTGCGCCCGAGAACGAAAACCGACTGCGCTTCCGAAACATTCCTCAGCCAGAGTTCGACCAACATCGGATCGAGACCGGCCAGCGGATCGCTCAGGCACTGCGGTGCGATCACGATCGCCGAACCGAGAACACCGGCGCCGACGACGGCGAGTGCGGCAAAGCGCAAGGGCCGGCGCAGGCGGCTCGCGAAAACCGCCGAAAACAACAGCAACCCGCCGCCGATCGCCGCCAGGCTGTAGTAGCCGAGCGAGAGATTGTCGCAGGTGACCACCGAATAAAGCCGAGGCGGCACCGTTGCGAAGAAGAGAATGCTGATCGCAATCGCCAGCGCCAGCCCGAAGGCCTTGGCGGCGGCAGCAAAATCTTCGCCCTCCCATGCCCAGAGCAGGGCGATGGTCAGGCAGACGGCGGCGACGAAGGGGGTCGTCTCGGCGCCGATGGCGATGGCGATGGCTGCCGCGATGCCGGCGACCACATAGCTCCAGGCGCGACGCTCGGGATCCAGCAGCATCGCGATCATCGTCGCGACCAACGCCAGCTGCGCGTTGTGATGATCGATGGCGCCCGGCGCGAAACGGTTTCCGGTGTAGATCGCAAGACCGGTCAAGCCGAGACTGATGTGCATGGCGGCAACGCCGCCGATGCGCCGACCGGCAACCGCCATGGCGAGCATGGCGGGCAGGATGAGCGATACCGGCCAGACGCCGAGCGCCAGCGCCTCTGCCGTCTCATGCGGTACAAACAGGCTGAAGAACCAGATTAGCGAGGCAATCGGCAGATCGATCAGCCGTGACCAGTGCATCAGCGTGCCGCCGTCGAGGCCGAGACGGTATTGCATCAGGTCGAACCAGCCCTGCCCGGTCAGAAAATCGCGAACTTCGACGAGACGCATTCCGTCGTCATTGTCGGGGCCGACGTAATCGGTGGCACCGCAAAGCTTGGTGATGAGGATGGCGGCGGCAAGGATGACGCTATAGGCGATGACAACAGGCCAGAGACGCGTCAGCAGGTCGCGTAGCCCGACCCGAGAGGCGTCGATTGCGGATGATGCTTGGGAGATCGGCTGCACAGCGTTCATCGTGGTTAGCGGTTCGTTTCCGGATGGCGAAGCTTAGCCGCCGCCGATCAAGAAAGTGTAAAGCCGTTTGTGGCAGCCGCTGATTTTGCCTGCGTCATAGGGTCTTATTAACGGCGCATGATTTAGGCTGAGCGCGGCTTTCAAGTGTAACGAGTAGAGTCATGGCCCGATCGCGCACCGACAATTGGAATATTGCCGTTCTGCTTCCCTGCTATAATGAAGCGGCGACGATCGGCGCTGTCGTTCAGGGTTTTCGGGCGACGCTGCCCGATGCTGCGATCCATGTCTACGACAATAATTCCACCGACGGCACCGCGCTGCAGGCAATGCTTGCCGGCGCGCATGTCGTGCGCGAGCGGCGTCAGGGCAAGGGCCATGTCGTGCGCCGGATGTTCGCCGATATCGACGCCGACATCTACATCATCGCCGACGGCGACGGCACCTACGCGCCTGGTGATGCCGAGGAACTGGTGCGCACGCTGCTGACCGAGCGCGCCGACATGGTGGTTGGCACCAGGCGCGGTGTGCACGCCGATGCCGGCCGTCAGGGCCATGCGCTCGGCAACCGGCTTTTCAACCTGCTTTACCGGATGATCTTCGGCCCCGATTTCACCGATATCTTTTCCGGCTACCGCGCGTTTTCGCGCCGCTTCGTCAAGAGCTTCCCGGCGGTATCGGGCGGCTTCGAGATCGAAACCGAGATGTCTGTGCATGCCTCGCGGCTGAAGCTGCCGGTCAGCGAGCTGGAGCTCGACTACGGCCGCCGACCGGAAGGATCGCATTCCAAGCTTTCGACATTCCGCGACGGCGCCAAGATCCTCTGGATGTTCGCGATGCTGATGAAGGAAACCCGGCCTTTCGCCTTCTTCAGCGCGATCAGCGCCACCTTCATGCTGGCGAGCCTCGGCTTCATGGCGCCGGTGCTGGCGGAATATTTCGAAACGGGACTCGTCAGCCGCATGCCGACCTGGGTGCTGTCGACGGCGCTGATGATGATCTCCTTCATGCTGTTCACCGCCGGCGTCATCCTGGACTCCGTCGCACGCGCCCGCGCCGAACAACTCCGTATCCATTATATGGGCCTGGAAAGGCCGAGCGCGTTGAAGGCACCGCTCAGCGACGCAGGCCCGGTATCGCGCGCGCGTCCCGGCAAGGCGGATGCGGCATGAGAAAGCTCATCCGCTTCGCCATTGCCGGCGGCATCGGCTTCCTCGTCGACGCCGGCATCCTGTCGGCGCTGCTCCATCTGACGCCGCTCGGGCCGTTTCTGGCGCGGCTCATCGCAATCGCCTTCGCCATGGCGGCGACCTGGGCTTTCAATCGGAGCTTCACCTTCGATCGTACCGGCCGTTCGCTTGCCGCCGAAGGTTTCCGCTACGGCTCGGTCGGAGTGACGGCGGCGCTCGTCAATTACGGGCTCTATTCCGCGCTTCTGCTGTCGCTGCCGGCGCTTCAGCCGCTGGCGGCCATGGTGATCGCCAGCGTCGCCTCGATGATCTTCAGCTTCTTCGGCTATTCGCGCTTCGTCTTCCGCGCCGAGTGAGTAGAGCGCCGCGCGTCCAATAGGACGCGCTAAGGACGCTCTAATCCTCTGAAGTGGCGCATAACCCCGAAAATCGATTCCGATTTTCGGGGTTATGCGCTAGACTGCTTCCCAGCCGTCCTTCTCGCTGGCCCGGTAGATCGCATCGATCACCTTTTGGTTCAGCTTCGAATTTTCTAGCGTGACGATCTCTTCCTTGCCGTTCTTCACCGCTCGGGCAAAAGCCTCGACCTGCCGCTTGTACTGGCGGCTGTCCTGGAAGCGGAAGATGCGCGATTGAGTGTGGCTGCGGTCGGCAAGCTCGATCTCCTCAGGTCCCCAGCGATTGGCGTTGAACGGCGACTTGACCTCGATGTAACCTTCGGTGCCGTGAAAAACCATGACCTGGCGGTTGGCCATCTGCGTCGAGATATAGAAACTCAGCTCGAAATCGCCGAAATCGGCCTTGACGCTCGAATAGATATCCGTGCCGAAATCCGCGTCGCGCTCGGTGATCGCCTGGATCCAGAGCGGCTCCTTGCCGGTGGAAAAACGCGTGCCCATGACGGGATAGACGCCGATATCGGGAAGGCCGCCGCCGCCAAGCTCGGGGACGTTGCGCATGTTGGCGGGGTCGCGGTTGAAATAGGTGAAGGCGCCCTGCACATGCCGGAGCGAACCGATGGCGCCCTCGTCGATCAGCGAGCGCACCTTCTGCCAGACCGGGGAATAGGTGATCATATAGGCTTCGCTGACCACCACCCGGTTGCGGTCGCGGGCGGCGATCAGATCGTCGATATCGTCTGCCTTCAGCGCCAACGGCTTTTCGCAGAGCACGTGCTTGCCGGCATCTGCCGCCTTGATCGACCATTCGATATGCTGCGAGGTCGGCAGCGGAATGTAGACGGCATCGATGAGGTCGGAGGCCAGCATCTCCTCATAGGAGCCGAAGGCATGCGGTACCGAGAATCGGTCGGCCATCTCCTTCGCACGCTTGAGATCGCGGCTGGCAATCGCCGTGACGACGCAATTTTCCGCGTCCTGGATCGCCGGAACGACATTGTCGCGGCCGATCTTCGCCGTTGAAATGATACCGAAACGCAACATGATCCAAGCCTCCCAAACTGATTTCCGCGAACCATATTCAGGCCCTAGCTGCGGCGCAATGGCGCGACCTGAAATCACAGAAGTTTGGTTTCCCGGATGCGCGGATCGCACTAAGTTGGTCAGGGCGGCGTTCTGCCGTATCCGCGATTTCAATTCCTTCACACTTCTGGAGAGCGTCATGGAAATGCGTCGGCTTGGAAAAACAGGTCTTTCGGTCGCGCCGATCGTCATCGGCGGCAATGTCTTCGGCTGGACGGCCGACGAGAAAACATCCTTCGCCATTCTCGACGCCTTCTTCGACGCGGGCCTGAACACGATCGATACGGCCGATGTCTATTCCTCCTGGGTCCCGGGCAACAAGGGCGGCGATTCCGAAGAGATCATCGGGCGCTGGCTAAGCCAGGCAAAGATCTCCCGCGACAAGGCCGTTATCGTCACCAAAGTCGGCTCCGACATGGGACAGGGAAAGACGCTGAAGGAGGCCTATATCCTGAAGGCGGTCGAGGATTCGCTGCGCCGGCTGCAGACGGATTATATCGACCTCTATCTCTCGCACTGGCCGGATGAAGATACGCCGCATGAGGAAACGCTCGGGGCCTTTGCCAAGCTGAAGCAGCAGGGAAAGATCCGCGCCATCGGCTGCTCGAACTATGATGAGACACTGCTTCAGGCTTCCTTCGACGCTGCCGAGAGGGCCGGCCTGCCGCGTTACGATGTGCTGCAGCCGGAATATAATCTCTACGAGCGCTCGAGCTTCGAGGGGCCGCTTGCCGATCTCTGCGTCGAAGAAGACATCGGCGTCATCACCTATTTCAGCCTTGCCGCCGGCTTCCTCACCGGCAAATACCGCAGCAAGGCCGACACGGAAGGCCGCGCACGCGAGGGCCGGGTTTCGAAATATCTCGATGATAAAGGCCTGCGCATTCTGGCCGCCCTCGACAAGGTTTCGGCCGAGACCGGTGCAGCGCCCGCGGAAATTTCACTCGCCTGGCTGCTGCGCAAGAAGGGCGTGACGGCGCCGATTGCCAGTGCAACCAGCCTTTCGCAGCTTGAAAGCCTGGCGAAATCGGCGACACTTGCGCTTTCCGATGACGCGATGGCGCTACTCGACGAAGCCGGCGCCTGAAGAAAGAGATGCCATGACCGTGACGATACGCGATGCCCGCCCCGAGGATGAAGCCCGCTGGCGCGAGCTTTGGGCCGCCTACCTCGCCTTTTACGAAGTCACGGTCGATGCCGATATCACCGATCAGACATGGCGCCGTGTCTTCGATCCGGCGTCGGCGATTGCGATGTGCGTCGCCGAGGTCGATGGCAGGATCATGGGTTTTGCACTCTATCTCACGCATGAGGGCACGTGGATCCGTGGCAGGGATTGCTATCTCGAAGACCTGTTCGTCGATGCCGATGCGCGCGGCAAGGGCGTCGGGCGGGCACTGATGGACGATCTCGTTTCGACCTGCAAAGCCAAGGGCTGGTCGCGGCTCTACTGGCATACCAGCGAGCAGAACAGAACCGCGCGTGCGCTCTACGACAGCTATGTCGAGAGCGACGGCCATATCCGCTATCGCATCAGGTTCACTGCATAATTTCTTAAATCGGAAATCGATTTAAGGATTAAATTATGCAGCATTTAAAGTGTTACAGCGTCCTTTGCGCGTCTGAGAAGACGCGCGGCGCTGAAAACAATGGAAAACCAGCATACCACTCGGAATGATCGCCTGCCCAATTGGCCATGCCGGGTTTAGTCAGGATGCCGCGCGGGCTGACATAACTCTGGATCACCCGCTTCGGCCGTTCGTGCCACTGGATATTGAAGGCCCAGAGCTTGGGAAAGAAGCAGAGCGAGGCATAAGGCAGGTGGTCGTGAATCCACCAGGCGAGCCGCTGCCAGTCGCTTTCATCGTGGTAATGGTCGACCATCCACGGCACGGCAATGCAGACGGCAGCACCCATGCAGCCGTCGAAGTCCCTCATATCCCAGATGTGATGCGCTGATGTAGACGCATTGGTCGAACAGTTCAGATTGTTCTCGTTGCCGAACCTGTTGACCGCGGGCGAACGATAGCCGGATCGGATATGCAGGCGCCCGAACGTTGCCTCCAGCGGCTCCAGCAATTCCTCGCAGAGCCTCTTGCCCGCCTCGATCGCCAGATCGGGATCTTCGGGGATATTGGGAATGCGGTAGAAATCGGCGATTTCGGAATGCAGGAAATCGCGGAGGAAGAAGTTTTGCGACAGCCGCACACGGCCAAGATCCTCCAGACCCTTCATCGAATTCGGCTTTCGCATGACTTTACCCTCCCTCATCGACGGCAGGAATCATCGCCCGGCACCGATTTCCAGTCCACCCGAAATCGATCGGGAACAATTAACGCGATCTTCTCTTCTTAATGTGTCGCCGCGTTCGCGGTTTTCCCCAGAACAAGGATCGAGAAAATGGCCAAGGAAAAGACGCTGGAAGATCTCTTCTATGACACGCTGAAGGACATCTACTTTGCCGAACGGCAGATATTGCGCGCCCTGCCGAAGATGGCGCGGGCCGCCCAATCCTCCGAACTGAAGAAGGGCTTCGAAAAACACCGTGAGGAAACCGAAGGCCAGGTCGAGCGCCTGCAGCAGGTTTTCGAACTGATCGATAAACGCGCCCAGGGCAAGACCTGCGAGGCGATCCAGGGCATCATCGCCGAGGGCGAGGACATCATGGAGGAATTCAAGGGCACGGCGGCCCTCGATGCCGGCCTGATTTCGGCTGCCCAGGCCGTCGAGCATTACGAAATCGCCCGTTACGGCACCCTGAAGACCTGGGCCGCGACGCTCGGTCTCAAGGAGGTCGTCGGCCTGCTCGACCAGACGCTGCAACAGGAAACGGCCACCGACAAGACCCTCTCCCAGCTCGCCACCACGGCGGCAAACCAGAAGGCAAAGGCTGCCTGATGGAAACGGCGCCCTAATAAGAACGGGCGGCCCGGTTCCAGCGCATCGGCCCGAAAAGTCGGTATCGATTTTCGGAAAGCACGATGCGCAGATTTAAAGTGCTACAGCGTCCTTTGCGCGTCTGAAAGGACGCGCGGCGCTGTAATCCTTACCGGCCGCCCGTATCCTGCCCACTGTATCTGAAGAAATCGATGAAGGCGCGCAGCGCCGGGCGCATCTGCCGCCGGGTGGGATAATAGAGAAAAGGCCCGGCATAGGGCGCGCACCAATCCTCCAGCACCCGCACAAGCTTGCCGCTCGCCAGTTCGGCATTGACCCGCATGTCGAAGAGATAGGCGAGGCCGGCGCCGTTCAGCGCCGCAAGCAGGGCCAGCCGATCCTCGCTGACAACAAGCGGCCCATCGACCGAAACGACGAGTTCCTGCCCATCCTTTTCGAATTCCCAGCGATAGATCGAGCCGTTGGTGAAGCGCCGCTTGATGCAGCGATGACGGACGAGCTCGCGCGGATGCTCCGGCTTCGGATGGTGCTCGAAATATTCGGGCGAAGCGGCGATCACCGTCGTCAGATCGGGCGAGACCCTGACCGCGATCATATCAGCCTCCAGGCTCTCCTCCAGCCGGATGCCGGCATCGAAGCCCTCCTTGACGATATCGGTGAAGCCATCCTCATTGGCAATCTCCAGGGTGATATCGGGATAGAGGTTGAGAAAGTCGCCGAGCCGCGGAGCGAGCAGCAGATCGGAGGCGAAGCGCGGCGCGGTGATACGCAGATTTCCAGCCGGTTTGGCGCGCGTATCTCGGACGGCCTCCAAGGCAATGTCGATCTCATCGAGCGCGGGACGAAGTCTTTCAAGCAGCAGCCGGCCCTCTTCCGTAGGCGCGACGCTGCGGGTGGTGCGCGCCAGAAGCCGCACCCCCAGGCTTTCCTCGAGGCTCGATATCGCATGGCTGATCGCCGAGGGCGCGACGAGGAGTTCCTTCGCCGCGGCCCGGAAGCTGCGATGCTCCGAAACGGCGGCGAGAACGGCGAGTTGCGAGAGCTGTGTTCTGTTCATTGATCGAAATGATAGAACAACCTGTTAGAAACTGCATGTATTTTCTGATTGATGCGGCAGCGATATGGTCTGCCCGTACCGCAACCAGTCAGAACAGAATGATTTCAGGCCGGGCGGCCTAAAATCTGAATCCTGTTCTGAATTAAATAGTTAGAGCATGATGTCGTCCGAAAACCGCTCACACTTTTCGGCATCATGGTCTGGCGGCTCAAAATCAGCTCAAAGGAGCACATCATGAAAATCCGGAAACTCGGAAACGATCTGACCGTCTCGGCCGTCGGCCTTGGCTGCATGGGCATGAGCTTTGCCTATGGCGCCAGCGACGATGCGGAATCGATCAAGACAATGCATCGCGCCATCGATCTCGGCGTGACCTTCTTCGACACCGCCGAAGTCTATGGTCCCTTTACCAATGAAGTTCTTCTCGGCAAAGCGCTGAAGCCGTTCCGCGACCGCGTGGTGATCGCCACCAAATTCGGCTTCAACATCGATGCCAGCAAGCCGGGTACTGCCGCCATCACCGGCGTCGACAGCCGCCCCGAGCATGTGCGCGCGGTGGCCGAAGCCTCGCTGAAACGCCTCGGCATCGAGACCATCGACCTCCTCTACCAGCACCGGGTCGATCCCAACGTGCCGATCGAAGAGACGGTCGGCGTCATGGCGGAGCTGGTGAAGGAGGGGAAAGTCCGCGCCCTCGGGCTTTCGGAAGCCGGCAGCGCCACCATTCGTCGCGCCCATGCGGTCCATCCGATCGCAGCCCTGCAGAGTGAATATTCGCTCTGGACGCGCGACCCCGAAGAAGAGGTGCTTGCCACCTGCCGCGAACTCGGCATCGGCTTCGTGCCTTACAGCCCGCTCGGCCGCGGCTTCCTGACAGGAGCGATCCGCAAAGTGGACGATCTCGCTGCCGACGATTTCCGCCGGCAGGTGCCGCGTTTCCAGGCGGAAAATTTCGACGCCAATGCCGCCCTCGTCGCAACGCTCGAGCGGCTGGCCGCCGAGAAGGGCGTGACGGCAGCACAGCTGGCGCTCGCCTGGGTGTTGAACCAGGGCGACGACATCGTGCCGATACCGGGCGCCCGCAAGCTTCATCATCTCGAACAGAACGCCGCTGCCGCCGATATCGTGCTGAGCCCGGCGGAACTCGCGACGCTTGAAGAGGTCATCCCGGCCGGACAGGTGGCCGGCCAACGTTACTCCGATGCCTCGCTTGCGATGACGAACATCTGAACCCGAAAAAGCCCGGTCGGCGCAACCAGCCGGGCTTGCCTTCGGGGCTGGCGAAACTATTTAACGCCATCTCTGAGAACGGGATGAAAATATGTCGGACAGGCAGGCAGTCGAACAGACGGTTCATCTCTATGTCGAAGGCATGGCCTTCGCAAATGAGGCAGCCTTGAAAAAGGCCTTTCATCCGAAAAGCTCGATCATCGGCCATTACGAAAATGCGGTCGAATGGCTGACGCGGGACGAATTCATCGCCGCGATCCTGCAGGAGGAGCCGGCGCCGCCCGGCACGCAGCCCTACATGGACATCCAGAGCGTCGATGTCGAAGGCGATGCGGCGAGCGTCAAGGTCACCGACGATTTCGCCGGCATGCGCTTTACCGATTATCTCTCGCTGCTGAAGATCGACGGCCGCTGGACGATCGTCAGTAAGCTCTACCATCTGCATCTGTGAAAAGACCGGCCGTTATTTGCGACCGGTCCATTATCTGGCTACGTTGGGTGAAGCTCAGCTTCTGAGGACACCGCCGGTGAATTTCGCAACGCTGGCGACGATCTTCTGCGTCAGCGCTTCGAAATCCTCATCCGTCAGCGTGCGCTCGACCGGCTGGATCTGAACCTCGATCGCCACCGATTTCTTGCCGTCGCCAACCGATGCTCCCTCGAAGATGTCGAAGACATTGACGCCGGTCACCAGCTTGCGGTCGGCGCCGGTGGCGGCCTTGACGATGGCGCCTGCTTCCACCGTTTTGTCGACGACGAAGGCAAAGTCGCGCCGCACCACCTGGAAGGGCGACAGTTCGAGCGCCGGCTTGGTCCGCGTCGCCTTGCGCTTGGACTCCGGCATGGCGTCGACATAGACCTCGAAGCCGCAGAGCGCGCCGGAGACATCGAGCGCTTCCAGCGTCAGCGGATGGAATTCGCCGAAATAACCGAGCACGACCTTCGGTCCCATCTTGATCGTGCCGGAGCGGCCGGGATGATACCATTCCGGTCCGCCCTGCTCGATCTGGATATTGCCCATCGGCAGGCCGCAGGCTTCGATGACGGCGAGCGCATCGGACTTGGCGTCGAAGACGTCGACCGGCTTGCCGCCGCCCTTGGCGGGGTTCGACCAGGCGCGACCGGCGCCGGCAAGCGAGGCCGTGCCGCGGCGAATGCCGCCGGCCACGCGTCGCTGACCCTCAGGCCTGTCATTCTCATAAGTGCCGGAGACCTCGAAGAGCGCGACATCGCCGTAACCCCTGTCGGCATTGCGCTGGGCTGCGGTCAGCAGGCCCGGCAGAAGCGACGGGCGCATATCCGACATTTCGGCGGCGATCGGGTTGGCAAGCTTGAGGGCCGGCGAACCGCCGCCGAAGAGTTTTGCCTGGTCTTCCGGAATGAAGGACCAGGTGACGGCTTCGAGCATGCCGCGCGCGGCCAGCGCCCGCTTGGCGAGGCGGGTGCGGATCTGCAGCGTCGTCAGGATCTTGCCGTTGACGGCCGCATGGCTTTCGAGCGGCGCCGGCTTGATATTGTCGACGCCGTGGATGCGCATGACCTCCTCGACGAGATCGGCCTTGCCGTCGACATCGGGGCGCCAGGAGGGGACAGCGACGGAGACGCGCTCGCCGGAACCCGAGACCTTGAAGCCAAGACGCGTCAGAATCGTGTCGCTCTCCTCATTCGAGACGTCGAGGCCCGTCAGGCGCTTGACCTCAGAATAGGGGAAATCGACGATCTTCGGTTCGTAACCTTTGTAGCCGACGATCTCGGCCTTGGCGGCCTTGCCGCCGCAAAGTTCCAGCACCAGTTCCGTCGTGCGTTCGAGACCGGGGACCATATAGTTCGGATCGACGCCGCGTTCGAAGCGGTAGCGGGCGTCAGTGATAATGCCCAGGCTGCGGCCTGATTTGGCGATGTTCATCGGGTCCCAGAGGGCAGATTCGATCAGCACGTCGACGGTGTTTTCGTCGCAGCCGGAATGTTCGCCGCCCATGATGCCGCCGATCGATTCGATACCGTTTTCATCTGATATGACGACGTTGTTCGGCGACAGTTTGTATTCGCGCTGGTCGAGCGCCAGCACCGTCTGGCCTTCGGCGGCGCGGCGGACAGTCAGGTTGCCATTGATCTTGGCGGCATCGAAGACATGGATCGGCCGTCCCTGATCGAAGGTCATGTAATTGGTGACATCGACAAGCGCATTGATGGGGCGCAGGCCGATGGCGATCAGCCGCTGCTGAATCCAGCGCGGGCTCGGGCCGTTCCGGACGCCGCGTACGAGGCGCAGCGCAAAGCCCGGGCAGAGCTTCGGATCGTCGAGATCGAGCGTCAGCTTCACCGGCGTCTCGCCTTCGACGGCGAAGGACGGGGCGGGCCGCGTCTTCAGCGTGCCGAGACCGGAGGCGGCGAGATCGCGGGCGATGCCGTGGATCGAGGTGCAGTCCGGCCGGTTAGGCGTCAGGTTGATCTCGATAACCGGATCATCGAGATGAGCGTAGGCGGCATAGCTCGTGCCGACAGGCGCGTCGTCCGGCAGGTCGATAATGCCGTCGTGACTGTCGGAGATCTGCAGCTCCTTTTCGGAGCACATCATGCCATGGCTTTCGACGCCGCGGATATTGCCGACGGCAAGCGTCACATCGATACCGGGAACATAGGTTCCGGGCGCTGCGAAGGCGCCGACGAGACCGATACGCGCATTCGGGGCACCGCAGACGACCTGGACCGGCGCGCCGGAACCGGTATCGACCATCAGCACCTTCAGCCGATCGGCCTGCGGGTGTTTTTCGGCCGAGACGACCCTGGCGATGACGAAGGGCTTGAAGGCCGCCTTGTCGTCGACATCCTCGACCTCCAGCCCGATCTCGGTGAGGCGCGTGCAGATTTCATCGAGGCCGGCATCCGTTTCCAGATGCTCTTTCAGCCAGGAGAGCGTGAATTTCATCGTCCCAATTCTCCGTTCAAGCGCTGAGGCCGCCGAACAGCGTCGGCATGTCGAGCGGGCGGAAGCCGTAATGCGTCATCCAGCGGACGTCGGCGTTGAAGAAGTCGCGCAGGTCGGGCATGCCGTATTTCAGCATGGCGATGCGGTCGAGGCCCATGCCCCAGGCGAAACCCTGATATTCGTCCGGATCGAGCCCGCCGTAGCGCAGCACGTTCGGGTGGACCATGCCGCAGCCGAGGATTTCCATCCAGTCGGTGCCTTCGCCGAACTTGACGATCGGGCCGGAGCGGTCGCACTGGATATCGACCTCGAAGGAGGGCTCGGTGAAGGGGAAGAAGGACGGGCGAAAACGCATCGTCACGCTATCGACCTCGAAGAAGGTCTTGCAGAATTCTTCCAGCACCCAGCGGAGGTTGGCGACATTGGCCTTCTTGTCGACCACCAGGCCTTCGACCTGATGGAACATCGGCGAATGCGTGGCGTCCGAGTCCTGGCGGTAGGTCTTGCCGGGAATGATGATGCGGATCGGCGGCGTCTGCGCCTCCATGGTGCGCACCTGCACCGGCGAGGTATGGGTGCGCAGGACCTTGCGCTCGCCATTTTCATCCGGGTTGAAGAAGAAAGTGTCGTGCATCTCGCGGGCCGGATGGCCTTCGGGGAAATTCAGCGCGGTGAAGTTGTAATAATCGGTCTCGATGTCGGGACCTTCGGCGATCGAGAAGCCCATGTCGGCGAAGATCGCGGTGATCTCATCGACGATCTGGCTGATCGGATGGATACGGCCTCGCTCGGCCGGCGAAGAGCGCACCGGCAGGCTGACATCGACCGTTTCGGCCTTCAGCCGAGCATCGATCGCCGCTTGCCGGAGCGTCGTCTTGCGGGCAGTGAGCGCCTCGGTCACCGCATTCTTCAGAACGTTGATCGCCGCGCCCTTGCTCTGGCGCTCCTCCGGCGTCATGGCGCCGAGCGTCTTCAACAGTTCGGAGACGGAGCCCTTCTTGCCGAGGGCGGACACGCGCACGGCTTCCAGCGCCGTTTCGTCATCGGCGGCGGCGATTTCGGCGAGCAGCGATGTGTTGAGCTGGTCGATATCTGACATTGTCACTTCTTTCCGTCCAGTATCAGGCGGGCGATCGGGAGGCAGGCGGCGCCGGCCGGCGCCAGGAATATAAAGAAAGAAAAACCCGCGCTAGCCCAAACCAGCGCGGGTTTCCCAAAATCATAAATTCAAAAGCTTGGGAAGCGCTAGTTACTTGATCGCGCCTTCAAACTCGTTCGCCGTGCCGGCTTCCTTGAGGTATTCAAGAGCCTTCTTGGCAGCGCTGACCAGCGCGCCGAATGCTTCCGGCTCGTGGATCGCCATGTCGGAGAGAACCTTGCGGTCGACTTCGATGCCAGCCTTGTTCAGGCCGTCGATGAAGCGGCCGTAGGTCAGGCCGAATTCACGCACGGCGGCGTTGATGCGCTGGATCCAAAGCGCACGGAAGTTGCGCTTATTGACCTTGCGGTCGCGGTAGGCGTACTGCTTCGAACGATCGACAGCAGCCTTGGCGGTACGGATGGTGTTCTTGCGGCGGCCATAAAAGCCCTTTGCTGCCTTCAGAACCTTCTTGTGCTTGGCATGAGAGGTGACGCCTCTTTTTACACGTGCCATATCATGATCTCCTTAAATCTAGCGTTCGCGGACGAGTCTCAGAGACCGTTCGGCAGGTAATTCTTGATAACCTTGCGGCCATCCGGTTCTGCGAGAACCATGGTGCCACGTGCATCGCGAATGAACTTGTTGGTACGCTTGATCATGCCATGGCGCTTGCCAGCAGCGGCAGCCTTGACCTTGCCGGTTGCGGTGATCTTGAACCGCTTCTTGGCAGAGGACTTCGTCTTCATCTTGGGCATTTTGCTACTCCTTCTGTCCTCCCTGCGCGCTTTATCAAAAAAGCCCTTCTCGCGAAGTCCGGTTCTCCGGCCGTCGCAACAAGGTGCGGGAGCGTTTGTTGTTGATCTACGGCATCGGCGACGAACCGTTCCGCAAGCATTCGAAACTGCCACGGCATGCCCTGCCGGTCAGTTCGGACGCGCGCTTATAACCGCAGCGTCATGAAAGTGCAACGGGGCGGCGGAGGAATCTTCGCTGCTCCCAAAATACAGTGGCAGAAAGCACAAAAGCCGCCCTTGCGGACGGCCTTGGGCGAAAAACTGCCTGGCGCTTACTTCGGCGCCAGCACCATCATCATCTGGCGGCCTTCGAGCTTCGGTTCGGCTTCGACCTTGGCGAACTCGATCGTATCGGCCTTGACCTGCTGCAGAAGCTTCATGCCGAGTTCCTGGTGGGCCATTTCACGGCCGCGGAACTTCAGCGTCACCTTGACCTTGTCGCCTTCGTCGAAGAAGCGACCCATCGCCTTCATCTTCACCTCGTAATCATGGGTGTCGATGTTCGGGCGCATCTTGATTTCTTTGACTTCGACGATCTTCTGCTTCTTGCGCGCCTCGGCAGCCTTCTTCTGGTTGGCATATTTCAGCTTGCCCAGATCGAGGATCTTGCACACAGGCGGTTCGACATTGGGGGAAATTTCGACGAGATCGAGTCCGGCTTCTTCCGCCATTCTCAAGGCCTGGTCGGTAGGCACGACGCCCATATTCTCTCCGTCAGCCCCGATCAGCTGAACTTTGGGAATGCGGATTTCACGGTTCGAGCGCGGTCCGTCCTTCACGGGCGCGTCGGTTTTAAAAGGTCTGCGAATGGTCGTATTCTCCTCGCGTTGTTTCGGAACGTTGCAGCATCGCGCTCCCAATCAGGGGTGCACAAACGTGTCGCGTCATCGCTGCAACGGAGTCAATATCATCCTTTAGCGGAAAAATCACCCGCTGTCAGCCTGCCAAGAATCTGTTTTATAGGCCAAAACAACAGGAGTTTCGCCGATGTCCGATCAGATGTCCAATGCCCAGCCGCAGTTCCTGACGGTCGGCGAGGGCGAGGCGGCGCGTGACATCGCCATGCTCGTCCGCCCGGCGCAGGCGGGCAACGGCGCACCGGCGCTCGTCTGGCTGTCCGGCTACCGCTCCGACATGAGCGGCACCAAGGCGGTGGAACTCGACGGGCTGGCGGCGGAGCTTGGGCTCGCCTGCATCCGCCTCGATTATTCCGGCCACGGACTTTCCGGCGGCAGCTTCGGCGACGGCACGATCTCGCGCTGGCTGGAGGAAGCGCTTGCCGTCATCCGTCATGTCGCGCCCGACCGGGTGATCCTCGTCGGCTCGTCGATGGGCGGCTGGATCGCGCTCAGGCTGGCGCAGGAACTTGCGCGACAGGGCGGCGGAACGCTCGAAGGCCCAAAGCTCGCAGGCCCAAAGCTCGCAGGGCCAAAGCTCGCAGGGCCAAAGCTCGCAGGGATGGTGCTGATCGCGCCGGCACCCGATTTCACCTCGGAGCTGATCGAGCCGAACCTGAAGGCCAAGGAGCGCAAGTCACTTGCCGAGCGCGGCTATTTCGAAGAGCGCTCGCAATATAGCCCGGAACCGAACATCTATACACGGGCGCTGATCGAGGACGGCCGAAGGAACCGGGTGCTCGACGGCATCATCGAAACCGGCTGCCCGGTGCATATCCTCCAAGGCATGAAAGATCCCGACGTGCCGCATGCGCATGCGATGAAACTGGTCGAACATCTTCCCGCCGACGACGTGGTGCTGACCTTCGTCCGCGACGGCGATCACCGCCTTTCCCGCCCCGGCGATATCGCGCTTCTTTTGAGTGCCGTCAAAGGCATCATCCGTTCATCAACAAATAGGCAGATGCCCGCTTGGACGGCAGAGGCGGATAAATTCGCCTGATGCAGGCTCCCCAAGCCGTTGCATTTTAACCATACCGGCGAGTCGCAAGGTCCTCCCAAGAAGTAACGATTGACTCTTTCCGGCCCTCTCCATTAACACTTTGTTAATAAATAAGGGCGATGCAAGGAAAGAGCGGGCGTGCGGATCAAGGGTATCTTTGTGGCCATGATGGCCATGTTTGCGATGGCGACGGCCGCCATACCAGCCCCCAGCAGAAATGCTTCCATGGTGACAGGCAATGCCACCTCACAGCCGATCGGGCACTACGATTTCTGTCAGATCCACCGCAGCGAATGCGGCGCAAACCGCAACGCAGGCCCGGTTGCCATGAACCCGGGGAAGTGGTCGCTGGTGCGTTCGGTCAACGCCACGGTCAACCGCACGATCACGCCGATGACCGACAAGGAAATCTACGGCAAGGATGAGGTCTGGGCCTACCCGACCACTGCCGGCGACTGCGAAGATTTCGCGCTGCTGAAGCGCCGCATGCTGATCCAGCGCGGCTTTTCGGCTGCCGATCTGCTGATGACGGTCGTGCGCAAGCCGGATGGCGAAGGCCATGCCGTGCTGACGCTGCGCACCGCCGAGGGCGATTTTGTGCTCGACAACCTCGCCTCCGACGTCAAGCCGTGGTTTGGTACGCCCTATTCCTTCGTCAAGCGCCAGTCGAGCTACAATGCCGGCCGCTGGGTCACCATCGAAAACGACCGCGACGTCCTGGTCGGCGCGCTGCGGTAAGGGTCGCAATAGAGAATGTGGAAAGGCCGGCGGTTTGCCGGCCTTTTTGTTTTTGTGGGTGGTTCTTTATACAGGGGCTGCCTTTCGCTTGCGCTCAAGGCGTTCGTCGCTTCCGCTCCTCACCCCCCTCATCTGCCCTACGGGCATCTTCTCCCCGCTGGGGAGAAGGGGGAGCAAGACGCACCGGTGTCATTCCCAAACCAATGTCGCAAGGGGAACGAGGCGCCGCCACGAGTCCCCTTCTCCCCAGCGGGGAGAAGATGCCGGCATGCAAGGGGGTGAGCGGCGAAGCCGCGAATGCTCTGAGCGCAAGCGAAGGGCAAAAATGCAGTCGTGCCGCCTCTTGAGCCTTCGCAAACGCGACCGGGACCAAATAATTTACCGTCTCCCGGCCCTTCGCTTGAGCTCAGGGCGTTCGTCGCTGCAATCGATTCACTGGATCGATTGCTCGGGCTATGCCCGACCGCAACTCACCCATTGCCGATCAGGATACCAGCGCCGAGCACCAGGCTGCCGCCGAGCACCACCTGGAAGGCGGCGCGCAGGAAGGGGGTTTCCATGTAGCGGTTCTGGATGAAGGCGATGGCCCAGAGTTCGAAGAAGACGACGATGGCGGCGGTGATGGTCGCCGTCCAGAAATGCGGGATCAGATAGGGCAAGGCATGACCGAGGCCGCCGAGCGCGGTCATGATGCCGCAGGCAAGGCCGCGTTTGACCGGCGAGCCTCTGCCGGAGATCTTGCCGTCGTCATGGGCGGCCTCGGTGAAGCCCATCGAAATGCCGGCGCCGACGGAGGCTGAAAGGCCGACGAGGAAGGTCTGCCAAGTATCCTGCGTGGCGAAGGCGGCGGCGAAGATGGGCGCCAGCGTCGAGACCGAGCCGTCCATCAGCCCGGCAAGGCCCGGCTGCACATAGGTCAGCACGAATTGCCGGCGCACCGTCTCGTCCTCGTCATGCTTGACGTCTTCGGGCGTATGTTTGTCTCCGAGCATACGGGCGATATCTTCATGCCCTTGTTCAGCAAGCGCGAGATCACCGAGAAGCTGGCGCGTCGAAGCGTCCGAGGTCCGCTTTGCCGCCTCGACATAGAAGCGATAGGCCTGCTCCTCCATCGCCTCCGTTTCCCTGCGCATCGCATCCAGCGAAAGGTTTGCCCTGAGCCAGTCCGGCTTGCGTTCGTAGAATCCCTCCACATGCTCGCGCCGGATCAACGGAATGCGCTCACCGAAACGCTGGCGATGGATGTCGATCAATGACTTGCGATGGGTATCCTCGACCTCGGCCATGTCCTCGAAAACCTTGGCCGAGGCCGGAAATTCGCGGCGAAGCCTGTCAGCATAAGCGAGATAGATGCGGGCATCGTCTTCCTCGGAAGCGATCCCAAGGGCGAGAATCTCCTGCTCGGAGAGCGACTCGAAAGATCGTTTCGGGGATCTGAAAAACCGCGCCAGCATGACTCTCTCCAATTTTTAGAATAATTCTAAATCTAAAGAAGGAGGTGGTGACGGTCAAGGGCATGGAGCAGGCCAGCTGACAGATTGCCGCAAGTGGCGCGGGCGACTTTGGCGCGCTGCCATAAACACCTATATGAGAGGCGCCGCATCACGCGGCGCCGGGGTTTTGGAATGGACAATGATATTCAGGGCCGCCCTGCTCATGTCGCGGCGATCCGCGAAAGGGCGGAGGCCGAAATGCGGGACATGGGCGTCGACGAGGCTTTCATCGACAGGCTGGTCGAGACCTTTTACGGGCGCGTGTTAACACATCCCGATCTCGGCCCGGTGTTCGACGCCAGGCTGTCCGGCCGCTGGCCACAGCATATGGAAAAGATGAAGAGCTTCTGGTCGGCCGTTGCCTTCCGCAGCGGCGCCTATGGCGGCAAGCCGGTGCAAGCGCATACCGGTGTTGCGAACCTCACACCCGATCTCTTTCCGAAGTGGCTGTCGCTGTTTGCCGCAACGCTCGACGATATCGCCCCATCGCCGGAGGCCAAGGCCTGGTTCATGGCGACGGCGGAACGGATCGCCAAGAGCCTGACTCTGTCGCTGTTCTACAATCCGGCACTCAACGATCCCACGCGCAAACCCGCCTGATCTATCGTATAGAGACGACCTCAACGGAAAAACGCTGATACATTTCTAGGTCTTCGCCGCCGAGGCGGTGGCGCCGGCACTGGCCGCCACGACGAGCGCCGTTCCCAGCATCTGCAGCACGGTCATCGGCTGGGCGAGGATCAGAAAACCGGCAAGGGCGCCGATCGCCGGTTCGAGGCTCATCAGGATACCGAAGGATGCCGCCGGCATGCGCCGCAGCGCCACCATCTCCAGCGCATAGGGCAGCAGCGGCACGAGGATGGCAAGGCCGAGAACCTCGGCCAGTCCCTTCAGCGTGAAGGCACCCGCCGTCTCCACCAAACCGAAGGGTGTCGCGACAAGGCCTGCGACGATCAGCGACATGGAGAGGCCTTCCAGTCCCTTGAAGGCAGCGCCGACCTTCTTCGTCAGCAGGATATAGACCGCCCATCCCACCGCCGAGCCGAGGGCGAAGAGGACGCCTGAGGGATTGCCGACCCAGCCTTCGCCGTCATGGGCGAGAAAGAGGATGCCGGCCGCAGCGATCAACGGCCAGGCGAGCCGCCAGGTCAGGCCATAGCCGAAGACCGCGACCGAGAGCGGCCCGAGGAAATCGATGGCGATTGCCAGGCCGAGCGGCAGCCGCTGGATCGCCGCGAAGAAGCAGAGCGTCATGGCGGCCGTCGTCGTGCCGAGCAGCAATGTCGCCCGCCATTGGGCGCCGCTATAACGCAGCACCGAAGGCCTGACGACGACGGCAAGAATAATCGCCGCAAAAGCGAGCCGCAGCCAGGTGGCACCGGCAACGCCATAGGTCGCAATGGCTGACGACGAGAATGCCGCGCCGAACTGGATCGAAGACATCGACATCAGGCACATCGCGACCCCGGCCGCCAAGCCGCCCGAAACCGTCGATACGCCCGGCTGCGCCATCAAACCTGCGCCATCCGTCCCGGTCTCGATATTCTTGATGTCCATGTGGCCCCCGATCCTGGCGCGGTTCTAAGCCGAAGACGGGGGAGAACCAAATTCAAACTTTTCATGCCGGGATCAAGAGCGCTGATGCCGAAGCGCCGAAGATCGGCCGGCGGTGCGGGATCGATCCCGCGCCTTGGCCCAGGAGATCGCCGATAAGTGCCCCTCACCCTAACCCTCTCCCCGTAAACGGGGCGAGGGGACCTGCCCTGCAAGAGCGAAGTGGGACGGAGAGGTCGCGGCATATCCCCTTCGCCCCGCGAGCGGGGAGAAGGTGGCGGCAGCCGGATGAGGGGCCGGTATCGGCGATCTCCCCGGCCGCGGCGATGCAATATCAGCGACGGCCAGCAAGGATGACCTCTTCGGCATCTTCGACGCTCATCTCGAAGACCTTCCTGCCGATGTCGAAGCTGAAGCCGTTGCGGGCAAAAGCCGAAAGCTCTTTGGCCTTTCGCTTTTCGTCGAGCTCGACCCGGCGGAAGGGGCCGAAGGCGCGCTTGCGGGCAAAAATCGCGGCGGCATAGAGATCGTCAGCCTCCTCAAGTGCCACTTCGACCTTGTCGCTGGAGACGCCCTTGGCAGCAAGCTTCTGGGCGATCGCGCGCTTCGATTTGCCGCCGCGCACGGCCGAGCGCGTGCTGATCTCCGCATAGGCGCTGTCGTCGAGCACCTTGTTGTCATAGGCAAATTTGACCGCGAAATCGGCAACGGCC
Organism: Rhizobium sp. WSM4643; assembly: GCF_025152745.1. Lineage (NCBI taxonomy): Bacteria > Pseudomonadati > Pseudomonadota > Alphaproteobacteria > Hyphomicrobiales > Rhizobiaceae > Rhizobium > Rhizobium sp. WSM4643. The sequence continues at coordinate 4,740,976 of NZ_CP104040.1, read as the reverse complement.
TTAAGTTGCGCCGCGCTGATATCTTCGAATGTCTCCTTCGCCTTGCGGGTGATGGCGTCAAAGAGCTGCTTTTCCGTCATCATCCGCCGCTCGAGGCGATAGATAGCGGAATTGCGCGCCCAGCTCAGCATGCGTGATGTCGGGAGGGATGGAACAGTCTCGTCGGTCATCGGCGGTGATCAGGCTTCCAGACCTTTGAGGACATTGGCGACGTTGAGGCCGATCTCCGGCACGCCGTAGCCGCCCTCCATGCAGGCCAGCACCGGCAGGCCGGCGGAAGCGATCATCGCGCCCATGCGGGTGAAATCGTCGGAGGTGAGGCTGAAGAAAGAGATCGGGTCGCGCTCGAAGGTGTCGACGCCGAGCGCCACGACGATCGCCTCGGCGCCGAAGGCCTTGATGCGGGTGAGCGCATCGGAAAGGGCCGAAGACCAGACATCCCAAGGCGTGCCCGGCGGCATCGGATAGTTGCGGTTGGCGCCGGTACCCTCCCCCTCGCCTTCCTCATCGGCATGGCCGAGGAAATAGGGAAAGGCGTGCATGGGATCGCCATGCAGCGAGGCGGTGAAGACGTCGCCTCTGTGATAGAAGAGATCCTGGGTGCCGTTGCCATGGTGGAAATCGACATCCAGCACCGCGACTTTCCTCGCACCGTGATCGAGCAGCCACTGCGCCGCGACGCCCGAATTGTTGATGAAGCAATATCCGCCGAAGAGATCGATGCCTGCATGATGGCCGGGCGGGCGGCAGAGCGAAAAGGCGAAACGATTGCCTCGCGTCAGCCAGTCGGCGCCGGTGACGGCACAGCGCATGGAAGCGATCGCCGCCTCGTAGGAGCCCTTGGTGATCGAGGTGTCGGCGGCATTGGCGTAATGGCCGATTGCACCGACGATATTGTCGGGCACGCGCTGGCTGGTGCGGCGAACGGCGAAGGAATTGGCGATCGCCTCGCCGGTGAAACCGGCCGCCACCCAGCGGTCCCAGACGGTGGCGAGAAAATCCAGATAGTCGGGATCATGCACTTTTCGAGCCGTTTCCAGCCCGTGCGCATCGGGCGCCACCACGTCGGTAAAGCCCGCCTGCTTGACCGCCGCGAGGATCCATTCGGCGCGAAACGGCGCCTCGAAGGGCGTCACCAGCTGGCCGGCGTGCAGCTCCGTCTTGGCATCGCGCAGCTTGTGATCCTCGGAATAGATGACGCGCATTTCAGATCCTGCCCTTGATTGACAATGGAGATTTACACGGCTCGGCCCTGACAAAAAAGCGGCGCGGGCTCTTGATCGTCTGGAATAATGACGCCACTTTCGCCGGTGTTTTGAGAACGAGGAAAATTTCCGCATGAAAGTGCTGATGGTCGATGTCGACGGCGTGCTCATTCATGGTCGCCCGACCGATGGCCTGCCTCTCTTCACCTATCTGGAGCGCGATCTCGGCCTGCGCCTCGACCTGCTGCAGCAGGAATTCTTCCAGACTCACTGGCGCGATATCATCATCGGCCACGCGGCGCTGGAGCCGAGGCTCGCCGGCGTTCTCGCAAAAATCGCACCCCATCTCAGCGCCGAAACGCTGATCGACTACTGGTTCGAAAACGATTCCCGACTCGATCTCAATCTGCTGGAAGAGCTCGCTGCTCTCAGGCAAAGCGGCATCACCCTCTTGCTGGCGACCAACCAGGAACATAGCCGGGCGCGTTACCTGATGGAGCAGATCGGCCTTAGCGCGCATTTCGACGACATCATCTATTCCGCAGCACTCGGACACAGCAAACCTTCGCCCGATTTCTTCCGGCTGGCGACAGAGCGGGCCGGCGTGCTGCCCGGCGAGATCGCCTTCATCGACGATATGGCCGAAAATATCGAAGCGGCGCGACAGTTCGGCTGGAATGCCGCGCAATGGACAGCGGGCGCGACGCTTGGTGGCACGCTTCCTGTCTTCGCCAGGCCGGCGTGAGCGGGGCCGGCGCAATCAGGCGAGCCGCTTGTAGAACAGGGTGGTGGCGCAAAAGCCGCCTTCCGGCCACAGCGCATAATCGGGAATGACGCCGACGCGCTGCCAGCCCAGCCGCGGATAGATCGCCTCGGCATCACTGCCGGTTGCCGTATCGAGCACAAGCAGGGTCTTGCCGCGGCTTGCCGCCTCGCGCTCGGCGGCATCCATCAGCAGCCGGGCGAGCCCCTTGCCGCGGGCCGAGCGATGCACCAGCAGCTTCTTCAGGTCGCCGCGATGCGGCTGATTCGGCATCTGCGCGGCGCCCACCTGCACCGTGCCGACGATCCTGCCGCCGAGTTCCGCGACCAGCAGCAGATTGGCGCCGGTGGCAACGGCATCGGCGACATCGCGCCAATAGGGCTCGGCATCTTCAGGCCCATAGGGCTGCATGAAACCGACGGAGGCGCCGCCAGCGACGCAATCGACAAGTATTTCCGAAAGAGCCGGAATGGCGGCGCGGGCCTCCTCGGCGGAAAGGGTACGAATAGCAGGCATGCTGTTCTCCTGAAATGAAATGCTTCTATCGGGCGCCGCGATCGAGGACGACGCAATAGCGTGCCGGCGCGTTGCCCGGATTGTGGAAGACGTGACCCTCGCCGACCGGCATGAAGAGGCAATCGCCCGGGCGCAGCCGGTAGACGGTCTCGCCCGCCGTCATCTCCAGCTCGCCGTCGAACAGCCAGATATGCTGCGTCATGCCATGGGCGCTCGCATGCGGGGGGAAGCTGACGCGGGCACCGGCCGGGAATTCGACCTCGACGATATCGACATCGGAAGCCGTGCCCGGGGGTGAAACAGACCGCCTGAGATAACCGGTCTCCGGATCGCGCCAGACCTGCTGTTCCTGCCTCCGGGCGAGCGGCGAGGCCTGCCCCTCTTCCGCAAAGAAGGCCGACAGCGACAGGCCGAGCGCGGCGCAGATCCTTGCCAGCAGCGAGGCGGTCGGGCTCGCCTCCGCCCGCTCGATGCGCGAGATCATCGCCCGGCTGACGCCGGAGGCGGCAGCAAGATCATCGAGCGTCAGAGCCTTTTCCTGCCGCAGCGTGCGGATGCGGATGCCGATCGCCTGTTCGAGTTCCGGTTCCATTTTCAGGTCTCATGATTCCACTATAAGAGAAATACATTATCCGATGATGGAATCAAGTGCCTATGAAAAGCGGTCAAACGCGCCTTGCTTTCGCCGCTGCGCCGTCCATATATGGCGGCGTAGTCCGAGGAGAGAGCAATGGACGCCAGCACGCAGAGCACGGAACTGACGGGAAGCTTCACGGCTGTCGCCTGGGACAGGATCGCGCCGATCATGGCCGAGATCGAGGCCTTGCCGCTGCTGCAGCGCCTTTCGGACGGCACATTGCCGCCGGAGGTTTTCCGGCACTATATCCTGCAGGATGCGCTCTACCTGAAGCACTATGCGCGATGCCTTGCGATCGTCGCGGCCAAGGCGCCCGACAATGCACAGGTCCTGCGCTTCCTCGGTTCGGCACAGAAGGCAATCACCGTCGAGCAGGGCCTGCATGCAGGCTTCCTCACCCAATTCGGCATCACATCTGAGGACGTCACATCAGCCGAACCCTCGCCTGCCGGCTTTGCCTATACGAACTTCCTGCTCGCCACCGCCTATCACAGCTCCTACGCGGTGGCGCTGTCCTCGATCCTTCCCTGCTTCTGGATCTACTGGCATGTCGGCGAAGCGATCAAGAACCGGCCTGTTATCGAGGGCAATGCCTTCCAGGCCTGGATCAACACCTATGGCGATCCGCAATTTGCCGCCGGTGCCCGCGAAGTGATCGCGTTGACCGACATCGCCGCCCGCGCCGCATCGCCGGTTGAGCGGGCTCAAATGACCGATGTCTTCGTGCGCGCCTCGCAATATGAATGGATGTTCTGGGATTCGGCCTGGCGGCAGGAGACGTGGCCGGTCCGATAGGGCTCGGCACAGGACGTCATAGCGTAAACAGCGGGATAATTACCGCTTTGCGGCAGGGGGCGGCGCTGCTATATGGCGCGCATGAGCACCAATTCCACCACTCCGCTGTCCCATATCCGCAACTTTTCGATCGTGGCCCATATCGACCACGGCAAATCGACGCTGGCCGACCGGCTGATCCAGACGACGGGCGGCCTTGCCGAGCGCGAAATGTCCGAGCAGGTGCTCGACAACATGGATATCGAGCGCGAGCGCGGCATCACCATCAAGGCGCAGACCGTGCGCCTGCACTACCAGGCCAATAACGGCGAGAAATACATTCTCAACCTGATCGACACGCCCGGCCACGTCGACTTCGCCTATGAAGTCTCGCGGTCGCTGTCGGCCTGCGAGGGTTCGCTGCTTGTCGTCGACGCTAGCCAAGGCGTCGAAGCGCAGACGCTCGCCAACGTCTATCAGGCCATCGACAACAACCACGAGATCGTCACCGTCCTCAACAAGATCGACCTGCCGGCGGCCGAACCCGACCGCATCAAGGAACAGATCGAGGAAGTGATCGGCATCGATGCATCGGAAGCGGTGCTGATTTCGGCAAAGACCGGCCTCGGCATTCCCGACGTGCTGGAGGCGATCGTCCACAAGCTGCCGGCGCCGAAGAGCCCCGGCGGCGAGAAGGCGCCGCTGAAGGCGCTGCTCGTCGACAGCTGGTACGACGCCTATCTCGGCGTCATGGTTCTGGTGCGCGTCATCGACGGCGTGCTGACCAAGGGCCAGACGGTGCGGATGATGGGCACCGATGCGAAATACCAGGTGGAGCGCGTCGGCGTGCTGACGCCGAAGATGGTGAATATCGACAGCCTCGGCCCCGGCGAGATCGGCTTCATCACCGCCTCGATCAAGGAAGTGGCCGATACCCGCGTCGGCGATACAATCACCGAAGACAAGCGGCCGACGGCCCAGGCGCTGCCGGGCTTCAAGCCGGCCCAGCCGGTGGTGTTCTGCGGCCTCTTCCCGGTCGACGCCGCCGATTTCGAGGATCTGCGCGCCGCCATGGGCAAGCTTCGCCTCAACGACGCCTCCTTCTCCTTCGAAATGGAATCGTCCGCCGCTCTCGGCTTCGGTTTCCGCTGCGGTTTCCTCGGGCTGCTGCATCTCGAAATCATCCAGGAACGGCTGGAGCGCGAGTTCGACCTCGACCTCATCGCTACCGCGCCCTCGGTCGTCTACAAGATGTACATGACCGACGGCACGGAGCGCGAGCTGCACAACCCGGCCGACATGCCCGATGTCGTCAAGATCTCGGAAATCCACGAGCCGTGGATCCGCGCGACGATCCTGACGCCCGACGACTATCTCGGCGGCATCCTGAAGCTCTGCCAGGACCGGCGCGGCATCCAGATCGAACTTACCTATGTCGGCACGCGCGCAATGCTGACCTACGACCTGCCGCTCAACGAAGTCGTTTTCGATTTCTACGACCGGCTGAAGTCGATCTCGAAGGGCTATGCCTCCTTCGACTACACGCTGACCGACCATCGCGAGGGCAACCTCGTGAAGATGTCGATCCTCGTCAACGGCGAGCCGGTCGACGCGCTGTCGATGATGGTGCACCGGACGGCTGCCGAAAAGCGCGGCCGCGACATGTGCGAGAAGCTCAAGGAGCTGATCCCGAAGCACATGTTCAAGATCCCGATCCAGGCGGCGATCGGCGGCAACGTCATAGCCCGCGAGACGATTTCGGCGCTACGCAAGGACGTGACCGCGAAATGCTACGGCGGCGACGCCACCCGGAAGCGCAAGCTGCTCGACAAGCAGAAGGCCGGCAAGAAGCGCATGCGCCAGTTCGGCAAGGTGGAAATTCCCCAGGAAGCCTTCATCGCAGCGTTGAAGATGGGCGACGAATAACGCTTTTCAATGGCATTTTATGCGCATATAATGTGCGCATAAATTGAGGAGGTCGTTATGGCTCAGCAGACGAGAAAAGCAGCGAACCTGTCTCTTGACGAAGGCCTCGTCTCTCAGGCGCGCGAGCTCCAGATCAATATATCCCGTGCGGCGGAGGACGGCATCGCAAAGGCCATAAAGGCGGAGCGAGAGCGGCTTTGGCGCATCGAGAACGCTGAGGCTATTGCCGCTTCCAATGCCTATGTCGAAAAGCACGGTCTGCCGTTTCAGAAATATCGACAGTTCTGATGGCTCGGTTTCATGTTTATAATCTCACGCATACCGACGCGCTCGCCCTCGATCTGCAGTCCGACTTGCTTGGTGAATTGACAACGCGGACCATGGCGCCGATGCTTCCATTGGAAGCTCTTCCCAAAATCATGCGTCAGCTCAATCCACAATTCGTGATCAATGACCTGCCCTATGTAATGGCTACCCAATTCACCGGCGCAATTTCCGTAAAGGAGATTGGAGGCGTGGTGGCGGATCTTACCGCCGACAGCGATCGCATTATCGCTGCCGTCGACTTTCTCTTCCAGGGTTTCTAAGCCTCATCCCCTGCCCATATATTCCTTCACCAGCCCCTCATAGGCATCCATCTCAGGCAGCGCCTCGTAGCTATACACCGCCCCGGTCTCGGCAAATGACAGCTTCTCGCTCGTCCAGGTCTCGATGAAGGGCGTGAACCAGCTGGGGTCGTCGAGCATGGTCGCGCGCAGATTGACGAACCAGTCCATGCCTTCCGGCCGAGTGAACATCCAGCTCATGCAATGCGGGCAGAAATAATGCTTCGTGGCGCCGTGCAGGCCGCCGATCACCGGCTCGCCTTGCGTCACCTCGAAGCCTTCGCTGGGGATGGCCGCACTCAGCGAATAGGCGCTCGATGTCATCTTCTGGCACCCCGTGCAATGGCAGGCCATGGTGAGTAGCGGCGGGGCGCTGATTTTCAATCGCACCCGGCCGCAACGGCAGCCGCCTTCCATCGGTAAATTCAGTTCGCTCATGATTCCCTCCCGTTTTGCCCTCTCATCTAGCGGAATGATCGCTGCTGTCGAGATGGCAAGATCATCGCGGAACGGCGGCTTTGCCGGCGTTAGAGCATTTCCGTTTTTCTCCGAATCCCGGAAATATTCTATCTCTTTGTTTTCACGCAATTCCGGACGCAAAACCGCTACGCACTTTTGCTGGAATTGCTCTAGCGGATGCGGGCTGGATTGCCGACCACGGTTGCGCCGGCCGGCACATCCCTCGTCACCACCGCACCGGCCCCGACGATCGCACCGTCGCCGATGGTGATGCCGCCGAGGATGATGGCGCTGCCGCCGATCCAGACATCGCCGCCGATCGTGACCGGCCGGGCAATCTCGATGCCGGTGCTGCGAAGTGCCGGCTCCTTGTGATGCTCGGCGCAATAGATCTGCACGCCGGGGCCGAACATGCTGCGGTCGCCGATCGTCACGCGGCCGGAATCGAGGATGGTGCAGCCTGCATTGAAATAGACGCGTTCGCCGAGAACAATATTGATGCCGTAGGAGCAGTGAAACGGTGCTTCGATGAAGATATCAGGCGCAGCCTGCGCAAAGAGCGCCCTCAGGGCTGGCGCGACCGCACCGCGCTCATCCGGCGGCAACGTATTGTGCGCGTGGACGGCTGAGCGCGCCTGCCGGCGCAGGAGGTCGAGCTCATCATCAAGGCAGCAATACCATTCGCCGGCCGCCATCTTTTCGCGTTCGCTGGCCGGCATCGGATCGCCTCTCACGCCGAGGCCCGCGACAGCATTTCGACCTCTTGCTGCTCGATCAGGCTGACCCAGGCACGCGCGATGGCAAGGCCTGCAGCATCGGCAGCTCCGGCATGTCTTGCCGCCAGTTCGGCATGGTTCTCCAGCCAGCCCGGCGCAATGCGCTCGATCGTATCGGGGAATTCGGCCTTCCACTGCGCGACGACCGCTGCATTGGCCTCGAAATGGAACTGGGTGCCATAGACGGCGCGACCGATGCGGAAGGCCTGGTTTTCGGCGACGGGGCTCGAGGCGAGACGGACTGCGCCCTCGGGCAGGGAAAACGTGTCGGCATGCCATTCGAAGATGGTGAATTCGCCGCCTAGCGCCAATAGCAGCGGATCGGCCCGGCCCTCGGCGGTGACGCCGATCCCGTGCCAGCCGAATTCACATGCAGCACCCAACAGATTGTCGGCGCCATAGGCGCGGGCGAGGATCTGGCTGCCGAGGCAGATGCCGAGCACCGCCTTGCCGGCATCGCCGAAGCGGCGCGTGAGCCGGACGAGTTCCGGCAGGTAGGAGTGGATTTCGTCATCCAGCGCGCTCTGCTCGCCGCCGAGAACGACCAGCGCGTCATGGCCGGATACATCTTTCGGCAGGATGCCGTCCTGCCAGACCCGGAACCACTCGATCTCCGCTCCCGCCTCGTCAAGGGCTGCAGCAAGCGCGCCGAGGCCAGTATTCCGCATATTTTCAATGACTGCCACGCGCATAGGCTCTTCCTGGTATGACCGACCGCAGGAAGAGACCATGCGGAAGAGCGGCGCGCAAGACGCTTATGTAAGGCGATTGCACCGGCGCGCGACAGGGCTTAAATCTCGGCAAACGAAAGGACATCGCCATGACCGAGAAAGCCCGCGTCACGATCCTCTACTGCACCCAGTGCAACTGGCTGCTGCGCGCCAGCTGGATGGCGCAGGAGCTGCTGCATACTTTTTCCGACAGTCTTGGCGAAGTGGCGCTGATTCCCGCCACCGGCGGCAATTTCGAGATCCGCGTCAATGGCGATCTGATCTGGGAGCGCAAGCGCGACGGCGGTTTTCCCGGGCCGAGGGAGCTGAAACAGCGGGTCCGCGACATCGTCGAGCCCGGTCGCGATCTCGGCCATGTCGACCGCGCCTCGCTCGAAAGTTGACCGCGCGGCTCAGCGGTAGGGCGATCGGCAGGTCTTGTAGATGCCCTCATAGGTGAGGAAACGATCCGTCCGCGGATTGTAGGAGCGGTACTCGTTGCTGCACCAGGCGGCATGGCTGTTCATGTCGCGCGGCTTCGGCTGCACCCTTTGCACCGGCGGCGGATCATAGGTCAGCTGCGGCGGCCCGGCAGCGCCCGGCCGGTAATAGGTCGGCCCCGCGCCGCGCGGACGATAGTTCGGCTGGACATAGGCGGGGCGATGCCATTGCTGCGGCCCGAAACCGAAGCAGCCGCGAAAATCGCAGAGCGTCGATCCCGTATTGAGCGGCCCGATGCCCGGCTTGCCCAGCTTCAGCGAATCGGCCCCGGCGATAGCGGGTGACAAAACGGCCAAGAGACCGGCGAGCAGAAGCGTGCGGGGAGCAAGCATGAGGCATTCCTTTCGGTATTTCCTCTATATAGGGCGTGCCCACGGGAGCGCTATGCCCACCCTTCGGCGCTCCCTTGCATGTGATCGGCTGCTTTTTCGCCAACTGTCAGAAAAACTTCAAAAACCCAGTTGACAGTCAGGGGCCACCCCCTTACATCGCTCTCCGTCGCCCAGATGGCGGAATTGGTAGACGCGCCAGCTTCAGGTGCTGGTACCCGAAAGGGTGTGGAGGTTCGAGTCCTCTTCTGGGCACCATTCCATTCTTGATCGCTACCAAGATCAAGGAGTTAAGCCTTTCCAACGAAAGTTGCGCAGGTGCCTTGTAGCAAGGGCCAGTCATAATGCGCGCAAAGGCTTGTTCGCTCGGTAGCTCCCAAGAACTCTCCGAAGTCCTCATTTCTGGACGCTTATTCCCGCCCCTCTTGATAGCTGGCCTGCATTGACTCACCCATCTCCAAATGCGAACGTAAAGAGAACGCAATGGAGTCTTGCAATGATCCGATTCGCCCCATCCGCAGCCAGCAAACCCGAGCCGTCAAAGGCACGCGAGGTGTCGGCCACCGAGCCGGCCATTGAAATGCCTCGCCCCAAGCCGGTCATTGAGCTAGCCGCTGGGGCGCCTGCGGCCGGCCTGCTGCTGCCCAGCTCAGAGGCAGGCGAGCTCGGCTCCGATACTCTGCCGAAGACCACCAAACCACTACGCCGTGCGGCAACAAAACGTAAGCCTAAGGTCGCCGAGGCAGACGACACTCCACTCCAGCTCAGTCTGGAGGCTTAGCCGCAACCATCCGGCCAAGGTATGCCTGGGAACTCCCACCATAATCCATACAGCACTTCGGAATCCCCAAATTGGTTGCGGGATTGAAATCATTGGATGTTCCTCCATGACGACAGCCCGCGAAAGGCGTCGAATGTCGGAATCCCGAAGCGGAGGTATTTCGGGATTCCGAAGTGAGGTTTTTTCTTCGCGCCGCCGCGCCGGGCCTTTGCCCGTTGTCTGTGCCGTCAGCCGCTGGAGTCTAGCACAACAGCACGGCGTTGCAGCAGTCGGCCTGAGCGGGCGTCATCTGACGGCGTCGACCCGAAGCGTTTACCGCACCGGCTGATAGTGGCCGCGGAGCGGAACTTTGCCACCCGTGGTAATCAAGCCGTCGCGTTCGCAGACATAGATCAGCGTCGGCATGCCGCCGGAACGGAAGATTTCGTCATAACGGCGGCGGATCTGCACGGTTTCGGTGCGGCAGTTGTAAGATTCCTCCTCTTTCTTGTCCGGCTGCGCCTTGACGCCGGGAAGACCCTTGTAGGGATAGAGAGGCTGAACGCCCGAATCGACGGATTTCGTCCAGTCGACGGCAAAGGCGAACGCCGGGGCGAGGCTCGACACGGCTACGAGCGATATCAGAAGCATCATCAACAGCCGCATGGGAACTCTCCTGCCGGCAATAACCCGTCCTTCCGATGTAGGAAAACCGACGACCGTCATCAAGCGGCTGCAGCGGGGGACTTCCTAAAATAACTTCTGATGACGGGATGGCTGAAGAGGCCGGCGAGGATCGCAAAACCGGCGCCGACGACGAAACCGGCGAGAAAACCGCCGATGACGCCGGCAATCAATAGAATCGTCTTTCCGGGACCGTCTCCCTTGACCGGCGGCTCGGCCGGCGAAATGACGCGAATGTTACTCTGATTGAAGTTCTGCTCCTCGCTCGTCTGGCTGGAGCGTTTCAGCACCGTCTCGTAGATATCGCGCGCCGCCGTCGCCTTGCGCTGCAATTCGTTCAATTCCACCTGCTTGTCCGACGAACTCGCCTGCAACGCCTTCTGCACGGCAAGCTCCTTGGCGATGCTGTCCTCGGCGGACTTGGCCTGCTCGTATTCGCCCCTTGCCGAGGTGGCGAGACGCTGCAATTCGCCCTTGATTTCGACTGATATGCTCTGCAGCGAGGAGCGGGCCGCCTGCAGGCGCGGATGGCGCGTGCCCATCTGACTTTCGAGGCTGCCGACGGCGGCGGCCTGGGTGGCATATTGCTGACGCAGGCTGACGAGCGGCGAGGTGACGCCGCCCTCCGCCTGGTTGCCGGCGACGATGTCTTCGACGCGGAGATTGGCGACGGCATCGGCGCGCGCCTTCGCCTGGATGGTCTTTTCCTGTGCCGTCACCAGCATCGTGTTCAGCGAGACGAGCCGTTGGTCGGAGATCAGGTTCCCCTCGGTCGCGGCCATGTCGTTGTCGGCGCGGAAGGTTTCGACAGCCTGCTCGGCTTCCAGCACCTTCTGGCGCAGGTCGTTGAGCCGTCCGTCAAGTGTCGACGAGGTGTTTTCGTAGATGCCGTTCGAAGCGCTGTCCTCCTCCTCGGTGAAGGAGGTGACGACCTGGTTGGCAAGCCTTGCGGATTTTTCGGGATCGTTGGTCGTGGCAGCAAGCGAGACGACATAGGTGCTGGCCTCGCGGGTGATCACCAGCGCCTTCTGCAGAGTGCCGATTACGGCAGCGCCATCCGTCCGGCCGCCGGTGAATTCGGGATCCTGGTCGAGCTTCATGGCTTCGGCAACGCGGCGCAGCACATTGCCCGAAGTCAGGATCTGCACCTGACTGTCGATCAGCGCCGAGATCATTTCCGGCGAGGGACCCGAAGATTGCGCGCTGGCATCGGCAAGGCCGATCTGGCGTGGATCGAAATAGAGGCTGCTGACGGCGGTGAATTTCTGGGCGATGCGCGGCGCCACCGCCCCGCCAGCCACAGCTCCGAGAAGGCCCAGCCCCAGCACGACCAACCGCCGGCTCCAGATCGCGGCGATACTGGAGCGGAGGTCGAGAAGCGGGGCGGCAGGTGCCGACGCTGCATTCGACGGCGCGTCGACGACAGGCTGTCTTGCAGGCTGAGGGTGAGGCGCCGGACGCTCATATTGGCGGGTTTCCGCAATAGTTGCCTGCAGCGGCAAGGGTGGCGGCGCGGGTTCGGGCGATGGCCGGACGAAATCATCCGGACGGACGACGGGACTGCGCATGCGCACGCCTTCCGGCGCAGTCTGAGACGGCTCAAAACTGCGCCAGCCAGGGAGCCGGCTTACCCTGTTCCTGTCATACTGGTTCATACGCGCACTCGTGTCCCGCCCAGCGTGAAAGACTGAAGCCGAGGTGCTGATACTTTAGAAATTCTTAGCTAACGGACCGTTAAAATAACGTCAGCGACGCCGATGTTGCGATTTGCCGCGATAACGAGGATGGCCATGAGGACGATACGACATCTGACAGCGCTGCTGCTTGCGGCCGCTCTGATCCCGTCGCCGGCCTTTGCGACTGATGCACCTTGCTATCGCGGCGTCAATTTGTCCGGCGGCGAATATGGCGAGCGCGGCGGCATCTACGGCACCAACTACACCTATCCGAGCGAAGACACGATCGGCTATTTCGCCGAAAAGGGCATGACGATCATCCGGCTGCCCTTCCGCTGGGAACGCCTGCAGCCCGCACTCGGCGGGCGGCTCGACGAGGACGAGCTCAAGCGGCTCAAGGATACCGTTGGCCTGATCCGCAAGCACGGCATGGCAGTTCTGCTCGACCCGCATAATTTCGGCTATTACGACAAGACCCAGGTCGGCACGGCGCCGGCGACGGATGCCGCCTTCGGGGATTTCTGGGCAAGGCTTGCCGTCGAATTCGCCAATCAGGACGGCCTTCTCTTCGGCCTGATGAACGAACCGCACGACATCAAGGCGACCGACTGGCTGGATGCCGCCAATGCCGCGATTCGCAGCATCCGCGCCGTCGGCGCGCGCAACCTCATCCTGGTGCCGGGTACGGCATGGAGCGGAGCGGGCAGCTGGGAAAAGGATGTGATCGGCGGCGCCAACGGCACGGTGATGCTCGGCGTGCGCGATCCGCTCGACTTCTACGCCTATGAGGTCCACCAGTATCTCGACGCCGATTCCTCCGGAACGCATCCGACCTGCGAAGGTGCAGGCGCCGCGGTCGACGCGATCGCCGGCGTTACCGCCTGGCTGAAACAGAACCACAAGCGCGGCTTTCTCGGCGAATTCGGCGCCTCCACCGACAAGGACTGTATGAGCGGATTGACCGAAATCTACGCCACCATGTCCGGAAATAGCGACGTCTGGCTCGGCTGGTCCTATTGGGCGGCCGGCGAATGGTGGCCGGCGGACGAGCCGTTCAACGTCCAGCCGCGCAAGGGCCCCGAGCGGCCGCAGATGCGGCTTCTTGCCGAGGCGACAAAAGCCGATGCCGGCGCTTGCTCAGCCGTCAAGCCTTCGGGGAAATAAACATGGCGGTCGTCGATCACAGGACAGCGACATTCACTGTAGCCGGCACCGTAGCCGGCAACCGGCTCGGTGCTGCCCGCGAGGCATCGCGCACCGATCATCTGGTGCTGTGGCTCGGCCTGCTCTCCGTGCTCTACAACGGCATTCTCGCCTTCATCAACCACAACATCGTGCCGCTGTCTATGACGCATGTCGCCGCCAGCGAAGGCCTGATCATGGCGAGCGCCATCATCTATATCCTGCACAAGGGGATCTACGAGACCGACCTGCCGGCCTTCCTGTTCCTGCTGTTCACGCTCATCGTGACTATCTATGTCAGCGTGCTCAACCGCATGCTGTTCATCGATCACTTTCGCAACGTGCTGATCATCTTCTGCTTTACCGGGCTCGGCGGCTGGAGCAACGAGAAAACGATGAAGCTCGCCTTTCGCTGGGCAAGCCTTGCCGTCATGATCTTCCTGATCTTCGAGATCGTCAGCGTGCCGTTCTACGTCAGCATCGTCCACCCGTCCGATTATTTCGCCAATACGCGCGGGCTGCTGCCGCTGAGCTACAACACGACGGGCCTCTTTCAGAACGCGCTCGGCTTTCCCGAGCGCTTCTCCTTCGGCATCATCGACCATCGTTCCTCCTCGATCTTCCTCGAGCAGGTGTCGCTCGCCAATTTCTGCGGCGTGATCGCGGTCTACCTGATTTCGATGTGGGACAGACTCGGCCGCTGGGACCGGTTGCTGATGATCGGCACGGCCGTGCTGATCCTGGTGACGAACGACACGCGCACGATGCTGATCTTCTGCTTTGCCTGCATCGTCGGCTACTTCGTCTTTCCGAAGATCCCGAAGAATTTCAATCTGGCGCTGATGCCGCTGATCGTCGCCGCCGGCTTCCTCGTCTACGTGCTGAAACCCAATGCTACCGGCGACAATTTCACCGGCCGCATCAACCTGACGATGAAGAAGATCATGGAGCTCGATCCGCTCGCCATCCTTGGGCTTTCGGTCGACCGGGTGGCCGAATTCGCCGACAGCGGCTATGTCTACCTGATCTACGCGGCGACGATCTTCGGCGTCATCGCCTTATGGCTGTTCGTCTGCCTCTTTCCCGCCGGGCGCACGGCAGCACAGCGGCGCTGCGCCCATTCACTTTCTCTTTTCATTTTTCTGAATATGATGATCGGGGGAACTGCGGTCTTCTCGATGAAGATCGCCGGCCTCCTGTGGTTCGTCGTCGGATATATGCGCTTCCACGACAGCCCGCGCATCCGGCAGGGTCGTCCGGCAGATGTATTGAGTTGACCGCAGCGGCGCCTGTTCGCGCGAGCCCGAGGGAGCAAAACGCCCGATGCTTGTCCAGCTTCAATATCTGCGCGCCATCGCGGCGCTGATGGTCGTCTATTTCCACGCGATATTGCAGCTTGCCAAGGTCAATCCCGCGCTTGACGCCACCGCCTTCGTCTATGGCGAAACCGGCGTCGACATCTTCTTCGTCTTGAGCGGCTTCGTGATGTGGCTGACGACAAGCGGACGCGCCATGAGCCCGGTCGATTTCGCCCGCCGGCGCATCAGGAGGATCGTGCCGCTTTACTGGCTGGCGACGCTGTTTTCGGCGACGGTGGCGCTTGTGGCCCCGTCATTGCTGAAATCGACGGTGTTCGACCTGCCGCATCTCGCAGCCTCGCTGTTCTTCCTGCCATGGAGCAATCCCGCCGATCCCAGCACGATCACGCCGGTGGTCGTTCCGGGCTGGACGCTGAATTACGAAATGTTCTTCTACTTCGTCTTTGCGCTGCTATTGCCGCTTTCGGAAGTTCGGCGCATCCCGGCGATGTTTGCCGTCTTTGCCGTCATCCTGATCGCCTGCCGGCTCCTGCCGGAAACGACTGTGACCCGGTTCTACGGCGAACCGATCATGCTGGAATTCCTCGCCGGTGTCGTGCTCGGCTGGCTCTACGGGCAGAAGATCCTGCTGCCGAGCCGCTGGGCTTGGGCGGCCCTTGCCATGGGCTTTGCCTTTCTCTTCATCAACGAGGCGCTGATGCCGCCGGAAAGCCGGTTCTATGCCTGGGGAATCCCGGCGATCTTCATCGTCTACGGCGCGATCTCCATCGATTTTTCCAGGCTGCCGGTTGTCGGATGGCTGAACTATCTCGGCGACTGCTCCTACAGCATCTATATCACCCACGCCTTCACGCTGGCCTTTCTCAGGGTCGCCGCCGACCGCCTGCCAATCGGCATCCTGCAGCAGCCGGTGCTCTTCGTGATCCTCTCGCTGGTGCTCTCGTCGATCGGCGGCGCGATCATCCATGAGATCACCACGCCGCGCCGCAAGGTTGCGGTGGCGAGCCGGCCGCCGGCCTAAAACGCTCGAAGGCGAGATTACGCATCCAAGCGGCGCTGACGGTACAGTTTTTCGCGCAACTTCTCCTAAGCTTCAGACTGAGCAATGAGAGAACTTGCGCAAAGGTGATGGTTTCTCTTGCAATTTGTCGCATGAATGAAAGTGCGCCGGCCTGTTCGCGGCCCGGGCTTTGATCTAAGCACAGCGGCGGCCTTGGAGAGGGAAGAGGGAAAGACATGACAAGTTACGTATTGACGGTATCCTGCAAGTCGACGCGCGGCATCGTGGCGGCGATTTCGAGCTATCTGGCCGACAAGGGCTGCAACATCGTCGACAGCTCGCAGTTCGACGATCTCGATACCGGCAGGTTTTTCACACGGGTGAGCTTCATCTCCGAGGAAGGCGTGCCGCTTGCCGAACTCAAGGAAGGCTTCGAGCCGATCTGCAAGCGGTTTGCCATGGATGCCGAGATCCACGACGGCAACGCCCGCATGAAGGTGCTGCTGATGGTGTCGCGCTTCGGCCATTGCCTCAACGACCTGCTCTATCGCTGGAAGATCGGCGCCCTGCCGATCGACATCGTCGGCGTCGTCTCCAACCATTTCGATTACCAGAAGGTCGTGGTCAACCACGACATCCCCTTCCACCACATCAAGGTGACGAAGGAGAACAAGCTGCAGGCCGAAGGCCAGATCATGGATATCGTCGAACAGACCGGCACGGAGCTGATCGTACTGGCGCGCTATATGCAGGTGCTTTCGGATGCGATGTGCCAAAAGATGTCTGGCCGGATCATCAATATCCATCATTCCTTCCTGCCGAGCTTCAAGGGCGCCAACCCTTACAAGCAGGCCTATCAACGCGGCGTGAAGCTGATCGGCGCGACGGCGCATTACGTCACCGCCGATCTCGACGAAGGCCCGATCATCGAGCAGGACACGGCGCGCATCACCCATGCGCAGTCGCCCGACGACTATGTCTCGATCGGCCGCGACGTCGAAAGCCAGGTGCTGGCGCGCGCCATCCATGCCCATATCCATCACCGCACCTTCCTGAACGGCAACCGTACCGTGGTCTTCCCGGCAAGCCCCGGCGGTTACGCCTCCGAACGCATGGGTTGAGCGTCGCCTAGACCCTGCATCTCTTTTGCTGGCGAACGACAATCTTCCGTTGCCTGCCAGCGGCAAGTACTCGATTATCTCCTTCAATAGGTAATCGAATCATGCAGCGGAGGGGTGTCATGACCGACGAGGCGCTTGTTGATCGCATGGCGCTGCCGCGTCCCGACGTCACCGCCAGCGACGC
Organism: Rhizobium sp. WSM4643; assembly: GCF_025152745.1. NCBI lineage: Bacteria > Pseudomonadati > Pseudomonadota > Alphaproteobacteria > Hyphomicrobiales > Rhizobiaceae > Rhizobium > Rhizobium sp. WSM4643. Next base: position 4,723,849 of record NZ_CP104040.1, on the reverse strand, counting down.
GGAAGAGATCCTCCTTGCTCATTACAGCCTCTCCGGCACGCTTACCGAACTCGGCAGCCAGCAGGATCGAAACTATCGCGTCGATAGCGATCGTGGCCGCTACGTCCTGAAGATCTGCCATGCAGCCTACGAGGTCCGCGAGCTCGAAGCGCAGAATGCGGCGATCCATCACCTCAAAAGCAGGCAAGATGCGCCGCGCGTTCCGCAGGTGATCCGCAGCAATGAAGGGCGGGAGATCGTCGTCCTTACCGTGCGTGGGCAGGGCTATCAGGTCCGGCTGCTGGAATATCTGGAAGGCCAGGGGCTGACGGAGCTGACCTATCTGGCGCCGGCTTCCGTTGCGGCCCTCGGCGCGCTCTGCGCCAGGCTGGCGCAGGCGCTTGCCGATTTCGACCATCCCGGTCTCGACCGCAGCCTGCAATGGGATCTCAGGCGCGCCGGGCCGGTCGCAGTGCAGCTGCTGTCCGCGATCACCGATAGTGCGGCGCGCGACCGGATCGCCAAGACCATGGTTATGGCCATTCGCCGCATCCAGCCGTTGGCCCCATCGCTTCGGCTGCAGGCCGTGCATCATGACGTCACCGGCGATAATGTCGTCGGCCACCGCGACGCCCGTGGCCATACCATTCCCGACGGGGTGATCGATTTCGGCGATATGATGCGCGGCTGGCTGGTCGGCGACCTCGCCGTCACATGCGCTTCGCTGCTGCATCAGGCGGATGGCGACCCTTTTCATATCCTGCCAGCCGTCACCGCCTATCAGGCGATCTATCCGCTGACCGGCGAGGAGCTGAAGGCGCTCTGGCCGTTGACCGTCGCACGCGCGGTCATTCTGGTTGCCAGCAGCGAGCAGCAGATTTCGGTCGATCCAGATAATGACTATGTCCGCGGCAATCTCGAGCACGAGCGGGCGATCTTCGATACGGCGATGTCCGTTCCCTTCGAACTCATGGAAGCCGCGATCCTCAGGGCGGCCGGCGCAAATGTCGCCGCCCCGGAAGCATCGGGTTGGCTGCCGTTGCTGCCGGACATCGATCCCGCCGGGATCGCCTATGTCGATCTTGGGGTGCGGAGCCCGCATTTTTCCGCCGGCAACTGGCTAAATGCCGACATGGACTGGCGGCTGCTTGCCCGTGTGGCAACCGAAAACGGCACGGCAGCGACGCGCTACGGCGAATATCGGCTTTCCCGTGCGGGAACCGCGAAGGGACAGGCGACCTGCGCCCTGCATGTCGACATATGCCTTGCCGCAGGCAGCGCGATTGCAGCGCCCTTTGCCGGCCGTATCGGCTGGAAGGACCAGCATCTGACGCTCGCCAGCGGCGGCATGACCCTGCATCTCGATGGGCTCGACCTGTCGGTTGAGGATGGAGCCCAGATTGCCGCCGGCGATCCGCTTGGCACGGTTACCGGAGAGGCTTCGTCGCTCGGCGGGCTGCGTGTCCAGCTTTGCAACGTCGCGGGTCTTGAACCACCGCTCTTTTCCACACCCCGCGCGGCGGCGGCCTGGTCGGTGCTCTGCCCTTCACCCTCGCTGCTTCTCAGCCCGCAAGCGGATGCGCCGCAACCTGATACCGCCGCGCTCTTCGCCAGGCGGCGGGCGCATCTCGCAAGGCCGCAGAAGAACTATTACGCGTCGGCGCCGCAGATCGAGCGCGGCTGGAAGGAGCATTTGTTCGATGTCGAAGGCCGCGCCTATCTCGACATGGTCAACAACGTCACCATTCTCGGCCATGGCCATCCCAGGTTCGCGGCAGCAATCCACGCCCAATGGCTGCGGCTCAACACGAATTCGCGCTTCCACTATGCCGCGATCACGGAATTTTCCGAACGCCTCGCCGCCCTTTCGCCGGACGGGCTCGACGCGGTCTTCCTGGTCAACAGCGGCTCGGAGGCGAACGATCTGGCGCTTCGGCTGGCGCAAGCCCATAGCGGCGCGCGCAACATGCTCTGCCTGCTCGAAGCCTATCATGGCTGGTCGGCGGCAAGCGACGCCGTCTCCACCTCGATCGCCGACAATCCGCAGGCACCGACCACCCGGCCGGACTGGGTGCATACCGTCGTTTCGCCGAACACCTATCGCGGCGACTTCCGTGGTCCCGATACGACGGCGGATTATCTCGGCATGGCGACGCCGGTGCTGGAGGCAATTGATGCTGCGGGCGAAGGCCTTGCGGGCTTCATCTGCGAATCGGTCTACGGCAATGCCGGTGGCATCCCGCTGCCGGACGGTTACCTCAGGGAAATCTATGCGCAGGTCCGCGCTCGCGACGGCCTCTGCATCGCCGATGAGGTGCAGGTCGGCTATGCCAGGCTCGGGCATTATTTCTGGGGCTTCGAGCAGCAAGGGGTCGTGCCTGATATCATCACAGTCGCCAAAGGCATGGGCAACGGCCATCCGCTCGGCGCCGTCATCACCACGCGGGAGATTGCGCAATCGCTGGAGAAGGAGGGCACTTTCTTTTCCTCCACCGGCGGCAGCCCGGTCAGCTGCATCGCCGGCATGACAGTGCTCGACCTCATGGCCGAGGAAAAGCTGCAGGAAAATGCCCGGACGGTCGGCGATCATCTGAAGGCGCGGCTCGCCGCGCTGATCGACCGCCATCCGATTGCGGGCGCCGTGCACGGCATGGGCCTCTATCTCGGCCTCGAATTCGTCCGCGACAGAAAGACGCTGGAGCCGGCGACCGAAGAGACGGCTGCCATCTGCGACCGGCTTCTCGAACTCGGCGTCATCATGCAGCCGACCGGCGATCATCAGAATGTACTGAAGATCAAACCACCGCTCTGCATCAGCATCGACAGCGCGGATTTCTTCGCGGACATGCTGGAGAAGGTACTCGAAGAGGGCTGGTGACACAGGGCTTCCGGCATTAACCAAATTGGTCATTTCGCGGCATGTCGATTTTTAATGAAATAGGCCATTGCCTGTTACGGCAAGGCTTCCTATGTCTGCCGCGGTGATCGATCGAACTTCCGATTCTGTCATGTGAATTTAACGAAAGACTGATATGTTTCTTTCTGTAAGTTCGGACTGCGACGGAATGAATTTTTTCGGATCGTCGATATTTTGACACGTTTCGGAATATGTTTCTGACAGGCTATCGGGTAATCTCTACCAAGTTAGTGGATTATCGAAGACAGCCTTCGCCGATCCCGGGCTCTACCCGGGACCTCTCAAGTGCAACGCCAACATAAGGAACGAGCATGATAGACATCGATATTCTCGCCGATCTCCTTGGGCGATCTGTGCTTGGCAATGACCGTCCGGGCGCCCTCTCCCGCCCGAACTGTCGAATGTGACGTTCGTCCTCCTTTCAACGGTACCAGACAAGTCAATTCGCCATGGCTGCGCATGTTGCGCGGCAGGAGTTCTATCTATGAAGAAGCAAGTTATCGAATACGCAGGCGTTCCCGTCGGGATCGTCATTCCCGATGAAGATCGGCTGAAGTTCATCGCCGTGAAATTTCATGTCCACGACCTCGACGAGCAGCGCTTCGGCTCGCCGGACGAGGTGCGGCTGGCTATCCATGACCTGATGACCCGCCGTCATCCGAAGCCGCTTCATGCCTGAGGGCATGAGGCCGCAATTAACATTCACGGCTTTTCGTAATGTCCGACCGGTCCCGCCAAATGGGGCCGGTCTTGTTTTTTGAGGGCATTACAGCGCCGCGCGTCTTTATCAGACGCGCAAGGGACGTTGTAACGCTTTGAATTTCTGCATAATTTTATCCTTAAATCGATTCCGATTTAAGGAATTATGCAGTACAGTCCTACCGGCCGCCTTTCCGTGATAAGGATCCGCCCTTGCCCGATCTTCTGAACCTCATTACCGACATCGAAGGCGTTTCCGTCGGCCATGCGACCGACCTTGCGTTCGGTTCCGGTGTCACGGTCATCGTCTTCGACGAACCGGCCGTCGCATCCGGCACCGTGCTCGGCGGCGCGCCCGGCGGGCGCGACACGGCCCTGCTCGATCCGTCGATGACCGTCAATGCCGTGGATGCCTTCGTGCTCTCCGGCGGCTCTGCCTTCGGGCTGGATGCCGCCGGCGGCGTGCAGGCGGGCCTGCGCGAACTCGGCCGCGGCTTTGCAGTCGGGTCGGTGCGTATTCCGATTGTGCCGCAGGCAATCCTGATGGACCTGCTGAACGGCGGCGACAAGGATTGGGGCCTTCACTCGCCTTATCGCGACATGGGCTATGCGGCGTTGAAGGCGGCCACTAAGGGTACATTCGCGCTGGGCACGACAGGTGCCGGCACAGGGGCGACGACGGCCACCGTCAAGGGCGGGCTTGGCTCAGCCAGCGCCGTCAGCAGCGCCGGGCACCGCGTCGCGGCAATCGTCGCCGTCAATGCGCTCGGCTCGGCGACGATCGGCGACGGGCCACATTTCTGGGCGGCGCCTTTCGAGAAAGACGCGGAATTTGGCGGGCTCGGCATGCCTGATGTGACCGACCACCGGATGCGGCTCAAGGGCATGAACACCCCGGCGACGACGATCGGCGCTGTCGTGACCGATGCGCAGCTGACGAAGGCCGAAGCGCATCGGCTTTCGCTCGCCGGCCATGACGGCCTCGCCCGGGCACTGCTGCCGGCGCACCTGCCGCTCGACGGCGACACCGTCTTTGCCGCTTCGACGGCCAAGCATCGAAGAGACGACATGGCGAGCCTGATGGAGCTTTGCCATCTCGCGACTATCATCATGGCGCGGGCGATCGCCCGTGGGGTCTACGCTGCGACCGCGCTGCCGGTGGAAGGCGCGCAAAAGGCCTGGCGCGACCGCTATGCGAGCAGCGGCTGATTGAATAGGGTCAGACTCTCTACAGATCCAATATGCCGAATCGCGGAGAGACGTGAATGCAGATCCGGGCGCTGATGTATTTCGACGAGTTGGTCAGGACCAATTCGATGCGCCAGGCGGCCGAGAATCTCAATGTCGCGCCAACGGCGATCAGCCGGCAGATCGAGAACCTCGAATATCATTTCGGTGCGCCGCTCGTCGAACGCAGCGCCCGCGGCGTAAAGCTGACGGCCGCCGGCGAACTGCTTGCCGCCCGCGCCGGCCGCACGCTGCGCGAGCTCGATCACGTACAGCAGCTAATCGAAGACCTGAAGGGCCTGCAGCGCGGTCGCGTCAGCATCTATGCCAATGGCGCGACCGTCGCCAATCTGCTGGCGCCGGCGCTCGCCGAATTCAGCCTGAAATATCCGAAGCTGCGCTTTGCCGTGACGATCACCAGCGCGCGGCAGGCGGTCGACGCCGTCAACAGCGCCGAGGCGGATATTGCGGTGACGCTGTTTGCGCCTCCTATGTCCGGCACCAAGGTACGGCTGCGCTCCGAGATCGCCTATGATCTCATCGCCACGCCGCAGCATCCGGCCGCTGCGCATGCCGAGATCCCGCTGAGGACGCTCGCCGACTACGCCTTGGCGCTGCCGGATCAATCCTTCGGCTTTCGCCAGGCCTTCGACGCCCTGTTCGAGAAGGAGGGGCTGAGCCTCGATCCTGTCTTCGTCACCAGCTCGCTCGAAATGCTGAAGGAACTCGTGCTCAGCGGGGCTGCGGCCACGCTGCTGCCGGCGCTGACTGTTCGCCGTGAGATTGAAGCGCGTCAGCTCCTTGCCATTCCGCTCGCTGGCAAGACCGGCATCCGCACCCATGTCGATCTTTGCGTGGCGCCGGACCGGCAGCTGTCCTTCGCGGCGACGAAACTCCTCGACTTCATCGAGAGGTTCATGCGCGCGCGCACGAGCCATGGCGCCGAGACGAGAGACTGAGGCTTCGAGCTTGCATTGGCCGCGGAATTGCGGTGTAGCTTTTTCGGCTACACTGAGCACACAAATTCGTCATTGTGTGTGCACCGGCATAGTGTCACTCTCCTCGCAAAAGGTCTTCGTCATCGACGCGCGGCCAGATAAGGGAACATGATGATCAAGCTTTCGTTTGCGCCTTCAGCCCGTTTCTTCAGGCGGCTTTCGCTCGGTGCCGCACTTTCGGCCGGCCTGGTGATGACGGCGATGACGCCGGCCGAGGCGGCAAAGACTACCCTTAATCTCGGCATGAGCGTTGAGCCGGCCGGTCTCGACCCGACGATCGCAGCACCGGTGGCGATCGGCCAAGTGACCTGGCAAAACGTGTTCGAAGGGCTGGTGACGATCGACCAGGCCGGCAAGATCCAGCCTCAGTTGGCGAAAAGCTGGGAAATCTCGCCCGATGGCCTGACCTATACATTCAAGCTGCAGACCGGCGTCAAATTCCATGACGGCGAGGCCTTCGATGCCGCGAGCGCCAAGTTTTCGCTGGACCGCGCCCGCGGCGCCGATTCGGTCAATCCGCAGAAACGCTTCTTCGCCTCGATCGCCTCGATCGACACGCCTGATACTGAAACGCTGGTGCTGCATCTCTCGGCACCGACCGGCAGCCTGATCTACTGGCTCGGCTGGCCGGCCTCGGTGATGGTCGCGCCGACGACCGCTGCCGACGACAAGACGACGCCAGTGGGCACCGGTCCGTTCAAATTCGCCAGCTGGGCGAAGGGCGACAAGGTCGAACTCACCAGGAATGCCGACTATTGGAACAAGGATGCGGCCGCCAAGCTCGACAGGGTGACCTTCCGCTTCATTGCCGATCCGCAAGCGCAGGCGGCTGCGCTGAAATCCGGCGATCTCGATGCCTTTCCGGAATTTGCCGCGCCAGAGCTGATGAGTTCCTTCGACGGCGATGCGAGGCTCGTCACCAGGATCGGCAATACCGAGCTCAAGGTCGTTGCCGGCATGAACACTGCCAAGAAGCCGTTCGACGACAAGCGCGTCCGCCAGGCGTTGATGATGGCGATCGACCGCAAGATGGTGATCGACGGCGCCTGGTCCGGCCTCGGCACACCGATCGGCAGCCACTACACGCCGAACGATCCGGGCTATCAGGACATGACCAATGTGCTGCCCTATGACGTCGAAAAGGCGAAGGCGCTGCTCACTGAGGCCGGCTACCCCAACGGCTTCACCTTTACGATCAAATCGCCGCAAATGGCCTATGCGCCGCGCAGCGCCCAGGTGATGCAGGCGATGTTTGACGAAATCGGCGTGACGATGAATATCGAGCCGACCGAATTTCCGGCGAAGTGGGTCCAGGACATCATGAAGGACCGCAACTTCGACATGACGATCGTTGCCCATGCCGAACCGCTCGACATCGACATCTATGGGCGCGATCCCTATTATTTCAACTACAAGAACCCCGCTTTCAACGCGCTGATGAAGAAGGTCCAGGAGACGACCGATCCGGTCGCGCAGAATACGATCTACGGCGAAGCGCAGAAGATTCTCGCCGAGGACGTGCCGGCGCTCTACCTCTTCGTCATGCCGAAACTCGGCGTCTGGGACAAAAAGCTGAAGGGCCTGTGGGAAAACGAGCCGATCCCTTCCAACGTGCTCTCCGGTGTTTCCTGGGACGAGTGAGTGGCGGGTTCGGACGGGATGCGATGAGGTGATGGCCTTGGTGCCGGAAGCAGGACAGTCGGATATGGTCGACTCACGCGAACCTCTCGCTCCCTCATTCCTGTGCCCTCAGGGCTTCGCCCGAGCGATGTCACAGGAATCCAGTGCGCCCAAGTCCTTGGGCGCGGGAGACTTCCGTACCTGGATGAGAGTCATTCACGGCGCAGACGCGCCGTGGCTGGATTCCTGTGACGAGCACAGGAATGAGGGAGAGAGGGGGATCCGCCGTTCCACATCGAAAGTGTGGCGCGCATGATCCCAATCCTCGCCCGCCGCTTCACCGGTCTCCTGGTCACGCTCGTCGTCGTCTCGCTTCTGATCTTCACCGTCATGAACCTTCTGCCCGGCGATCCCGCCTCGATCCTGCTCGGCACCTCGGCGACACCGGAAACGCTTGCCGCGCTGCGCCACGATCTCGGGCTCGATCAACCGCTGCTGCTGCGTTACGGGCAATGGTTGACCGGCGTGCTATCCGGCAATCTCGGCAATTCGCTCACCTATGGCGTACCGGTCGCAGGATTGATCGTCGAGCGGTTGACGGTGACGCTGCCGCTGGCGCTGATGGCGATTATGCTCTCGGTGGCGATTGCCTTGCCGCTCGGCGTGTTGGCCGCCTCGCGCCGCGGCGGCATCTTCGACCTCATCGCAACGCTGTTTTCGCAGATCAGCATTGCGGTGCCCGCCTTCTGGGTGGCGCTGCTGTTGATCATTCTGTTTTCGACGATGCTCGGGCTGATGCCGGCTGGCGGCTTCCCGGGCTGGAGTGCCGGCCCGCTGCCGGCATTGCAGGCGCTGGTTATGCCCGCTGTCGCGTTGGCGATGCCGCAGGCGGGCGTGTTGACCCGGGTGGCGCGCTCGGCGGTGCTCGACACGATGCATGAGGATTTTGCCCGCACCGCGGTGGCCAAGGGGCTGTCACGCAGTGCAGTGCTGTGGCGCCATATCGTGCCGAACGCACTGATCCCGATCCTGACAATGATCGGGCTGCAATTCACCTTTCTCGTCGCCGGCGCGGTGCTGGTTGAAAACGTCTTCAACCTGCCCGGCCTCGGGCGGCTCGCGCTACAGGCGCTCTCCCAGCGCGACGTCATCGTCATGCAGGATGTCGTGCTGTTCTTCGCAGGCCTGGTCATCGTGATGAACTTCATTGTCGATCTCTCCTATCTGGCGATCGATCCCAGGATGAGAAAGGCGGCCTGAACCATGGTACCGATTGCATCCCCCGCGATCGCCGGCCGCCATCGAGTCTTTAGACTTAGCCGGCGAATGAACTTGATTGCTGGGGCTGTCATCATCGGGCTGCTGGTCGCCGTTGCGCTGCTGTCACTCGTCTGGACGCCACTGCCGCCGGCGAAAATGCAGATCATCCACAAGCTGCAGCCGCCGCTTGCCTTCGGCCTGCTCGGTACCGACCAGTTCGGCCGCGATGTGCTTTCGATGCTGATGGCGGGCTGCTGGAATTCGCTGTCGATCGCCATCACCGCGGTCATGATCGGCGGGACGCTGGGCTCGATCGCCGGCATTTCGGCGGCGGCAATCCGCGGTCCCTTCGAAGCGCTGCTGATGCGCATCTGCGACGTCATCTTCGCGCTTCCGCCGATCCTGTCGGCCATGGTGCTCGGCGCCTTTCTCGGGCCAGGGCGGTTCACCGCGATCACCGCGATTGCCGTCTTCATGATCCCGGTCTTTGCCCGGGTGACGCTTGCGACCTCGCTGCAGGCCTGGAGCCGCGACTATGTGACGGCGGCGCGCGCGATCGGCAATACGCGACTGACCATTTCGCTGCGCCATGTGCTGCCGAATATCATGAGCCAGATCATCGTGCATGGCGCGATCCAGCTGGGGCTGGCAATCCTCACCGAAGCGGGTCTCAGCTTCCTCGGGCTTGGCATAGCGCCGCCGGCGCCGACCTGGGGCCGGATGCTTGCCGATGCGCAAACCTATCTGGCGCTCGCCCCCTGGCTGGCGATCCTGCCCGGTCTTGCCATCGCGCTCACCGTCTTCGGCTTCAACATGCTCGGCGACGGTTTGCGCGATCTGCTCGATCCGCGCGAGGCGAGCCGCTGATGTCCTCCCAAGACGAAAAGCCCGAAAGACCATGCCATGACCGAAACCGACCTTACCATTCGCGAACTCAGTCAGCACTTCGCCGATAAAAGCCTCTCCCCCCTCGAATACTGGCTTTCCCTCGAAGACCATATCGCGGCCTGGGAGCCTTCGATTTCGGCACTCTACCTCTACGATCCGGAATCGGCGCGCGCCCAGGCGAAAGCGTCGACGGAGCGCTGGGCGAAGGGAGAAACGCTTGGCGCCCTGGACGGCATCCCGGTAACGCTGAAAGAGCTGATCGCCACGAAGGGCCAGCCGGTTCCGCTCGGCACGAGGGCAGTGGAACTGAAGCCGGCAGAGGCCGACGCACCGGCCGCGGCCCGACTGCGGGAAGACGGCGCGGTGATCTTCGCCAAGACCACCTGCCCCGATTACGGCATGCTTTCCTCCGGCCTTTCGAGCTTTCATCCTCTCAGCCGCAATCCCTGGAACACCACGCAAAATCCCGGCGGATCGAGCGCCGGGGCTTCCGCAGCGGCGGCCGCCGGCTACGGACCGCTGCATATCGGCACCGATATCGGCGGCTCGGTGCGCCTTCCCGCCGGTTGGACCGGCATCTTCGGTTTCAAGCCGAGCCACGGGCGCATTCCAGCCGATCCCTATTATGTCGGGCGCTGCGTCGGGCCGATGGCGCGCACGGTCGAGGATGCGGCCTTTTCGATGGCGACGCTGTCGCGCCCGGACTGGCGCGACGGCACCAGCCTGCCGCCGAACGATTTCAACTGGATGGATCTCGACATCGACGTGTCGGGCTTGAAGATCGGGCTGATGCTCGATGCCGGCTGCGGGCTTGCGGTGGACGACGAGATCAGGGTCGCGGTCGAAGCGGCGGCGCAACATTTCGAGAAGGCCGGCGCCACCATTGTATCAGTGCAGCCGGTGCTGACGCGCGCGATGCTGGATGGCCTCGACAATTTCTGGCGGTCCCGGTTCTGGGGCGATATCGCGGACCTCGACGAAGAACGGCGCGACAGCATCCTGCCTTATATCAGGGATTGGGCGATGGGCGGCGCCGATATCAGCGGTGTCGATGCGGTCAAGGGCTTCAATCAGACGATCGAGATGCGCAAGAGCTGCGGACGGCTGTTCACCGAGGTCGACGCCGTGCTTTCGCCGACCAATCCGATCATCTCCTATCCGGCCGAATGGGCATCGCCGACCAACGATCCGGCCCTGCCGTTCGAGCACATCGGTTTCACGGTGCCATGGAACATGTCTGAGCAGCCGGCTGCTTCGATCAATTGCGGTTTCTCCCGATCGGGCATGCCGATCGGCCTGCAGATCGTCGGGCCGCGTTTCGACGATCTGCAGGTGCTGAGGCTATCGAAAGCCTTCGAGGACTGGACGGGCGGGGTAAGGTCTTGGCCGCGGCCTCCGATCAGCTGATCGGGCGACGATAGCCGGTCGGTTGCTGGTAGAGCCAGCCGATGCGCTCGACCGCGGCCTCGAAATTCTCGCGCGCCACCGTCATGCTGTGGCCGTTGGCATGGAGGATGGTTTCCGGATCCTCGAAGACGGCGACATGGCCCTTCCAGAATACCAGGTCGCCACGGCGGATTTCGGATCGGTCGATCGGCTGGCCGAGGCCTGCCGCCTGCAGGTCGGCATCGCGCGGCGCAGCTCTGCCCGTCATCAGCATCGCCAGCTGGACGAGGCCGGAGCAATCGATGCCGAGGCCGGAACGCCCGCCCCAGAGATAGGGCGTTTCCAGGAAACGGGCTGCGATCTCCACGTAATCGGCGCCATCGAGGGCACCGATCGGCTGGACGTGCTTGGCGAAGATTGCCGTTCCGTCATCGAGCACGACATAGCGATTGCCCCGCGCTTCCGCCTCGCCGGCGACATGAACGCGGCTTCCCATCGACACGATGGCCTGGTAGGGCTTGCGCAGTTCCGGTTCCGGATAGACGAAGCTGCGTTGCACGGTGACGATATGGGTCGGCGCCGGCTTGCCTTCCAAGAGCGCATCTGCCGCGACATAACCGACATAGCCGTCAGAGGCGGCTTTCACCCAGCACCAGCCGTCGGCGCGATCGAAAACCGTCACGTCCTCGCCGAGAAGCAGCTCCGTATCGATGCCGCGCGCAAGATTCGGTTCAGGGCGCAAACCCACGACGGGAACGGCAACACGGGCCGGCGCGCCTTCCACAAAGCGCAACGCCTCGACCTTGCCCTCAAGCCTCGCTTCCGCGAGATCTGGTCTATAGGCATGCAGGCGGCGGTCGAGCATCGTCATTCGCATTCCTTTCAGATCGGCAGTCGGCGGGCCTGATCTCGGATGAGATCGCCGAGCTTTTCCAGGTAGAGCGCGCCGCCGACGGTACGCTTGATGATCACGTTGCGCCGGTCGGCATCGTCACGCACACGATCGACCAGGCCCATCTCGCCCATCGTATCCAAGGCGCGGGTAATGACCGGCTTGGTGACTTCAAGCGTGGCGGCAAGCCCGCGCACGGTGTGCGGCGGCGGCACCAGATAAATATGCAGCAGGATCGCCATCTGGCGCAACGTCAAATCGCGGTCATCGTGGCGGACCTGATCGAGCGCCGCGCCATGCCAGAGCCCCAGCGCCTGCGAGGCGGTCAGTTCGATCGGCACGGCCCCTCCGGAAGATCGTTACGCTAACGTTTCATTTTCCGGTAGTTGCCATGCACATGCAAGGGGCGCTGGGAATTGCCGCCCGGCAGGGTGAATAAAATTTTAACGATCGACAGCGAGGCGCAACGCGCGAACACGCGGCGCGCCTCAACGCTTTTTTGCGTATGGGCTCAGCGCAGGCTTTCGCGGATATGGTGAAAGAGCGCGCGGATCGCTTGTGCCTCGCCGCCGCCCGGCGAATGCGGCCGTTCGGACGGAGCCCAGCCGAAGATATCGAAATGCACCCAGCTCTTCGCCTTGCTGACGAAACGCTTGAGGAAGAGGGCCGCAGTGATCGCACCGGCCATACCGCCGGCGGGTGCGTTGGTAAGGTCGGCGAACTTGGTGCGGATGTCCTTTTCGTAGCCGGAATAGAGCGGCAGGCGCCAGAGCGGATCGTCGGTTTCCAGGCTCGCTTCGGTCAGGTCATGCGCCAGATTGGCGTCATCGGTGAAGAAGGGCGGGAGGTCCGGACCGAGAGCAACGCGGGCGGCGCCGGTCAGCGTCGCCATGTCGATCAAGAGCTCGGGCTCTTCCTCATCGGCGTAGGCAAGCGCATCGGCAAGGATCAGACGGCCTTCGGCGTCGGTATTGTCGATCTGGACGGTCAGGCCTTTGCGGCTGCGGTAGATGTCGCCGGGCCGAAAAGCGTTGGACGAGATCGCGTTTTCGACGACCGGCACGATAACACGTAGGTCGACCTTCAGCTTGGCGTCCATGATCATCAGGGCAAGCCCCATGACATTCGCCGCGCCGCCCATGTCTTTCTTCATCAGCAACATGGAGGCGGCAGGCTTGATGTCGAGACCGCCGGTGTCGAAGCAGACGCCCTTGCCGACGAGCGTCACCTTGCGATGGCCCTTCTTGCCCCAGCGCAGTTCGAGAAGGCGCGGCGCATCGGCGCTGGCGCGGCCGACGGTATGGACCAGCGGGAAGTTTTGTGTGAGCAGGTCGTCGCCCGTAATCACCGATATCTCCGCCTTGTAATGTTCGGCCAGGCCACGGAAAACGGCCTCGAGTTGGTTCGGGCCCATGTCATTCGTCGGCGTATTAATCAGGTCACGGGCAAGAAAGACGCCGGCAAGCTGGCGCTTGATGTCGGCGGCGTCGGCATCGCGGGGGATCATCAGCGTCGCCGCCGCCGATTTTTCGGATTTGTAACGGTCGAAACGGTAGCTGCCGAGCCCGAAGCCGAGCGCCAGGCGATTTGCCGTCAGCGGCGCGGTCTCGATGTGCCAGTCGCCGGCCGGCAGCGCGCGGGCGAGCCTGCCGGTGATGTAAGGCTGCTCGGATGGATTGGTGCCGAGGCCGTAAAGCGCGCCGCCGAGATGGCCTTCAGCCGTCGGGATCAGCAGCAGCGACCCGCTTTCGGCCTTGTAGCCTGCCCTCTGCGCCCAATCGAGGGCGATCGGATCGATCGTACCGGTCTCGATATGGGCAGGCGTGACGGCAAAGATCGGCAGCGTCGAACCGCCCTTCGTGTTGAAAGGAGTCGGTCTCTCGATGAACTGATAGGGGGCCATGATTGTCCTTCGGCGGTCGTAAGGAATCGTTCCTTAACGGTCTGTTAGGGTTAACAGACTATTGCTGGAGCGAAGATTACGCGTCAAACCTTTCCCTGTTCCGCTTCGAGGTCAGGCGCCGATTTCGGAATCCAGGAACGCGCCATGCCTGCCTCGCTCACCACCATATTCACGAATCGTATCCTGCAGGGCGCTGCGGCCTCGCTGCTCGTCCTGGCGCTTGCCGGCTGCTCGACGACCAAGGACCGGATGACAACGGGCTCGGTGCCGAAACTCAGCAAGCCGGTTGACGAGATGGACGCGACCGAGCTGCGCTCGGCGACGGATCGGCTCGGCCAGGCCTATGAAAAGAACCCGCGCGATCCCGTCACCGGCGTCAATTATGCCAATCTGCTGCGCATGAACGGCCGTGACACGCAGGCGCTCGCCGTCATGCAGCAGGTGGCGATCGCCAATCCCGGCGACCGCAACGTGCTCGCCGCCTACGGCAAGGCGCAGGCGGCGGCCGGCCAGTTCCAGCAGGCGCTCGACACGATCGGCCGCGCCCAGACACCGGATCGTCCGGACTGGAAGCTGGTCTCGGCCCAAGGCGCGATCCTCGACCAGATGGGCCGGGCAAGCGAGGCCCGGCAGCGCTACCGCGACGCGCTCGATATCCAGCCGAACGAGCCCTCCATCCTTTCCAACCTCGGCATGTCCTACGTGCTGACCGGCGATCTGCGCACGGCCGAAACCTATCTGCGCTCCGCCGCCAGCCAGCCGACGGCCGACAGCCGCATCAGGCAGAACCTTGCCCTCGTCGTCGGTCTGCAAGGACGTTTCCCGGAAGCCGAGCAGATCGCGCGGCGCGAACTTTCGCCGCAACAGGCCGATGCCAATGTCGCCTATCTCAGAGGCATGCTCTCACAGCCAAATTCCTGGCAGAAACTCGCCGCCAAGGACAAGACGCCGGGCGCAGCGGACGGCAGCAATACCAACTGACCGGACTTCTTCTGCGCTTGAGAGCGTCCGAAGTCACATGCGACAGCCTATCGATCACTTACGCCCGCGAGAATGAGCCGGAGCCCGAGGCCGGCCATGACGACACCCGCGCTGCGGTCGATCCAGCTCTTGGCTGCAAGATAGAGCCGCCGCGGGTGGCGGGCCGAAAAAGCGAAGGCCACGATCGAATACCACCCCGCCTCCAAGACGAAGACGCCGAGCGGCAGCGCGACGATGAGACTGAGCGGCACCGTCCTCGGTAAAAGTGCGGCAAAGATGCTGGCATAGACGATGATGGTCTTCGGGTTGCTGAGTTGGGTCAGCAGCGCGGTCATGAAGCTCAGCCTCGGCGCAGGATTGACGTCGACGGTGTCGGAGACCTCGAGCGGCTGACCGGCGTTCCTCCAGATATTGACGGCGATATAGACGAGATAGGCGCCGCCTGCGACCTTCAGCAGGACATAGAGCCATTCGAACTGAGACAGCAGCGCCGTCAGCCCGGCAAGCGCCAGCACGGCAAAAACGACACCGCCGACGCCCATGCCGAGTGCGGCCGCAAGGCCATCCAGCCTCGAGCGCGAGATGGCGATCCTGGAGACGACGACGAAGCTCGGGCCGGGGCTCATCGCGCCGACGGCCAAGGCTGCCATGATGCTGATGAAAATGCCCGCAGAAGACATCGGAAACCTCTCTTTTGGATTGAACGAACATCAGGGGCGCCGCGGGGCGCCTGCGCTTGCCGATGGTCGTCCATCCCATTTACCAGCTCAGTCGGCGGCGGTCACCCGCGCTTTCTGGTGGCCGATCGGACCGATGGTCCTTGATGCACATCGTCTTCCGCCGAAAGCGGTCGCCGCTTTCCGGCGTCGGCGCAAACGTCAGAACTTGTCGGACACCTGGATGCCAGCCGGACCGAGAATGACGGCGATCAGCACCGGCAGAAAGAACAGGATCATCGGCACCGTCAGTTTCGGCGGCAGGGCGGCCGCCTTCTTTTCCGCCTCGTTCATCCGTTCGTCGCGTCCTTCCTGGGCGAGAACGCGCAGTGCCTGCGCGACCGGCGTGCCGTAGCGATCGGCCTGGATCAGCGCCTGTGTCACCGAACGCACCAGCTCGATCTGGGTGCGCGTCGCAAGATTGTCGAGCGCCACGCGGCGATCCGGCAGGAAGGAGAGCTCGGCCGTGGTCAGCACCATCTCCTCGGCGAGCGCCGGCGACTGCTCGCCGAGCTCTTCCGACACGCGACGCATCGCAGCCTCGATCGAGATGCCGGATTCGACGCAGATCAGCATCAGGTCCAGCGCATCCGGCCAGGCGCGCTTGATCGAGTGCTGGCGCTTGCCCATGCGGTTCGAGATATAGATGTTCGGGGCGTAGAAGCCGAGATAACCGACGCCGATGATGGCGAAGAGGCGGATCGGCATGCCCCTTTCGGCGAGATTGCCGAGGCCGAAGACCCAAACGGCGGCAAGCGTCAGAAAAAGGAAGGGCAACAGGAAACGCGCCACGAGAAAGGTATTCAGCGCATTCTCCGAGCGGAAACCGGCGGCACGCAGCTTGTTGACCGTGTTTTCGTCGACCAGCGCCTTGCGCAGATTGAAGCGCTCGACGATCTGACGGACCGAGCGGTTGTTCTGGTTCCTGAGCGAGGCCTTGCCAGCGCCGGTTTCGGTGTTCATGCGGGCGCGTTCGCGGGCACGGATCTGCTCGCGTTCGGTCGAAACCGCCTTCATGCGCTTGTTCAGATCGCCGCGTTCGAAGAAGGGGATGGCGATCGTATAAAAGGTGGCGAAGACGGCGATCGCGACGAAGAGCGCGATCAGCATGCTCGGATTGGTCAGCGTTGCGGCAAAGTCCTGCGACATGATGCTTCCTTCCGGCTAGATGTCAAAATTGACCATGTTGCGCATGACGAAGATGCCGATCGACATCCAGATCGCCGAGGCACCCATGATGAGATGGCCGCGCGGATCGGTGAAAAGGATCATCATGTAGTTCGGCGACGTCATGTAGACGAGGGTCGCAACGATGAAGGGCAGAGCCCCGATGATGACGGCCGACGCCTTGGCTTCCATCGAGAGCGCCTGGACCTTGGCCTTCATCTTCCTGCGTTCGCGCAGCACCTTGGATAGATTGCCGATCGCTTCCGACAGATTGCCGCCGGCCTGCGACTGGATGGCGATGACGATGGCGAAGAAATTGACTTCCTGGAGCGGCATGTGGATCGTCATGCGGGCGCAGGCGTCGGGAATGCTGAGGCCCACCTGCTGCGCCTCGATCACCCGCAGGAACTCGCTCTTGACCGGCTCGGTGCCTTCGGTGGCGATAAGACGGATGGCATCGTTGAGCGGCAGGCCCGATTTGATCGAGCGGGTGATGACGTCAAGCGCATTGGGGAGTTCGTTCAAAAACTTGGTCTGGCGGCGCTTGATCAGAAAGCCGAGGACCCAGCGCGGCAAGCCGAGACCGGCGACGACGGCGATACCGACCATGACCATCAACGACGCACCGACGACGAAGGCCACGAGCAGCAGCACCAAGGCGAAGATGGCGCTGAAGAGATAGAATTTCGCCGGTGTGATCGTCAGGCCGGCCTGCACCAGCCGGGATTTCATCGACAGGGTCTTTTTGGTCTTTTCGTGCTGGCGCTTTTCCAGATCCTTCAAGTTGTCCTGCACCGATTTGCGGCGCTTCGACAACTCCTGCACCCGGTCACGGGCAGCCTTGACATTGACCCGGTCGCTTTCGGCCGATTTGACGCGATTGATGCGGCTTGCCGATTTCTTGTCGGCTTCGATCTTCGAAAACAACAGGGCATAGGCAACCGCCGCCGCGGAGACGGCGGCGAGGGCGACGATTGCCAGCACTATGGGATCGAATCCGAACATCTCGCCTATTCCTTCGTTTTCGCTTCCATCGCGTCGAGGGCGGCGGCAAGACGCTTTTCCTCGTTGAAGTAGCGGGCGCGATCCCAGAAATGCGGCTTTCCGACGCCGGTCGACATGTGCCGGCCGACCAGGCGGCCGTTCGCATCCTCGCCTTCGATCTCGTAGCGCATCAGGTCCTGGGTGATGATGACGTCGCCTTCCATGCCGATCACCTCGGTGATCTGGGTAATGCGGCGCGAACCGTCGCGAAGGCGCGCCGCCTGAATGACGACGTCGACCGAGCTGGAAATGATCTCACGCACCGTCTTTGCCGGTAGAGTGAAGCCGCCCATGGCGATCATCGATTCGATACGGCTCAGGCATTCGCGCGGCGTATTGGCGTGGATCGTGCCCATCGAGCCGTCGTGACCGGTATTCATCGCCTGCAGCAGGTCGAAGACCTCCGGTCCGCGCACTTCGCCGACGATGATGCGCTCGGGACGCATACGCAGGCAGTTCTTGACGAGATCGCGCATGGTGATCTCGCCCTCGCCTTCGATATTCGGCGGGCGCGTTTCGAGACGCACGACGTGCGGCTGCTGCAGCTGCAGTT
The DNA here is from genome assembly GCF_025152745.1 of Rhizobium sp. WSM4643. Classification (NCBI taxonomy): domain Bacteria; kingdom Pseudomonadati; phylum Pseudomonadota; class Alphaproteobacteria; order Hyphomicrobiales; family Rhizobiaceae; genus Rhizobium; species Rhizobium sp. WSM4643. The sequence continues at coordinate 4,705,619 of NZ_CP104040.1, read as the reverse complement.
CGGCCGTATCCTCGCAGGTGATGACGCGCTCGTCCCTGTCGATATAATTGGTGAGGCAGTTCAGAAGCGTCGTCTTGCCCGAGCCGGTGCCGCCTGAAATGACGACGTTGCAGCGCACACGCCCGATGATCTGCAGCACGGTTGCGCCTTCCGGCGTGATCGCGCCGAATCGGACGAGCTGATCGAGAGTCAGCTTGTCCTTCTTGAACTTGCGGATGGTGAGCGCCGGCCCGTCGATCGACAGCGGCGGCGCGATCACGTTGACGCGCGAGCCATCGGGCAAGCGGGCATCGCAGATCGGGCTCGATTCGTCGACACGGCGGCCGACCTGGCTGACGATGCGCTGGCAGATCGAGAGAAGCTGCGCATTGTCGCGGAAGCGGATCTCCGATTCGATCGTCTTGCCGCCGACTTCGATGAAGGTCTGGCCGGCGCCGTTGACCATGATGTCGGCAATATCGTCGCGCGCCAGCAGCGGCTCCAGCGGGCCGTAACCGAGGACGTCGTTGCAGATATCCTCGAGCAGCTCTTCCTGCTCGGAGATCGACATCGCAAAGTTCTTGATGGTGATGATGTCGTTGACGATGTCGCGGATTTCCTCGCGGGCGCTTTCGCCGTCGAGCTTCGAAAGCTGCGAGAGATCGATCGTGTCGATCAGCGCGGAAAAGACCTGCGCCTTGGTGTCGTAATATTCATCCGTGCGGGCCGGGCGCTTGCGCTGCGGCGTCACCTGCTGGCGTGCGGGCTCACGCGAGGGTTCGACCAGAATGGAGGGGGAAGAGGCCGCAGGGGCGGCGGCCAGAGCCGGCGGCGGTGGAGCAATCGCTCCTCCGACCTTTCCGGAACCTTCGTTTCCGCGTTTTCCAAACATGCCACTCGATCCAATCTGCTCGTTCTAGAGCATTTCCCGATCTCTCCGAGTCACGGAAATGCGCTATCTCATTGTTTTCACGCAATTGCGAACGCAAACCGCTGCACAGTTTTGCTGGAATTGCTCATCGTCTACTTGCGCTTCAGGAGGCCCAGCAGACCGCCCTTCTTCGCCTTCCTGATCGCGACACGGCCGGTGACGATGTGCGATATCTGCGAAAAGGTTTCCGCCGTCGGCGACTTCGGGTCGACTTCAGAAATCATCCGGCCGCTATTGGCGGCGTTGCCGAAAAGATTGATGTCGAAGGGAATGATCGCGATCGGCTCAATCTCGAGCGGCTCGCAGAAATCCGACGGCGAAATTTCCGGCCGTTTCGGCATGCCGACCTGATTGAGGATGAGATGCGGCGGCCGGTCGTTCGGCCGCATCTTGCGCAGCGCGTCCAGCATGTTCTTGGCGTTGCGCAGATTGGCGAGATCGGGAACTGCTGCGATGACCACCTCGTCGACGCTCGACAGCACCGAGCGCGTCCATTCCGACCATACATGCGGAACATCGAGCACAGTGACGGGCGCGCTGCGCTGCAGAACATCGAGCACCGGCTGGAAAGCCTGGCCATCGAAATCATAGGCACGGTCGAGCAGCGAGGGTGCCGCAAGCAAAGACAGATGCTCGGAACATTTCGTCAGCAGGCGGTCGAGGAAGACCTCGTCGAGACGATCGGGGGCGAAGACCGCTTCGGCGATGCCCTGGGCCGGATCCTGGTCGAAATCGATGTTCGCCGTACCATAGGGCAGGTCGAGATCGGCGAGGATCGTCTCGGTGGAGAAGAGATTGGAAATGCCGAAAGCGCAATTATGCGCGATGGTCGAGGCGCCGGTGCCGCCCTTCGAGCCGATGAAGGCGATGCTGCGACCGAGCGGCTCCGCGTCCGGATCGACGAAGATCGAAGCCATCGCCGCAAGGATATCGGGCATGGCGACGGGCTGAACCATATATTCGGAAATGCCGTTGCGGATGAGCTCGCGATAAAGCCCGATATCGTTGTAATATCCGATAATGACGACTTTGGTCGTCGGATCGCAGACCGCGGCGAGCGGCGCAAGTTCGGCGAGCAGGTTTGCGGCATTCGCCTTGGTCTCGAGGATGATGAGGTTCGGTGTCGGGGCGCCGGAAAACATATTGGCGGCAGCGGCGGTGCCGCCGCTGGTGATGCGCATGCTGACCTTCGCCACGCGCCGATCATTGGCGCAGCGTTCCATGACATGCTGCAGGGCTTCGCTCTCGCAGAAGGCATGGACGGAGATGCGCGGCAGCGGCCGCATGTTTTCCAGATCCGCCATGCGCACCGCCTCGTCGGCGTTGCGAAGCTCGCTGGGATTCCTGATTTCGTATTCGATCGCGCTCATCGTGCCGTTCCGCCTTAGAAGCTACTGTCGCTGCCGGCGACATCTTCGATCGTCGATGTCGTCGTGCGGTATTCCTGGATGGCGTTGTTGCGCCGCTGCGCGTCGATCGGGGTCATGCCACGGGGCGCCACCAGATCCTCAGGATTGGCGATCTGGGCGGCAAGGTTGTTTTGCGAGGCGCAGCCGAAATTATAGTAATTCTGGTTGGTCAAATCGTTCGAGATGTCCTTCGGCCACTGGCCGCATTGCGTGGTGATCGCGGTGGTGCCGGTAAAGCTCAGCCGGATCGGCGCCGCATCGCGGGGCCCGGCGGCGGCATAGGATGTATTGACGATTTTCGAGCTTGCGATCCCCCGCGACACCAGCTCGGCACGGACCTGATTGCGCAGTTGATAGGCTGCTGCCGAATTGGGCGACCCTTGCGGCGACAGCACGTAAACAGGGCCTGAGGCGCGCGAGATGTAGTTTGTGGCAAAACCGCGGATGAGGTCTCGCTGGGCGATGGTCAGGCGGCGGTCGGTGGAGGCGACGGGTATGTCAACCGTCTGCTCCGCCTCCGTCACGATGATCGGATGACGGGCGCGGTAATCGTCCGGAATACCGCCGGTCGTCAGCTGGTCATGCGGGCCGGCGCATCCGGAAAGGACGGTCATCGACATGGCGGCCATCGCAAAAAGCGCCTTCGAGATTCCGAAGCGGGGAGTTGTAGCAATCATATGGGCCATCGCCTGATCTCTGTTTCCTGCCATTGCTGCCGATCGTGCCCCGCTCATTTGTAGATGAACCCGATCGAGCCGTGGAACTGCGCGTCGGCGACGGGCGCCTCGCGGCGGCCATAGACCTTGTTGACACGGTTGAGGAAGAAGGTTGCGCCATCGTTTTCGGGGCTGAAATTATCGTCCGGGCGGTTGAGCTGATTGCGCGCCACCGGACGCACCAGATAGGGCGTTGCGATGATGACGAGTTCGGTTTCCTGGCGCTCGAAACCCTTCTGGCGGAAGAGCGTGCCGAGCAGCGGGATCTTCGAGACGCCGGGCGTGCCGCCCATCGTCTGGGAAACGTTGTCGCGGATAAGGCCGGCGAGCGCGATCGAACCGCCCGAGGGCAGCTCCACCGAGGTCTCCGCCGAACGGCGCTGATAGGTGGCGTTGCCGCTGCCGGCCACCGGTTCGGAGACATTGGTCTTGATCTGCAGGCTGATGCGTCCCGATGACAGCACGACCGGCTTGAAGGCGAGGTTGATACCATAGTTAAACGGCACGACAGTGACGTTGCCGTTGCTGTCGGTCGTCGAATAGAGCTGCTGGCCGCCGGAATTGAAGGTCGCGGCCTGACCCGATATCGCCGTCAGCGTCGGCTCGGCGAGCGTCTTGACGACCTTGGCCTGCTCCAGCGCGTTGAGATACGTCGAAATGTCGTATTTGCCGATCGAGCTCTTGAAGAGCGCCGCCAGACCGCCGCCAACCGTCGATGTGGCACTGTCGGCACTGGGACTGCCGAGCTGGGCGACCGTTATGCCGGAGGAATTGGAAACGAGGTTGTCGAAGCCAAGCTGCTTCAGCACTTCGCGCCGGACCTCGGCGATCGTCACCTTGAGAGTGACCTGGTCCTCGCCCTCGATCTGCAGAAGATTGACGACCTGCGAGGCCTGACGGTTTTCGGCAAAGAGCGCCACCGAGCTATCGCCGCCGGTGCCGGATGCGGTCTCGGTTCTGGTCGTCGCCTCGCCGCCCTTCAGGAAGACCTGCGCCAGATCGGCCGCCTGCGTGGCGTCCTGCGGCGTGCGCACGGTGCCGGTCAGCACGATGTTGTCGGAGACGATTTCGACGTTGATGTTGGAGTCCGGAATGAAGCGGCGGAGATTGACTTCGAGGCCGGAGACGTCGCGTTCGATCTCGATGTCGAGATTGACGATCTCCTGTCCACCGGCACCGAACACGAAGATATTGGTCTGGCCGACCTTCTTGCCGAACAGGTAGATGCGCCGCGAGGTACGGGTCACGGCATCGGCCATGGTCGGATCGGAGACGAGGATATCGTGCGCGTCGTCCGGCAGATCGACGACGACGGCCTTGTTGAGCCCGAGCTTCAACCGGCGATGGGCATTGGGGCCAGTCTGAGAGATCCGGACCAGGCTATCGGAATCGGCGTGCGCCTCGCCTGCGCCGAGAAGCGGGGAGAAAGAGGTCGGAACGATACCGGCGACGCCGATTGCCAGCCAAAGGCAGCCTGTCAGGAGAGGTCCGGCGCGCCGCGTTGAATTGCCCATGTGCACGTTCTCTTACTCCGCCTTCGGTGCTGCGCTGGCATCCGTGACGATGGCGCCCGATTTGATGACTTGGATGATCGCACTGCCGTTGTCACCGCTCAGCAGATAGTCGGCGGCACTTGTATCCTGCTCCTGCGCATCGGCGACCGAGCGCAGCGCGAGCGACAGCCGGTCCGCCATCTGCTGGGCGACAGCGAGAACCTTCGTTTGATCAGGGGTGAGCTCGAGCGTCGCGGTCGTGCCGACCACCGATTTCGAGCCGTCGTCCTTTTCCTGTATCTGTTGGTCGATGGCGAGAACGCGAACATTGCTCAGTACGGTTTCGGTAATGAGCTTGGCGGCTTCGGTGCCCTTGCGGACCATGATGACATCGACGCGGTCATTCGGCAGGATGAAACCGCCGGCACCTGTTGCCACCGATATCTCGGTCGCGACGGCACGCTTGCCGGCCGGCAACAGCGAGGAGAGGATGCGGCTGCTGGAATCGGCGAGCTTTTCCGGCCGGATCGGTTCGCCCTCGAAGATCGGCAGACGCACGACGGCGCCCTGCAGATCCTTGATCGCATCCGGCTTGTCGGCTTCGGTGATGAGGCCCTGGACGACGCCGCCCTGCGGCCAGGCCATCCAGTGCACCAATTTGTCGTCCAGCCTTGCGCCGACCGGCAGATTGGCGCTCGAAACGAGGACGTTGACGGTCGGTTCCTTCTCGACGACCGAGCGGACCTGGGTGACGACACCGCCGCTGCCCGCCATGCGCATTGCCAGGAGGCCGGCGAGGCCGGCTGCCACCACGGCGACAGCTAGGATTATAAGGCGGGCCGGTTTCATCGATCATTCCTCAGGGCACGATATGTTCGCCCTGTAGAATGCTCAGCAATTGGTGTAATTATGGTTAATAGAACGCTTACATTTTAAGTTAACGGGCATTTAAAATGCCGTTATTTCAGGCTTTCCAGTGCGGCGAGAAAAAGCGGCGAGGAAGGGAAGGCCATGAAACCGCCGATCGCGATCGCGATGCCATAGGGGATCTTCTTGGCGAGCAGCAAAGAGTTCGGCACCGGCAGCCCGATGGCGAGGATCGTGTTCGTTTGCGTTCTCACCAGCAGGATCAACAAGGTGACGAGGCCGCCGACCGCTGCGACGTCGGTCATCAGGAATGCAAGGGATTGATTCAGACCGAACCAGAGCGCTGTGGCGCTCAGCAGCTTGGCGTCGCCGCCGCCCATCACATTGAAGGCAAAAAGGGCAAAGCATGCGGCAAAGACGATCGCGCCGGCGGCAAGATGCATACCGATTGCCTGCAGGCCGAGGCCCGAGAACGGCGCCAGTGCGAGGAAAGAGAAAACAAGGATCAGGGAAATGCGGTTCGGGATCGTCATGGTGAAGAGATCCGAAAAGGCCGCGATGGCGAGGCAGAGTGGCAGTATTACAAAGACTGCAGCTGCGATCATGCGTATACCCGATCTTAATAGGATGCGAAAAGGCTCACGGCCATTCCAGCGCGTGAGCCCGCTCGATCGACCAGCCAGGTCAGACCGGCCAGAATGAGGAAGGTGCCGCCTCGCGGCACCTCGCTTAGTTGGCCGCCGTAGTGGCGCTATCCATCTTGGTGCTCAAACCTTCGAACGTGTTGCCGATCTTGGTGCCGAGGCTCGTTGCGCCGGTGATGAGCGCCACGGAAATGAGAGCGGCGATCAGGCCGTATTCGATTGCGGTCGCGCCGGATTCGTCCTTCAGAAAACGGCTAAAAAGCTTGGTCATGGTAACTCCTAACTCCAGTTGATGTTCAGCACGTCCGCCAACTGTTTGCCGTTGATCGGATGACTGCAACCTAGCGAATGGCCGTTTCCATCGGCTTAAGGAAAAGAGTTAACTAGACGTGAACGAGACAACAGGCCTTTGTAGAGTCAGTATTTTCTTACGCACTTACCTCAATATTTAACAATATTCTTGGAATAACTGCTGAATTCATCCGGAAATAGCACAAATTCCGTCTCCAACCGAGGCGTGCACCGTCCCGAAACCGTGCCAGATCGGAGCATTACGCTTCATCCCGGAACAGACCGGCGGGCTTAAGGCTTCGTTCACCATTTTTTTCCATTCTATGTGCATATTGCGCTGTGATCGTGAAAGAGGACCAAATGTCATCAAGCGGCAAAACCATTTTCTTTGCCGGCATGATCGCCGCTTTCGGTGTTTCGGGAGTTTCCGCGGCCGCAGACGATGACATGCTGCGCGTCTACATGGATCACGCGCGCGTGCTGAAGCTCGATCGCCCCGTCAGCAAGGTGATCGTCGGCAATGCCAAGGTCGCCGATGCGACGGTTGCCGACGCCAAGACCATCGTGCTGACAGGCCGCAGCTTCGGCACCACCAATCTGGTGCTTCTCGATGCCGACGGCAATGCGATCCTCGACGAACGCATCCTGGTGTCGATCGACGAAGGCAATACGGTGCGTGTCTACCGGCAGACCGAGCGCTCCGTACTGTCCTGCACGCCGAATTGCGAGCAGCATGCGCAGCAAGCAGCCACCGCGACCGCCTCACCCTGAGCATATCTCGGAGCTTTCTCGACCATTCGTTAAAATCGTCGTGTCAGGCTGAAACGGAAAATCAACGAACGGATCCTAGTGTGGCGGACGAAGAATGTCGCTTAGGGTCCAGGCAATGACGGTAATTGATCAGAAGACGGATGAGGGGCGCGCCTTTACGCCATCCCGTTTCTTACGGTTTCGCGCTCTCGCCGGCTCACGCGAGGGTGCTGCGGCGATCGAATTCGCCCTGCTTGCCATTCCCTATTTCCTGGTGATTTTCGCAATCCTCGAAACTTTCGTCGCCTTCGCCGCCGAGGAACTCGTTTCCAACGGCGTTGATACGATGAGCCGACGAATGCGAACCGGGCAGATCACCTATAATCTCGGCCGCACGACCGATATGAACCAGGCGCAATTCCGCCAGGCTTTCTGCGATGAGATCTCGATCCTGATCCGTTGCTCGGCAAGCGAAGTCGCCACGCCAAGCAAGCTCTACCTGGATGTGCAGACGTTCAGCGCGTTTTCGGCCATTCCGACGACGATCCCCAAGCTTTCCACAGACAGATATGCCGACATCAATACTGCGGCCTTCAAATATGCGCCGGGCGGCGCCGGCACGATCAACATGGTCCGTGCCTATTACCGCTGGGAAATCATCACGGATCTGGTCAGGCCCTATATCAGCACGATACGTCCCTCCGACGGTTCGATGCCGAGCCAATATCTGATCGTCGCGACCGCGGCCTTCCAGAACGAGCAGTATCCATAATGGCGTTGCGCAACCCGTTCACCAGACTGGTCCTGATGGCGCGGCGGCTCATCCGAGACCGCAAGGGCGCCGGAGCGATCGAATTCGCGATCCTCTTTCCCGTGCTCATCATGCTTTATATCGGCGCTTTCGAGATCACCATCGGCCTCAGCGTCAGCAAGCGCGTGACACGCGCCGCAGGAACGGTGGCCGACCTCATCACCCAGCAGCAATCCGTCACGAAGAGCGCGCTCGCGCAGATGCCGTCGGTCGCAACGGCGATCTTCGTGCCCTACAATTCGACGGCGCTGACGCTGAAGATCACGGGGATTACCATCGATGCCAGCGCCAATGCGAAGGTGCTCTGGTCCTGGGCAAAGGACGGGACGGTGCCCTATGCCAAGAACGCCACAGTGAGCAACGTGCCATCGGACATGAAGACGGCGAACAGCTTCCTGGTCCGCACCGAGCTCAGCATCCCCTATACGATGTTCCTGTTCGCCCCGAATTTCATGCCGGACGGCATGCGCACGATTACCATCAGCCGCAGTTATTTCTACCGCCAGCGGCAAGGCGACTCGATTCCTTGCGGCGACTGCTGACGGCGCTCCCCATTCTTCTCTGCTGCATAACTCCTAGATCGAAATCGATTTAGGAGTTATGCAGCAATTCAAAGTGTTACAGCGTCCTTTGAAAAAGACGCGCGCGCTGTAATTTGCCAAGCCGGCCGCGGCATTATATGGCTGGAGCTCAGCCGCCTCCGACATTTCAGAGGCCGGCGATCGGCTTTCTCGGGTGTAAAATGGCGCGTGCCTTTCTTTTCGTTCTGGATTCCTTCGGCATTGGCGGAGCGCCGGATGCGGCGGCCTATGGCGACGAAGGCGCCGATACGCTCGGCCATATCGCCGAGTTCTGCGCAGCCGGAGCCGGGGACCGCACCGGATTGCGCGAAGGGCCGCTTTCCCTGCCCAACATGTCGGAACTCGGGCTGATGCATATCGCCCGGTCCGCTTCCGGCCGGTTTCCGGCCGGCATGCCCGTCCCGGAAAAGGTCTACGGTATTTATGGCGCCGCCACCGAAATCTCCCGTGGCAAGGATACGCCATCAGGTCATTGGGAGATCGCGGGAACACCTGTCAGTTTCGATTGGGGTTATTTCCCGAGGGAGGGCGACGCCTTTCCTCCAGAATTCATCGAGACATTGTGCAGGGAGGCTGACGTGCCCGGCATCCTCGGCAATTGCCATGCCTCGGGAACGGAGATCATTGCCCGGCTCGGCGAGGAGCATATCCGCACCGGCAAGCCGATCTGCTACACCTCCTCGGATTCGGTCTTCCAGGTCGCGGCGCATGAGGTGCATTTCGGCCTCGATCGTCTGCTCGCCTTCTGCCATTTGGCCCGGGGACTGCTCGATCCCTACAATATCGGCCGCGTCATCGCCCGGCCCTTTATCGGCCAGTCTACCTCTTCCTTCCAGCGCACCGGAAACCGGCGCGACTTTTCCGTGCTGCCGCCGGAACCGACGCTGCTCGACCGTCTTATCGAGCACGGACGGCACGTGCATGCTGTCGGAAAGATCGGCGACATCTTCGCGCATCAGGGCGTTTCCAGGGTCATCAAGGCGAACGGCAATGAGGCGCTGATGGATGCGTCGCTCTCGGCGATCGACGAGGCTGAGGATGGCGATCTCGTCTTCACCAATTTCGTCGATTTCGACATGATCTACGGCCATCGCCGCGATGTGCCGGGTTATGCCGCGGCACTCGAAGCCTTCGATGCGCGCTTGCCCGAAGTCCACAAGAAACTGAACCCCGGCGATCTCGTCGTGCTCACCGCCGATCATGGCTGCGATCCGACCTGGCGCGGCACGGATCATACGCGCGAGCGCGTGCCTGTTATCGCCTATGGCCCCGGCATCCGGTCGCGTTCGATCGGCGTGCGCCGCAGCTATGCCGATATCGGCGAGAGCATCGCCCGGCATCTCGGCATCGCGGCCGGACCGCACGGAAGGAGTTTTCTGTGACATCGCATCTGAAGAAGGTCGAGTTGCACTGTCATCTGGAGGGTGCGGCCTCTCCAGTTCTGACCGCAGCGCAGGCGCGGAAATACGGCGTCGACATCAGCGCCGAGCTTCGCGACGGAGCCTATGTCTGGCATGATTTCGCAAGCTTCCTCGAATGTTACGACAAGGTTTCCGAGGTCTACAGGACCGAAGAGGACTACGCGCTTCTGACCGAAACCTATCTCGACGAACTGGCCGGCATCAATACGATCTACAGCGAGCTCATCGTTTCGCCCGATCACGGCAAGCGCATCGGGCTGGGCGCCGATGCTTATATATCAGGTATCTGCGAAGGCATCCGGCGGGCCAAGGAAAAGAGCGGCATCGAGGCTCGGCTGATCGTTACCGGCGAGCGGCATTTCGGTCCGGAGAGTGTGATCGGTGCTGCCGAATATGCGGCAAAGGCCGGCAATCCCTTGATTACCGGCTTCAACCTTGCCGGCGAGGAACGCATGGGGCGCGTCGCCGATTATCTCAGAGCCTTCGATATCGCCCGCGATGCCGGCCTCGGGCTCACTATCCATGCCGGCGAGGTCTGTGGCGCCTTCAGCGTCGCCGACGCGCTCGACGCGGTGCGCCCCTCGCGCATCGGCCATGGGGTGCGCGCCATCGAGGATCTCGATCTGGTGAAGCGGCTTGCCGATCTCGGCACCGTGCTCGAGATCTGCCCGGGCTCCAACATCGCGCTCGGGGTTTTTCCCGATTTCGCTTCTCATCCGCTGCGCCGGCTGAAGGAAGCCGGTGTCAGGGTGACGATCAGTTCTGACGATCCGCCTTTCTTCCGTACCTCGCTCAAGCGAGAATACGAGCTTGCCGCCGGGGCTTTCGGCTTCGGCGACGCCGAGATCGACGCCATAACGCGCACTGCGATCGAGGCGGCCTTCGTCGACGATGAGACACGAAAGACCTTGCTCGCCCGGCTTTAAAAGACTCGAGGGACTGGGGAAGATCGACGCAAATCGACCGCCACTCTTGCGGTCGGGACGATTTCCGTGAAAGAAACATCCGATAGAAAGAATGAAAGGCTTCCCCATGGACGGCGTCACGGTCATCGATCATCCGCTTGTGCAGCACAAGCTCACCATCATGCGGCGCAAGGAGACATCGACGGGAAGTTTCCGGCGCTTGCTGCGCGAAATCTCGACCCTGCTCTGCTACGAGGTGACCCGCGATCTCGAACTGACGATGGAAACGATCGAGACGCCGTTGCAGACGATGGAATCGCCGATCCTCGAGGGCAAGAAGCTGGTCTTCGCCTCGATCCTGCGTGCCGGCAACGGGCTGCTCGAAGGCATGCTCGATCTCGTGCCTTCCGCCCGCGTCTCGCATATCGGCGTCTACCGCGATCACGAGACGCTGCAGCCGGTCGAATATTATTTCAAGGCGCCGGAGGACGTGGCCGAGCGGCTGATCATCGTCGTCGATCCGATGCTTGCGACCGGCAATTCCTCGATCGCGGCGATCGACAAACTCAAGGAACGCGGCGCCCACAATATCCGTTTCCTCTGCCTGCTTGCCGCCCCGGAAGGCATCCGCAACTTCCGCGCCGCGCATCCCGATGTTCCGGTTTTCACCGCATCGATCGACAGTCATCTCAACGAGAAAGGCTACATCATGCCCGGCCTCGGCGATGCCGGCGACCGCATGTACGGCACCAAATAATTTCAGCCTTCCTTTACCAAATCGAAAGACCTTGAGGCCCGGAGGTTCGTTCCGGGCCTTTTGTCGTCGATATTAGCAACTTATCAGCACTTGAGGTTTAGCAAGCTTGAAGCATGAGGCACGGCATGAAGCCGGGTTTATACAGGAAGGATTTCTGTTTCATGCTCGTGCGCACCGTCCTATTCGCCAGCATCGCCGCGGTGCTCGCCACACAGGTGCCTTCCTTCTTCGGAAGCGCCAGCCAGCAACCTGCTGACGCTCGCTCCGCCAATTACGTATCGACCGAAAGCAATGAACCCGCAGTCCCCGCGCCCGTATCCGGCAGCAATGCGATCCGCCTGCAGGCCGATGCGCAGGGCCATTATACCGGCAGCTTCAAGATCAACGGCAAGCCGGTGCAGGGCCTGATCGATACCGGCGCCACTTATGTGGCGCTCAACGAGACGCTCGCCCGCCGACTTGGCTTCACGGCCAACCAGCTCGATTTCCGTTATGGCGTGAACACCGCGAACGGCCAGACGAGGGCCGCGCATGTGACACTCGACCGGGTCGAAATCGGCGGTATTCGCGTGCGCGATGTCGAAGCCTTCGTCCTGAGGGACGATGCGCTGACGACGACGCTGGTCGGCATGAGCTTCCTGCAGAAGCTCGCCTCCTATTCCGTCGCCGACGGTTCGCTCAGCCTCAAGCAGTAAACCGCATCAGACCAGCCCCGCAATCACCGGTGTCAGTTCCGGCTTGTCGTCGGTGATGCGGTAGTGCGTGGCAAGTGATGTCGCCGCCCTCTCCGCCGCGGTCTCGTCAGCGGCGTGAACGAGAGCGATCGGTTCGCCCGCCTTTACGCGGGTGCCGAGCGGCAGGAGTTCGGAAAAGCCGACGCGATGATCGATCCGATCCGCCGGATGGCGTCTTCCGCCGCCGAGATCGATCACACTGACGCCGATACCGCGCGCATTGCAGGCGGCAAGCCAGCCGGACCGGACGGCCGGGACAGGTTTTTCGACAGGTGCCCTTGCCAGATATCGGTCGGGGTTTTCAATGAGATCGGCCGGACCGCCGAGCATCGACACCATGCGCGCGAAGACCTCGGCCGCCTTTCCCGATGACAGGGCCTGACGCGCCACTCCCTCGGCTTCATCAGACGAAGCGGCAATGCCGGATTTCACCAGCATTTCGGCGGCGAAAGCGAGAACGACGGTCTCAAGCCGCGTGTCCTTTTTTCTGCCCGCCAGGAAATCCAGGCAGTTGCGCATCTCGACGGCATTGCCGGCACTATCGGCAAGCGGCTGGTTCATGTCGGTGATCAGGGCCGAGGTCTTCACGCCTGCGCCATTGGCCACCTCGACCAGCGACTGCGCGAGGATCTCCGCCTGGCCGCGGTCAGCCATGAAAGCGCCGTTGCCGACCTTGACGTCGAGCACCAGCGTCTCGAGCCCGGCCGCAAGTTTCTTCGAGAGGATAGAGGCGGTGATGAGGGGGATGGAATCGACCGTGGCGGTCACGTCGCGCACGGCATAGAGCCTGCCATCGGCGGGCGCCAAGGTCCCGGTCTGACCGATGATGGCGCATCCCACCTCCTTCACGACTTTGTGGAACAAGTCAGCATCCGGGGTGATCATATAGCCGGGAATGGATTCGAGCTTATCCAGCGTGCCGCCGGTGTGGCCGAGGCCGCGCCCGGAGATCATCGGAACGGCAAGGCCGCAGGCAGCGGCGATCGGCGCCAGCATCAGCGAAACATTGTCGCCGACGCCGCCGGTCGAATGTTTGTCGGCGATCGGGCGGTCGATATCGGCCCATTGCAGCCTGTCGCCGGAATCGGCCATCGCCAGCGTCAAGGCCACGATTTCGGCCCGCGACATGCCCTTGAACCAGACGGCCATGGCGAAGGCGCCGATCTGGCCTTCCGACAATTGGCCGGCAGCCAACGCAGCGATGAAGGAGCTGATATCGGCGGCATCGAGTTCTTCGCCATCGCGCTTGCGTCGGATGATCTCCTGCGGGATCATTTCAATAGCTCGACGCCGCAGCCGGTGCCGACTGTGTTCCGCTCAGAACCGCCAGGATATCGTCGAGCAGGCCGGAAGCGCCGAAGCGGAACGTTGACGGCATCGCCCAGTCCGGCGTCATGATGGTTTCGGCAAGGCTGAGGTAGAGCGCCGCATCCGCCACCGAGCCGATGCCGCCAGCCGGCTTGAAGCCGACCTTGCGCCCACTTTCACGAATAGTCCGGATCATGATGTCGGCGGCTTCGAGCGTCGCGTTGACGGCGACCTTGCCGGTGGAGGTCTTGATGAAATCTGCACCGGCCTCGATGGCGAGTTCAGAGGCACGGCGGATCAATGCCGCATCCTTCAACTCGCCGGCCTCTATGATGACCTTCAGGACGACGGGGCCGGTGCATTCGGCGCGCACGGCCTTGACCATGTCGGTCACCGCCTTCTCATTGCCGGCGAGCAGCTTGCGGTAGGGGATGACCAGATCGATCTCATCGGCGCCATCGGCAATCGCCTCACGCGCTTCGGCGGCGACATCGGCCACTTCCATATCGCCCGAGGGGAAGTTGACGACGGTTGCGATGCGCACGGCATGGCCGGTGCCGAGGATGTTGCGCGCCTGGGCGACGAACCGCGGCCAGATGCAGATCGCAGCGCTGTTGCCGTAGGGCGTCTGGGCGCGGGCGCACAGCGCATCGATCTGCGCCTCGGTGCAATCGTCCTTCAAATTGGTGAGATCGAGAAGGGAAAGGGCGACAGCCGCCGTCTCCCGGTTGGAATGGCTATTCATCTTCGCTTCCTCTCGAGCATGATGTCGAAAAGTGTGGGCGGTTTTCAGACGACATCATGCTTTAACTATTTAACTTAGAACAGGATTCAGATTTTAGGCCGACCCGGCCCAAAATCATCCTGTTCCAGCCGCAATCATGTCTTTCAAGATGGCGGCGAGACGGGCGCCGCCGATGGGCGCCATGTCCTTGGTTTCTTCATGGCTGAGCTCATTGCCGGTCATGCCTGCGCCATAGTTGGTGATAACGGAGGCGGCTGCAACCCTCAGGCCCAGCATTCTTGCGATGATCACCTCGGGCACTGTCGACATGCCGACGGCATCGGCGCCGAGGATGCGCGCCATGCGGATTTCGGCCGGCGTTTCGAAGCTTGGACCGGAGAACCACATATAGACGCCCTTTGCCAGCTCGATTTCAAGCTTTGCTGCTGCCCTCTGCATCGCCGCGGCAAGCCCCGCATCATAGGCATTGGTCATGCCGACGAAACGGTGATCGCTTTCCTCTCCGATCAGCGGGTTCATGCCGGAATAGTTGATGTGATCGGTGATCTGCATTACCGAACCGGGCGGCAAGTCGCCGCGCAGCGATCCGGCCGAATTGGTCAGGATCAGGGCTTCGACGCCGAGCGCCTTCAGCACCTCGATCGGCAGGCGCATGGCGTTGGCGTCGCCCTTCTCGTAATAATGCACGCGGCCGGAGAGCATGATAACGGGCACGCCGCCGAGGCGGCCGGCGACGACTTCGCCCGCATGGCCGGAGACGGCGCTGACGGGAAAGCCCGGCAGGTCGCGATAGGGAACACGCACGGCGCCATCGAGCTCACCGACGAGGGAGCCGAGACCGGAGCCGAGCACGATGCCGTGGCGCGGCTTGATGCCCCCGAGCAATGCGGCGAGCAGGCTGACCGTCGCCTTCATCCGAGTTCCGTTTCGAAGCTGAAGGGAAGAAGCTCTTCCATCGTCATGGTCTTCTTCACGCCCGACTCATCGCAAAGGTAAATCTTCGTCTCCTTGGAGGCGAATTCGGAGATCTTCTGGCGACAGCCGCCGCAGGGCGGGCAGAGCGGCAGTTTTTCGGCAATGACGGCCATTTCGACGATCGTCTTCGCGCCGCCCATGATCATGGCGCCGATCGCCGTCGGCTCGGCGCACCATCCTTGCGGAAAGGAAAGGTTTTCGATGTTGGCGCCGGTATAGACCTTACCGTCCTCGGCGCGGATCGCCGCGCCGACCGGGAATTTCGAATAGGGCGCATGCGCAAAAGCCATGGCGCCGCGGGCGGCTTCGAACAGGTCGTGAGACATATCAACGCTCCTTCGTATAAGGCACGCCGCCGGCTTTCGGCGGGGTCGCGACGCCGATGAAGCCGGCAAGCAGGACGCAGGTTAGAACATAGGGCAGCGCCTGGAAGACCTGAACCGGCACTTCGCCGATCAGCGGTACTTGCTTCCCCTGCATGAAATTTGCCAGCGCATCGAGGAAGCCGAAGAGCAGGCAGGCAAACATGACGGGCACCGGTTTCCACTTGGCAAAGACCAGAGCGGCAAGCGCGATGTAACCCTTGCCGGCCGACATGTCCTTGATGAAGGCGGCGGACTGGGCGATCGCCAGATAGGTGCCGGCAAAGCCGCAGAGAATGCCGGCGCACATGACGGCGCGGTAACGCAGCCAGGCAACCGAGATGCCGGCAGTATCGACCGCGCCAGGGTTTTCGCCGACGGCGCGCAGCCTGAGGCCAAAGCGTGTGCGGTAAAGCACCCACCAGGAAAACGGCACGGCGAGAAAGGCGAGATAGGTGAGGACATTGTTGCCCGATATGACATTGGCATAGATCGGGCCGATGATCGGTATGTCGTGGGCGGCATCGGCGCCCGGCAGGATGATCGGCGCGAAGCGCGATTCCGGCGACAGCTGCGGCGTGCGTCCGCCCTGGCCGAACCAGGCCTGGCCGAGCACGATGGTGATGCCGGCGATGAAGAAGTTGATGGCGACGCCTGACACAATCTGGTTGCCGCGATTGGTGATCGAGGCGAAACCGTGCACCAGGCTCAGCGCCACCGAGCAGAGGATGCCGGCACCGAGGCCGAGCCAGGCAGAATCGGTAAGATAGGCAACGCAGGCGGCGGCAAAGGCCGATCCCAGCATCTTGCCCTCGAGACCGATATCGAAGATGCCGGCACGTTCCGAAAACAGACCGGCAAGGGCGGTGAAGATCAGCGGGATCGACAGGCGGATGGTCGAGCTCAGAACGCTGATGAAGATGTCATAATAATCCATCACTCGCTCCTTAACCGCGCTTGAATTGTTGGTAGAGGCGCACCATCGCCGGCCGGAACATATATTCCAGCGCGCCGGCAAAGAGGATCACCAGACCCTGGATGACGAGGATCATCTCGCGGGTGATGTTCGGCATTTCGAAGGAGATCCAGTCGCCGCCCTGGTAGAGGATGCCGAAGAGGATCGCCGCCACGATGATGCCGAGCGGATGATTGCGGCCCATCAGCGAGACGGCGATGCCGACGAAGCCGGCACCACCGACGAATTCCACCTGCAGACGGGCCGACGAGCCCATGACAGGGTTCAGCGCCATCATGCCGGCGAGCGCGCCGGAGAGCAGCATGGCGATGATCACCGTGCGGGCATAGGGGATGCCGGCATAGGCCGCCGCCGTCGGGCTGACGCCCAGCGTGCGCATCTCGAAACCGAGCTTGGTGCGCCAGACAAGCAACCAGACGAGGTAGCTGACGACGAGCGCAATGATGAAGGAGACGTTGAACGGGGCAGCCCCCAGCTTGGCGCCGAACAGTTGCATAACCCAGCCGAGCTTCGGCAATTGGCCGCCTTCGAGGAAGGTGCGGGTTTCCGGCGCCATTTTGCCGGGCACGATCAGCACATGCACCAGGAGATACACCATGAGCGCTGCGCCGATGTAATTGAACATGATCGTCGTGATGACGATGTGGCTGCCGCGTTTTGCCTGCAGGAAGGCCGGGATGAAGGCCCAGGCTGCGCCGAACAGGCCGGCGCCGACGACGGCGATCGGCATCGTTACATACCACGGCACGTAGCGATCGAGCGACAGTGCCACCAGCGCGCAGCCGAGGCCGCCGACATAGGCCTGGCCTTCCGAGCCGATGTTGAAAAGGCCGGCATGGATCGCCACCGCGACGGAGAGGCCGGTGAAGATGAAGCTCGTCGCGTAATACAGCGTGAAGCCGATGCCTTCGCCATTACCGAGCGCGCCCTGGATCAGCAGCGACAGCGCATCGAGCGGGCTCTCGCCGATCAACCAGACGACGAAGCCGGAGATCAGGAAGGCGACGATGAGGTTCAAAATCGGGATGAGGCCGTAATTGATCCAGTTTGGTAGCGGAACGGAAGCAGTGCTCATAAAGGCCTCACGCGGCAATGCCGGCCATCATCAGGCCGAGGGTCTGTTCACCGGCATCGGGCGTCTTCTCGCCGACGACATGGCCGGCAAACATGACAAGGATACGGTCTGAAAGGGAGCGGATTTCATCGAGTTCGACGGAGACGAGCAGGATCGCCTTGCCCGCGTCGCGCATCTCGATGATCCGGCGGTGGATGAATTCGATGGCGCCGATATCGACGCCGCGTGTCGGCTGGCCGATGATCAGCATCTTCGGATCGCGTTCGATCTCACGGGCGACGACGATCTTCTGCTGGTTGCCGCCGGAGAAATTCGCCGTCTTCAGCCGCGGGTTCGGCGGGCGAATGTCGTATTTCTCGATCTTCTCCATCGCATCCTTGCGGATCGCTTCGAGATCGAGCAGCGGGCCTTTGCTGTAGGCCGGGCGGCGGTGGTAACCGAGCACGGAATTTTCATATTCCTCGAATTTCAACACCAGGCCCATATGGTGGCGGTCCTCGGGAATATGAGCGAGGCCGAGATCACGCAGGCGGGCGGGATCGGCCTTGTCGATCGTCTGGCCGTCAAGCAGGATTTCACCGGAGGTCGGCTTGCGGATGCCGGCAATCGCCTCCAGCAATTCCGACTGGCCGTTGCCGGCGACACCAGCGATGCCGACGATCTCACCGGCGCGCACGTCGAAGGAGACGTTGTCGACCATGGTGACGCCGCGATTGTCCTTGACCGTGAGGTTGCGGACAGACAGCACGGCGGCTTGCGGGTTCGCCTCCCCCTTCTGCACACGCAGCAGCACGCGGCGGCCGACCATCAGTTCGGCGAGTTCCTCCACCGTCGTCTCCGACGTCTTGCGGGTCGCGACCATTTCGCCGCGGCGCATGACCGAGACTGTATCGGTGATCGCCATGATCTCGCGCAGCTTGTGGGTGATGAGGATGATCGTCTTGCCCTGGTCGCGCAACACCTTGAGAATGCGGAAGAGGTGATCAGCCTCCGCCGGCGTCAGCACGCCTGTGGGCTCGTCGAGGATCAGGATCTCGGCGCCGCGATACATGGCTTTCAGGATCTCGACACGCTGCTGCAGGCCGACCGGCAGCTCCTCGATCAGCGCGTCGGGATCGACCTCAAGACCATATTCCGTTTCCAGCCGCTTGAGCTCGGCGCGCGCCGAGGCGACGCCCCTCGCCAACAGCATGCCGGCTTCGGCGCCAAGCATGATGTTCTCGAGCACCGTAAAATTATCGACCAGCATGAAATGCTGGTGCACCATGCCGATGCCGGTGGCGATCGCCGCCTGGCTGTCGCGGATGGTGACGGGGCTGCCGTTGACGCGGATCTCGCCGCTGTCGGCATGATAGAAACCGTAGATGATCGACATCAGGGTCGATTTGCCGGCGCCGTTTTCGCCGATGATGCCGTGGATCGTCCCCCTGGCAACGGTAAGGTTGATGTCCTTGTTGGCGTGGACGGCACCGAACTTCTTGTCGATGCCGACAAGCTCGATAGCGGGCTTATCTGTCACTGCAGGCTCCAAATAAGAAAAGGGCGTATGGCGAAAATCCCCTCCGCCATACGCCCGATCTCAATCGTCGATCACATTCGGGCGCGGATCACTTCGGGCAAGCGTTGTCCGAGGTGTAATCGTGAACCTTGATGGTCCCCGCGATGATGTCGGCCCTGGCCTTGTCGACGGCAGCCTGCATTTCCGGCGTGATCAGCGACTTGTTGTGCTCATCGATCGCGGCGCCAACACCGTCTTCCTTGACGCCGAGCGCCTGGACGCCGCCGGTGAACTTGTCGTTCTTGGTGTCGTTGTAGGCGTTGTAGACGGCGAGATCGACGCGCTTGACCATCGAGGTCAGGACCGAGCCCGGATGCAGATAATTCTGGTTGGAGTCGACGCCGATCGACAGCTTCTTGTTGTCGGCGGCCGTCTGGAGAACGCCGAGACCGGTGGCACCGGCTGCCGCATAGACGACGTCAGCGCCCTGGTCGATCTGGTTCTTGGTGAGCTCGCCGCCGCGGACCGGGTCGTTCCAGGCCGCACCCGTCGTGCCGGTCATGTTCTGGAAGACTTCGATATCGGCCTTGACGGAGCGTGCGCCCTGCTCGTAGCCGCATTCGAACTTGCGGATCAGCGGAATGTCCATGCCGCCGACGAAGCCGACCTTGCCTGACTTCGACGCCATGCCGGCGAGAACGCCGACGAGGTAGGAGCCTTCTTCTTCCTTGTAGACAACCGAGCGGACGTTCGGCTTGTCGACGACGGAGTCAACGATGATGAACTTGGTATCCGGGAATTCGGCTGCAACCTTCTCGATGGCCGAGGTCCAGGCGAAGGAAACTGCAACCACCGGATTGAAACCGCGGCTTGCGAAGTTGCGGATGGCCTGTTCGCCCTGGGTGTCGCCCGTCGGCTCGAAGTCGCGATAGGCAATGCCGGTCTCGGCCTTGAACTTCTCGGCACCGTTATAGGCCGCCTCGTTGAAGGATTTATCAAACTTCCCGCCGGTGCCGTAGACCAGCGCCGGCTTGACATCGGCGGCAAGCGCCGTCGTCGACATGGCAGCCACGGCAAAGAGAGTGAGAAGGGATTTTTTCATTGTGCAGCCCTGTTGTTGCTATTCGTTAGGGGTCCTCCCGCAAGCCCTTTTCGGGCATGTCTGCGGAACCACCGACCTCCCCCCGGAGGCCTGGCTGCGCGCATCCTTGCATGGCTCGCGGAAAAATTCACCAGAAATTTTTCAGCTGGTAAAGATTTGCAGCGATTGCCGAAAATCAGCTCTTCGGGGCTGATTTTTGGACATTCCTTGCATCAAAATGCGGATTTTCTAGCCAATCCGGAGGCAAATACCGAGGTAGAAGGGCGGTCGATGCCCACCCGGATTTCTCGCCGGATCGTGCCGCAAAACAACCTTGCTATGCGGTGAAGCGACCGGCCACCGGCGGCTTCTTGTAGCCGATCATCCACAGAAGCAGCGCGATCACCAGGAAAACGGCAAAGGCCGGCTGGAGCATCAGCCACTGGAAGATGAAGGTGTAGAAACGCGGGTGGATATAATAGGAAAGGGAGGATTGCAGCGACGTCAGGGTTGTCGGGCTCACATCCTGCCAGGCATCGGAGATCGGCGTCATCACCACGGAAGAGGCCGCAACCGATTGGATCGAATCGATGGTCCCGGCAATAACGGCCGCCGCAAGCGCGACAAGACTCGCCAGACGCAACAGGAAACGCATCAATTCCTCCGACGCTCGATATGCCGGACAATTCCGGCCGGCCGCGCCATTCTCCACCTTGAGAATTACATAGTCATCGACGAGGTGAAGCACAATGGAGGGGCCGAGGCGAGTTTTATCTGAAGAAGTCAAAAAACTGTTAGATTTCGGTTGATCGACAAAAATTCATCGGTATATATCGCGCCGTTCCGACGATTTGCTCCTATCCTAGGCGCGAACGCCCAATGGACAGGTGGCCGAGTGGTTTAAGGCGCACGCCTGGAACGCGTGTGTACGTGAAAGCGTACCGTGGGTTCGAATCCCACCCTGTCCGCCATGCCCTCATTTTCAGTATTGATTGCAGACCGCATCGAGAGCGGGACGCGAAAGCGTTTGGCGGCAGGCTTTGTTGAAACAAGCTGGTCGTCCGCATATTCTCAAGGACGCTGAATCAGGGCGCGTCCGATCGGCTTCGGGTTCTCGCTGCGCAACACCAGAGATGTCGTCACGGCCCCAAATCGCGCAATCGTGTCAACGATCGTTTCCAGTTCTCCGGGCGACGGGACAAGCACCTTCAAGAGAAAACAGTCCTCTCCGGTGAGACGCAGTACTTCCATGACTTGCGGCATTTCCGCGAACTGTTTCAGACAGGCCTTGATATGCTCATGCGTCGTGCGCAGGCGAAGCACAGCCGTCATTCCAATTCCCAAAGCGGTCGGGTCTATCCGGGCGGTGTAACCGACAATGATGCCGCGATCTTCCAGCCGCTTGACGCGTTCCGATGCTGCCGGCTGAGAGAGCCCGACCCGCCGACCGAGTTCGGAGATCGCAATGCGTCCATTTTCCTGCATCGCTTCGATGATGGCGATATCGGTCGGATCGAGCAATACCCGATTGTTTTCCTGAAAAGCCATGGGATCACCTTAAAATCATCGGAGAGCGGCGTGGTTTTCCGATGATCATTCATTCCGAAGCAAATGAAAATGCATCATTTTCACCTGCGCGGATGATCAAAGGAAAAGACATGAAGGACATCATCATATTGCCGGGAATTGGCGGTTCGGGTGAGACTCATTGGCAAACACGCTGGGAAAGGTCGAACCCGGACATGCGGCGTTTCCAACCGGCTAATTGGGAAAAGCCCGACTTGGCGGACTGGATTTCAGCTCTGGAGCGCGCCGTCGGCGCATCGGCGACCCCTCCCCTGCTGGTCGCCCATAGCCTTGCCTGTCTGCTGGTTGCTCATTGGCAGCAGGTTTCTTCGCTTGCCGTTGCCGGAGCGTTTCTTGTGGCAGTCCCGGATCCGCAGTCCGCGTTATTCCCTGAGGAGGCGGCCGGATTCGCCGATCCGCCGTCGCAAAAGATGCGCTTCCCCACTCTGATTATCGCAAGCGCCGATGATCCCTTCGGCACGCTCGATCATGCCCATGCGCGCGCGGATCTGTGGGGCAGCGGCCTTGTCGCGATCGGTCCTTTCGGCCATATCAACGGGCAAAGCGGTCTTGAGGACTGGGGCCAGGGAAAGGCGTTGCTGACGGCCTTCTCTGCCGGATTGGCGAAATCTGATCGGGCTTGATCTGATTTCGAGCTCCCGACCAAATTGCGGAAACAGGCTTTTGCTGCGGCGGATGCGTGCGAGGCGGAGCAACGAAATGCCCCGCTCGCAAGCGTACGTTCGAGGCTCTCGAACCCGTCGCTCCGATGACGCTACGAGGTTTAAAACGTCCAAAGATTCCTGAATTTTTACCATGCCGCTTCACCGCGTCTTTGCACGTTTGGGTTTATCTTTCTGCCAAACCAAAATACGGAGATTAAACAGGTGGAAGAACTTTCGGTAAAGTCGAAGATCATCAAATCCGTCTATTTCAGCCAGGAAGACGGACGGCTCAGGATTTGTTTCAAGAATGGCGAGGAACGTCTGTTCGAAGGCGTTCCCTCCTCGGAAGCCCACGCGATGACGGTGGCGCCGTCTCCCGGCCATTATTATCTCGACCGGATCAGAACCCGGTTTCGCAGATTGGCAGCCTGAAAACCCGCGCGGATAGCGACGGCACGCATTGCGGGGTTGTGTGGAATCGGGACGCGGCCGGTGGATATTAACCGGCTGTTAGCCTTCGATATCATCTGGGTTGGATCGCCCCTGCCGAACAGCGGCAACGTGTCGGCGCTGCCGGCTTAAAGGTCGGCCAGCCGGGAGGCTCGGCGGCGAACCCCAGCCAGGAAGCCGAGCCTCCCCGTCACGTGACGCTCGTGGAGCGCCATGCCGAAATGCGTATCGTTTTCGAACGCCACATGCCCCGCTTGTTTGCTTGAGATCGTATGATCCCGCGCCAGTTTGGGACCCCATCATCCCACCGAACTAGCGAATTGGAGCTAATCCTGTGAAAAACTCGAGATATCGCGTCCGGACTCGACAATGCTTTATTAGCATGATTGCATGAAGCTATCGGGTAAAGACCGGAGAGTGATGATGTTCGAGAAGCTGCTTGAGATGCAGGAGCGTGGCGCACGGGACCGTGCCCGTGGCCGCAGCCTGGCCGACAATCCGATGTCGAAGCCGGATATCCTGCCGATCACCGACTTCCAGGAATGGTACTCGATGTTCGACGCCTGGCGCTTCGGTTGGTCGATCGAGGATGCGATGGCGGGGCACATCAATATGCCCCGGGATGGCGGCACATTGGCCCAGACCTATACCAGAACGGTCTGATCGACCCTGTCCTCGGCGCCGAAGAATTTCAGGTAGCGTTCGACCTCGGCCGGTTCGCCGGTCGCCTTCTGCGGGTTGTCGGAGAGTTTCACCGCCGGACGGCCGTTGGCGTCGCTGACCTTGCAGACGATGGAGATCGGGTTGAGGCCGGAGATCTCGATCGGCGCGCAGCCGGAAAAATCGTTCGTCAGGTTCGTGCCCCAGCCGAAGCTCATGCGCACGCGGCCTTCGAAATGCCGGTAGGTATCGATGATAGCGTCGACGTCGAGACCGTCGGAGAAGATCAGCAGCTTCTGGCGCGGATCGCGGCCCATCTTTTTCCACCAGTCGATAATCTTCTCGCCGCCTTCGATCGGCGGGGCACTGTCCGGGCGGAAACCGGTCCAGTCGGCGACCCATTCCGGCGCGTCGCGCAGGAAGGCGGCGGTGCCGAAGGCATCCGGCAGGACGATCAGAAGGTTGCCGCCATAGAGCTTGTTCCAGTCGCGCAGGATCTTGTAGGGCGCGTTGCGCAACTGCTCGTCGGTTTCGGCCAGGGCGGCGGCCACCATCGGTAGCTCGTGGGCATTGGTGCCGACGGCCTCGAGATCGGAATCCATCGCCAGCAATACGTTGCTGGTACCGGCAAAGGCCGGGCCGATGCCTTCCTTCAGCGCCTCGACGCACCAGCGCTGCCAGAGGAAACTGTGACGGCGGCGGGTGCCGAAATCGGAGATGCGCAGGCCCGGCAGTTCCTTCAGCCGTTCGACCTTCGACCACATCTTCGCCTTGGCGCGGGCATAGAGCACATCGAGGGTGAAGGGACCGAGCGCCTTCATCGCCGAGCGCGACCTAAGCTCGTTGACGATGGCGAGCGCCGGGATTTCCCACATGGTGGTTTCCTTCCACGATCCGTGGAAATCCAGCACATATTGCCCGTCCTTCTTCGACAGCTCGTATTCGGGCAGCTGGAAATTGGAAAGCCAAGCGAGGAATTCCGGTTCGAAGATCTGCGCGCGACCATAGAAGCTGTTACCCGCAAGCCAGATCATCTCCTTCTTGGAGAGCCTCAGCGTGCGGGCATGATCGAGCTGCTCGCGCAATTCGCCTTCATCGAGTTCTTCGGCCAGACGCACCCGCTTGGTGCGGTTAATCAGGGTGAAGGAAGCGTTCACGTCCGGATAGAGCTTCCAGATCATCTGCAGCATCAAAAGCTTGTAGAAATCGGTATCGATCAGGCTGCGGATGATCGGATCGAGTTTCCAGGCGTGATTATAGACGCGTCTTGCGATATCGGTCCTGGCCATGAAACTCCCGCCCTGTCCACTCCGGTCAGGTGCTGCCAAATTCCCGGGTACTGCCAAGTTCCCAGCCGGCGCACGAAACCGGCTCGTGTGCCTTCTTATCGAAAAATCGGCGGCTAAAGTCCAGACAAAACAATAAACGCCCCGCCGCAGTGTGGCGGCGGGGCGTGAAGGTGGTTTTGCTGACGATTATTGGGCCGGAGTTGCGGGCGCCACATTCGGAGCGGCCGGCGTGTTGTTCGGCGTTTCGGTTGGAACGGCAGTACCGTTCTGCAGTGCCGGCGCGGGGGCCGGAGCAGGCTGCTGCGACTGAAGCTGCTGGCCTGGCTGCTGCGGTGCCACCTCTTTCGCCTCGCGCCTGCCCCAAATCTCGACCGGTATCCAGACCACGAAGGCAAGCACCAGCGCAACGATCAGCACTGTCAGAATGCGATAACCGGTGCGTCCCTGCCTTGCCTTCACCGGCGGGATCAGCTGTTCCTTGTGAAGCTTGCGATCGGATTTTTCCCAGCGTGTTTCCCTCTGATGCGCCATCATCATCTCCTTCCGCTGTCTTGACCGGCCGATCCGGCTGCGAAGAATTTCCGCAAAGGAAACGGGCGGCTGTCTGGAAGGTTCCGAAAGCTCAATAGCCGGCGACGCGGTCGACTACGAATTGCAGCGGCTCGCCGCGCTCAAAACGGGCGATCTGCGTCTCGACATGCCGGAACAGCGCGTTTTCTTCGGAGACGGCCGCGTCGTGCGGCGTAAGGAAGACGTTCTGCAAGTCCCACAATGGGCTGTCTGATGCAAGCGGTTCCGCCTCGAAGACATCGAGGGAAGCGCCGCCGAGGGTACCGTCACGGATGGCGGAGGCGATATCGGCCTCGACCTGGCTCTTGCCGCGGCCGGCATTGATGAAAACCGGCTGCCCGAGCGCGCCGTTACGACGCAGCTTCGCAAACAGACCGGCGTTATAGAATCCCGATGTTTCAGGCGTCAGCGGCAGCAGGCCGACGAGGATGTCGGTCCTTGCGAGAAAGCTGTCCAATGCGCTGGCGTCGAAGGTTTCGATACCGTCGATCTGCTTGCGGGTGCGCGACCAGCCGATGATATTGAAACCCATCACCCTCAGCTTGGCGACCGCGTCCTGCCCGAGAACGCCGAGACCCATGACACCGATCGTCACTTCCGCCGCCTCCGGCGCGATCAATTTTGCCCATTGGCGCTGGCGCTGGTGGCTATCATGGGCGTATTGCCCGCGCAGATGCATCAGGCATTGCATGACCACCCATTCGCTCATGCGTGTCGTCAAGCTGCGGTCGACGAAGCGAACGATCGGGATCTCCGGCAGGCCGGCCATGCCGATGATATGGTCAACGCCAGCGCCGCCCGAAAAGATCACTTTCAGGTTCGGCGCCCGCGCGAAAAGGTCGGCATCCGGCTTCCACAGAAGCGCGTATTCGACCGCGCGGAGATCGCGCGCCTGATTGGCCGGATCGGCGAGATTGATGCTGCCGCGGTCGGCAAAGGCCGTCTTCAGCACGCGCGCGACGCCTTCGGCATTGAACTTGATATCGACGAGAACGGGAGGACGGGCGGGCATGAGCTTCTTTATTGCTGCACGGCGGGCGTCGGCACCGCCTCGATGTTGAAAGCGGCGGCCATCAGCGCCTTGGTGTAATCGTCCTTCGGCGCGCGGAAGATGTCGGCTGACGGACCCTGTTCCACCACCTTGCCGAAACGCATGACGATGACGTCGTTGGCGAGCGCCTTCACCACTTTCAGGTCGTGGCTGATGAAGAGATAGGCAAGGTCATGTTTCTTTTGCAGATCGCGCAGCAGATCGACCACCTGGGCCTGGACGCTCATATCAAGGGCGGAGGTCGGCTCGTCGAGCATGACGAAGCGCGGCTTCAGCACCATGGCGCGGGCAATGGCAATGCGCTGGCGCTGGCCGCCGGAGAATTCGTGCGGATAACGCCAGCGGGTCAGCGGATCGAGACCCACCTCCTCCAGCGCCCAGCAGACGCGCTGGTCGCGTTCTTCAGCAGTCAGGGAGCGCTCATGCACCTTCAGCCCCTCGGCGACGATATCGCCGACCGACATGCGGGGGCTGAGCGATCCATAGGGATCCTGGAAGACGACCTGAAGCTGATTGCGCAGCGGCCGCATTTCGCTGAACGAATAGCCGGCTATATCCGTGCCGACAAAGGCGATCCGCCCTTCTGAGGAAATCAGCCGGGTGAGCGCCAGGCCGAGCGTGGTCTTGCCGGAGCCGGACTCGCCGACGACGCCGAGCGTCTGGCCGGCGCGTAGCGAAAGATCGATGCCGTCGACCGCCTTCACGTGATCGACGACACGGCGCATCAGCCCTGATTTGATCGGGAACCAGACACGGATATCCGAACCTTCCATCACCATGGGTTTCGACGGATCGGCCAATGGCGGCTCGCCACGCGGCTCGGAGGCCAGAAGGTGCCGGGTATAATCGTGCTTCGGATTGGAAAAGACGTCCTCGACGGCTCCGGTTTCGACAATCCTGCCCTTGGTCATGACGCAGACGCGATCGGCGAATTTGCGGACGATGCCGAGATCATGGGTGATGAACAGCAGCGACATGCCGTGGACGGCCTTCAACTGCCGGAGCAGTTCGAGGATCTGCGCCTGCACCGTGACGTCGAGAGCGGTGGTCGGCTCGTCGGCGATCAGCAATTCCGGCCGGTTGGCGAGCGCCATGGCAATCATGACGCGCTGGCGCTGGCCACCGGAGAGTTCGTGCGGATAGGCCTTCAACCGCTTCTCCGGCTCACGGATGCCGACCTGGTTCAGCAATTCCAGTACGCGCTGGCGCGCCGACTGGCCGGTCATGCCCTGGTGCAGGGCGAGGATCTCGGCGATCTGCTTCTCGATCGTATGAAGCGGATTGAGCGAGGTCATCGGCTCCTGGAAGATCATGGTGATGTCGTTGCCGCGCACGTCGCGCAGTTCCCGCTCCGACGCCTTCAGGAGGTCCTTACCCTTGAACAGGATTTCGCCGGAGGGATGGCTTGCCGACGGATAGGGCAAAAGCCGAAGGATCGAGTTGGCCGAGACCGACTTGCCGGAGCCGGATTCGCCGACGAGCGCCACGACCTCGCCTTTGGCGATATCGAAGGAGATATGATCGACGGCGAGCGAGGTTTCGCCGCCCTGATGAAAGGCAACCGAGAGATCGCGAACGGAAAGCAGCGGTTCTGTCATGTCACTCATTGAAACGTCTTCCTCGGATCGAAGGCATCGCGCACGGCTTCGCCGATGAAAATCAGCAGGGAAAGCATGATCGACATGGCGAAGAAGGCCGTCAGGCCGAGCCATGGCGCCTGCAGATTGGTCTTGCCCTGGGCGATCATCTCGCCGAGCGAGGGGGAGCCCGGCGGCATGCCGAAGCCGAGGAAATCGAGCGAGGTCAGCGTAGTGATCGAACCGGAGAGGATGAAAGGCAGGAAGGTCAGCGTCGCGACCATCGCGTTCGGCAGCAGGTGGCGCCACATGATGGTGCGATTGTTGACGCCGAGCGCACGGGCGGCGCGGACATATTCGAAATTGCGGGCGCGCAGGAATTCGGCCCGCACGATGCCGACGAAGCCGACCCAGGAGAAGAGCAGCATGATGCCGAGCAACACGAAGAAGCCGGGCGGCAGCAGTGCGGCGATGATCAGCAGAATGTAGAGTACCGGCATCGACGACCAGATCTCGATGAAGCGCTGCAGCAGCAGATCGGTCCAGCCGCCGAAATAACCCTGCACCGCACCCGCCGTCACGCCGATAACAGCCGAGCAGATGGTCAGCACCAGGCCGAAGAGCACCGATATGCGGAAACCGTAGATGACGCGCGCCAACACGTCTCGCGCCTGGTCGTCGGTGCCGAGCCAGTTGAGATTGCCGGGGGTGCAATCCGGATCGTTCACCCCCTGCGGGTAGCCTGCGCAGCGCTCCTCCTTCGTCATCAGCCAGAAGGGGGCGGTCGGCGCCGAATGCGGAATGTTGGAATTGACAGAGCGATAGGAATAGCGGATCGGCGGCCAGATCATCCAGCCGTTGGCGTTGATCTCGTCTGTTATCACCGAGGAACGGTAGTCGGTTTCGGCGAGAAAGCCACCGAACTTTTCCTCGGGATAGTCGATGAGAACAGGAAACAGGATCTCGCCCTTGTAGGAGGCGATGATCGGCCGGTCGTTGGCGAGGAACTCGGCGAACAGGCTGAGCACGAACAACACCAGGAACAGCCACAGCGACCAGTAACCGCGGCCGTTCGCCCGGAAATTCTGCCAGCGGCGAATGTTGGTCGGTGAGAGCAGGCCCTTGCGCGGCGGCTTGACGGGCGTCGTGACAGCAGGATTTGCGGCGGCGTCCATCAGACATCCCTCCGCTCGAAATCGATGCGCGGATCGATCCAGGTGTAGATCAGGTCGGAAATCAAGCTGACGAACAGACCGAGCAGCGAGAAGATGTAAAGTGTGGCGAAGACGATCGGATAGTCCCGGTTGACCACAGAGAGATAGCCGAGACGGCCGAGGCCATCGAGCGAGAAGATATTTTCGATCAGCAGCGATCCGGTGAAGAAGGCGGAAATGAAGGCGCCGGGAAAACCGGCGATGATGATCAGCATGGCGTTGCGGAAGACATGGCCATAGAGCACCTGCCGCTGGTTCAGGCCTTTGGCGCGGGCGGTGACGACATATTGCTTCTTGATTTCCTCGATGAAGGAATTCTTGGTCAAAAGCGTCGTCGTCGCGAAGGCGGACAGGGAAAGCGAGATCAGCGGCAAGGTCAGGTGCCAGAAATAGTCGAGCGGCTTCTGCCACCAGGCCAGTTGATCGAAATTGTCGGAGACCAGGCCGCGCAACGGAAACCAGTCGTAGAACGAGCCGCCGGCGAAAAGCACGATCAGGAGAATGCCGAACAGGAAGCTCGGTACGGCATAGCCGACGACGATGACGCCCGAGGTCCAGACGTCGAAGGTCGATCCATCCTTAATTGCCTTGCGGATGCCGAGCGGGATGGAGATGGCATAGGAGAAGATCAGGATCCAGATGCCGAGCGAGATCGACACCGGCAGCTTCTCCTTGATGAGTTCGAGCACGGAGGTGTTGCGGAAGAAGCTCTCGCCGAAATCGAAGCGGCTGTAATTCCACATCATCTCGCCAAAACGCGTCAGCGGCGGCTTGTCGAAGCCGAACTGCTTTTCGAGCTTGGCGATCAGTTCCGGGTCGAGCCCCTGGGCACCGCGATATTTCGAGCCTTCATCGCTGCCGGTGCCGCCGAGAAGATCGCCGCCGCCGGACAGGCGCTGGTCGGCGCTGTCGGCCTGGCCGGTCAATTGGGCGATCACCTGCTCGACGGGACCGCCGGGCGCGAACTGGATGACGATGAAGGAAATCGCCATGATGCCGACGATGGTCGGAATCATTAGAAGCAGTCGGCGAATGACATAGGCGCCCATCAGCCTTCAGCCTCCGGGAATGTTTTTCCTGTCTGCCTGCCGTCCAGTCTCATGCCGCTCAATCCGCCAGCCTTCCCTTGCCGGCCCTGCCGGCTTGTCGTGATTCGCTCGTGCCATTTGGAGCCGAGGGCCCCTGCATTGCAAGCCCGCTCATTTTGCCGAGGTCGACCACCAGGCATCGGGGAAGCCAAGGCTGTAGGCCGGAAACTCGGCCGGATGCGTGATCGTGTTCCAATAGGCGATGTTATAAGTATCGCGGTAGAACAGCGGGATGACGTAGTGATTTGCAAGCAGGACCCGATCCATGGCCTTGATTGCTGCGATCTGCTCGTCGCGGTTCGGCGCGAAGATAATCATGCGAATGAGCTCATCAACGGCTTGGTTGGCAATGCCGGCATAATTGCGGGAACCCTGTTGGTTGACCGAACCGGATCCCCAATAGTCGGCTTGTTCGTTGCCCGGATTCATGGTCTCCGCCCAGACATTCCAGATCATATCGAAGTCAAAGCTGCGCTCGCGATTGACAGACTGCGAGGCATCGACTGTCCGGACCCGCGCATCGATGCCGATTTTCCTGAGATTGTTGGCATAAGGCACCGCCCAGCGCTCCAGCATGGGGCTCGACAACAGGATCTCGAAACTCATCGGCTGGCCGGTCTTGGTATTGACCATGCGATTGCCCTTGAGCTCCCAGCCGGCTTCTTTGAAAAGCGCAATCGCCTTGCGGAGATTGTCGCGGCTCTTCTGCGGATCGCCGCCGACAGGATTGCTGTAGGGCGTCGTGAAGACTTCGGGCGGAACCTTATCCTTCATGCCCTGCAGAATTTCCAGCTCTCTGCCCTGCGGAAGGCCGGAGGAGGCGAGTTCGGTGTTCCAGAAATAGCTGTCGATGCGCTTGTAACTATTAAAGGCCACAGTGCGGTTCAGCTCCTCAAAATCCAGACCATAGTTCAGCGCCTCGCGGACCCTGGTGTCCTTGAAGAGGTCACGTCGCATGTTGGGCACGAGAGCCTGCATGATGCCGGTGGCGCGCAGCGGGTTTGCAACCTCCTCTTTCTTGACACGTCCTTCCTTCACTGCGGGAAAATCATATCCCGTCGCCCAGCGGGCAGCCGTGGTTTCCTGCCAGTAGTCGCTGTTGCCGGCGCGAAAGGCCTCGAACTCGACATCCCGATCACCGAAATAGGTGTAGTGGACGTTGCGGAAATTGTTCTGGCCGATATTCACATTGAGGTCCTTGCCCCAGTAGTCGTCACGTAATTCATATCGGATTGTCGCGCCGGGCGAGAAGGAAGCAATCTTGTAAGGTCCCGAACCCATCACGGGCTCGAGGGTCGTCTTTGAGATATCGCGCGGCTTGCCGTCCGGTCCCTGCCCCTCCCACCAATGTTTCGGCACGACCACCAACTGGCCAAGAATATTCGGGAGCTCCCGGTTGTTCTTCTCATCGAAGGTGAAGGTGACGTCGCGATCGCCGGTCTTTTCGGCTTTGACCACGTGGCGGTAATAGTTACCCGTGAGGGGGTTTAATTCCTTCGTCTTATCGAGACTGAAGATGACGTCCTCGGGCGTTACCGGCTGACCATCCGCCCATTTCGCTTCCTTGCGCAGGCGGAAGGTCGCGCTCGATACGTCGGCGGGAAAAGACAGTCCTTCGGCAAGCAGACCATAGGAGACGAGGAGCTCGTCGTCGGCGGGCTTCATCAGCGTGTCGTAAACGAGCGTCAAGCCCACGGCGGTCTGACCTTTGGCAAGCAGCGGGTTGAAGGTGTCGAAGGCGCCGCTTGCGGAGAGGCGCAGGTCTCCGCCTTTCGGTGCATCGGGATTGACGTAGTCGAAATGCGCAAAGCCCGGCTTGTATTTCATCTCGCTGATGACCGAGCTTCCGATCTGAAAGGGCTGGTCCTGACCCGTTGCCGGCATTGGCGCCAGAGCGCCCGCAAGCGATAGAAACAAACCGATCCTCGACCACAGAGCCGCCATTCACGCTTTCCCCTGATTATTGGTGGGTTCGACAATACGAAAAATACGGGCGAAAAACAGGAGAGAGTTTGGTTTTTGCCGGGCGCGCCAAATTTTGACCCATCGGGTCCGTGTCAAGGCGTCGCCTCTTCGAGCCGCCTTCGCAACATGCGGCGCAACTCTGTTACAAGGCGCGGGTCGCCGGCGCTGTCGGGATCATAGGCGGCGGCAACGACGATGCGCAGAAGCTCCAATATGAGGGCCGCAAGCAGATCGACATCGGGCTCCACCGAAGGGTTGGCCTTCCTCAGCAAGGCGACGATGCTTGCCCGCATTTCGGCGCGCGAGCGTGCCTTGCGTTCCTTGGGAATGTCGCGTCTGGCCGCCAGAACAGGAAACTCCGGGAACTCCTCGATGAAGCGTCCGAGCCTCGTGAAGACCGCATCGCCGATCTCGGCGGCAGTCCTTCCCGCGGATTCGTCCTCGAGCGCGGCCAGTGCCGCGTTGAAATGCTGCAGCCGGTCGATATGCAGCGCCTCGGCAAGAAGGAGCTTCGTCGGAAAGAATTGATAGAGCGAGCCGATCGAAGAGTTGGCGGCGGCGGCGATCTCGGTCATCGTCGCGGCATCGTAGCCCTTTTCGAGGAAGACCTTTGCCGCGGCTTCGAGCAGGACGGCAACGCGCTCATGGCCGCGCTGGCGCTTCGGGACACGGGTCTGCAGCTCGGGGCTTGATTTTTGTGAGGTATCCCTCATATTACTCATTGTGAGGATATCCTCATATTTAATGGAGCTCTTTCATGCCGCTTTACGATCCCAAAACCACCGCGCTCATTTCCATCGATCTGCAAGGCCTCGTCCTTGGCCGGGCGCTGGCGCCCC
This sequence comes from Rhizobium sp. WSM4643, assembly GCF_025152745.1. Classification (NCBI taxonomy): domain Bacteria; kingdom Pseudomonadati; phylum Pseudomonadota; class Alphaproteobacteria; order Hyphomicrobiales; family Rhizobiaceae; genus Rhizobium; species Rhizobium sp. WSM4643. The sequence goes on along the minus strand of NZ_CP104040.1, from coordinate 4,672,376 downwards.
ATTCCGGCCAGCAGGTGGTCGAAAACACCGCCGCCATCGCCACCAGCCTGAAGGCGGCCGGCGGAACGATCATCCTCGTCACCGTCGGATTCTCCCCGGACTATGCCGATGCTGTCAACCAACCGGCCGATGAGGCGCTGCACTTTCCGGAAGGCGGCCTGCCGGCCGCAGCTCTTGCCGTGCCGCCGGAGATTGCGGCCCTTACCGCCGATGTCCATATCGTCAAGCATCACTGGAGCGCCTTTTACGGCACCGAGATGGATCTGCAGCTACGCCGCCGCGGTATCAGGACGGTGATCCTTGCCGGCGTCGCCACCAATTTCGGCGTCGAATCGACCATACGCGATGCCTTCGCGCATAACTATGCCGTCATCGCCGCCGAGGATGCGATGACCAGTTTTTCGACTGAGATGCATGATTTTTCCTGCCGGTACATTCTGCCGCGGCTGGCGCGCATCCGGAAAACCGCGGAGGTCGTCACCAATAGCTGAGCCGCTGCGGCGATCCGTCACCGCCTTCTTCTCCCACCGCCAGCCAAAACATCGATTCACCAAAATCGCTTTTCACGATAGGTTCGATCGCAAATCACTTCGGCAGCAGTTCAAGGGAACAGTATGGCTTTCGGCTTCGCTCAGGCTTTCAGGACATTCGGCAAACTGACGCTTGCCGGCGCAGTCGGCGCAAGCCTTGCCGCCGGTGACGTCGGCGCGGAGCAGAAGACGCCGAGCCCGGGCAGTGCCAAGGGGCAGTTCGGCGCCGTCAGTCTGCCGACGCAGGGACCGGCGCAACCGATCGGCTTCTACGCGAAGGGCTGCATGACGGGTGCGGTGGCGCTGCCGACCGACGGGCCGACCTGGGAGGCGATGCGGCTTTCGCGCAATCGCCGCTGGGGCAATCCGGCCACGATCGCGCTATTGGAACGATTTTCACAGGACGCCGCCAAATATGCAGGCTGGCCGGGCATTCTCGTCGGCGACATCGCCCAGCCGCGCGGCGGACCGATGCCCAGCGGTCATGCCTCCCACCAGATCGGCCTCGACGCCGACATCTGGTTCACGCCGATGCCCGCGCGGCGGATGACGGCCGAGGAGCGCGAGGATCTTCCCTTCACCTCGATGCTGCAGAAGAACAAATTTCTGACGATCGATCCCAAGGTCTGGACGGAATCGCACGCGCGGCTGTTGATGCTGGCCGCGAGCTATCCCCAAGTGGAGCGCATCTTCGTCAATCCGGCGATCAAAAAGAAGATGTGCGACACCTGGACGGGCGACCGCACCAATCTCGGCAAGCTCCGGCCGGAATACGGCCACGACTCGCATTTCCACATCCGCATCAAGTGTCCGCCCGGTGCTGCGGGATGCACACCGCAGGCCCCCGTCGCTGCCGGCGACGGCTGCGACAAGTCGCTCGCCTGGTGGTTCACGCCGGCGCCCTGGGCACCGCCGAAACCGCCGAAGCCCGGCGCCAAGCCGCCGAAGCCGCCGCGCGAGATGATGGTTTCCGACCTGCCGAAAGCTTGCGCCGCCGTGCTCGATGCTGCTTCCGTGGCCTCTATGCAGGCCGCCACCTATGGCGGACCTTCCGCCGCAAGCGTGCTGGCCGCCGCTCCGGCCGCAGTACCCGCCGCCGACGCCGATGGCGCTTTACCCGATGTCGGCCCGGTTCCGAACGACAAGCCGGCGATACAATGATCGAGGTTCTGGGACCGCGCCCTAAGACCAAGCCCGCGGACGGAGACCCGGGATGCGCTGTCTTTCAAATCGCAACCTCTTGGTATAAAGCGGTCAAATCGATTGAATTGTTCGGGCGGAGGGGTTGATGGCCGGCGGCAAATGCCTTGCATTGATTGCGCATGACCAGAAGAAAGACGACATGGCGGATTTCGCCCGCGCCAACAGGGACATTCTCTCCCGTTGGAACATCGTCGCCACCGGCACCACTGGCGGGCGCGTGCTCGACGCCGCCCCCGATCTCCACGTCACCAGGTTGAAGAGCGGGCCGCTCGGCGGCGACCAGCAAATCGGCGCGCTGATTTCGACCGGCGAGGTCGATGCCCTGATCTTCTTCGTCGACCCTTTGACGCCGATGCCGCACGATGTCGACGTGAAGGCGCTGATGCGGCTGGCGATCGTCTATGATATTCCGATGGCGCTCAACCACGCGACCGCTATAAAACTTCTTCCGACACTTAAAGCCTGATCAGCACGGAACCGGCCATGCCAAAACCGAACAACAGCACCGCTCCGCTGCCTTTCCCGATCCTGATCGGCGATATCGGCGGCACCAATGCCCGCTTCTCCATCCTGACCGATGCCTATGCCGAGCCGAAGCAGTTTCCGAACGTGCGCACGGCGGATTTTGCCACGATCGACGAAGCGATTCAGCACGGCGTTCTCGACAAGACCGCCGTGCGGCCGCGCTCGGCGATCCTCGCCGTCGCCGGCCCGATCAACGACGACGAGATCCCGCTGACCAATTGCGACTGGGTGGTGCGGCCAAAGACGATGATCGAGGGCCTCGGCATGGAGGATGTGCTCGTCGTCAACGATTTCGAGGCGCAGGCGCTGGCAATCGCCGCGCTTTCGGATGAAAACCGCGAACGCATCGGCGACGCCACCGGCGACATGATCGCCTCCCGCGTCGTGCTCGGACCAGGCACCGGCCTCGGCGTCGGCGGGCTCGTGCATGCCCAGCACAGCTGGATCCCGGTTCCCGGCGAAGGCGGCCATGTCGATCTCGGGCCGCGCAGCAAGCGCGACTATGAAATCTTCCCGCATATCGAGACGATCGAAGGCCGCGTTTCGGCCGAGCAGATCCTCTGCGGGCGGGGCCTCGTCAATCTCTACCATGCCATCTGCATTGTCGACGGCATCCAGCCGACGATGAAGGATCCCGCCGACATCACTTCGCACGCGCTTGCCGGCAGCGACAAGGCAGCCATAGAGACCGTCTCGCTGTTTGCCACCTATCTCGGCCGCGTGGCGGGCGACATGGCGATGGTGTTCATGGCGCGCGGCGGCGTCTATCTCTCCGGCGGCATCTCGCAGAAGATCATCCCGGCGCTGAAGAAGCCGGAATTCCGGATGGCCTTCGAGGACAAGGCGCCGCATACGGCGCTGCTTCGCACCATCCCGACCTATGTAGTGACACATCCGCTGGCAGCGCTTGCCGGGCTTTCCTCCTATGCTCGCATGCCGGCGAATTTCGGCGTCTCGACGGAAGGCCGCCGCTGGCGGCGTTAAGCCCCGACGCAAAGCAAATAGAGCGTCTTTGGCGCGTCCTGGCGGACGCGCGGCGCTCTAGCCAAACCAGTCCCAACTCTTTATAGACGCCGGCAAAAGTGCGCGTCGCCTTTGCGGCGGGCTTGGTCCGAGACAGGAAATCCTATTTGGAAGCGGCGGAGAGCAGAACACAGGGCGTCAGCAGCGATACCGTAACCGGCATCCTGAAGCGCATCATCGCTGAAAACGGCCGCGATCATCTGTGGGGCTATGTCTTTGCGATCGCCTGCCTCGTCGTGGTGGCGCTTTCGACGGCGTTCACCGCCTGGATTATGCGGGCGATCATCGACGAGGCCTTCGCCAATCGCCGCGCCGACGTCGTCTGGATCATCTGTCTTTCGATCTTCATCGCCTTCGTGCTGCGCGGTTTTGCCAGCTACGGTCAGGCGGTGGCGCTTTCAAAGGTCGGCAACGATATCGTCGCCCGCTACCAGCGCCGGCTCTATGCGCATCTGATGACGCTTTCGGTCGGCTTCTTCAGCGAGGCGCGCTCTGCCCATATCGCTGCGCAGGTGAGCCAAAACGTCAGCGGCATTCGCGACGTGCTCAACCTGACGATCACCTCGACAGTGCGCGACCTGCTGACCTTCATCTCGCTGCTCGCCGTGATGATCCTCCAGGATCCGCTGCTCAGCCTTGCGGTGTTCATCATGGCGCCGCCGCTGCTTTATGCACTGCGTTATGTTTCCAAGCGGCTGCGCTCGGCGACCCGCGAGGCCGTGCATCTGAACAGCCACGTTCTCGGCGCCATGCAGGAGACGATCCAGGGCATCGCCATTGTGAAAGCCTTCACGATGGAAGAAGAGCTGGAGCGCAAGGTCAACAAGCTCATCAAAGGCGCCGAAAGCCGGGCGAACCGGATTGCCCGGCTTTCCGAGCGCACCTCTCCTCTGACGGAAAGTTTCGCGGGTTTTGCCGTCGCCAGCGTGCTTGCCTATGCCGCCTACCGCTCGATCTACTTCAATGTGCCACCCGGCGCCTTTTTCTCCTTCGTCACGGCGCTGCTGCTTGCCTATGACCCGGCCCGCCGGCTTGCCCGCCTGCAGGTGCAGATGGAGCGCGCCGTCGTCAATGCGCGGATGATCTATGAATTGCTCGACATGGAACCGCGCCAGCGCGACCTGCCGGATGCCCGGCCGCTGACGGTGACGCAGGCAAGGATCGAATTCCGCAATGTTTCCTTTGCCTACGGCAATGAGAGCGTGCTCAGCGGCGTGAGTTTCATCGCCGAGGGCGGCGCGACCACAGCACTTGTCGGCCCTTCAGGCGCCGGTAAATCCACCGTCATCAGCCTCATTCCGCGCTTTTACGATCCGCGCGAGGGCGAAATCCTGATCGACGGGCAGGACATCGCCCACATCACCAAGAAGTCGCTGCGCCAGCAGCTCGCCTATGTCTCGCAGCAGCCCTATCTGTTCGAGGGCACGATCCGCGACAATATCCGCTATGGCCGGCCGGAAGCGACCGATGCCGAGGTGGAGGAGGCGGCGCGGCTTGCCTATGCGCATGATTTCATCTCAGCACAGCCGCAAGGCTACGAGACGCCGGTCGGCGAAAACGGCGTGACGCTTTCGGGCGGCCAGCGCCAGCGGCTATCGATCGCGCGCGCCCTGGTGCGCAATGCTCCGATCCTGCTTCTCGACGAGGCGACCTCGGCCCTCGACACCGAATCCGAGGCAGCCGTGCAGAAGGCGCTCGACGAAGCGATGAGCGGACGCACCGTCGTCGTCATCGCCCACCGGCTGTCGACCGTGGTGCGCGCCGACAAGATCGTCGTCATGCAGCAGGGCCGTGTCGTCGAGGAAGGCAATCACGAGACGCTTGCGAAGGTCAGCGACGGTCTTTACGCTCGCCTCAACAACCTGCAGAGGCCTTCGGCCTCCGATTCAAACTGACCTGGTGAGACTGACATGAGCGATGCTGCGATGAAACTGGTGGTGGTTGGCGCAGCCGGACGCATGGGGCAGACGCTGATCCGGCTCATCCATTCCATCGAAGGTGTCACGCTGCATGCCGCGGTCGAGCGCGCCGGCTCGCGCTTCGTCGGCAAGGATGCCGGCGAGATCGCCGGTCTCGGCCCGACAGGGGTCATCATCGGCGACGATCCGCTCAACGCTTTTCTCGACGCCGAAGGCGTGCTCGACTTTACCTCGCCTGCTGCAACAGTGGAATTCTCAGGCCTCGCCGCGCAGGCCCGCATCGTCCATGTCATCGGCACGACCGGCTGTTCGGGCGACGACAATGCCAGGATCGCCGCGGCGGCCCGCCATGCCCGCATCGTCAAGTCGGGCAATATGAGCCTTGGGGTCAATCTGCTCGGCGTGCTCGCCGAGCAGGCAGCGCGAGCGCTCGATCCTGACGATTGGGATATCGAGATCCTGGAAATGCACCACAAGCACAAGGTAGATGCGCCGTCCGGCACCGCCCTTCTTTTCGGCGAGGCCGCGGCAAAGGGGCGCGGCATCGATCTTGCCTCAAAGTCGGTCCGGGTGCGCGACGGCCATACCGGCGCCCGCGAAGCGGGCACGATCGGCTTTGCGACGCTGCGCGGCGGCTCCGTCATCGGCGAGCATTCCGTGCTTTTTGCCGGCGAAGGGGAAATCGTCACCCTGTCGCACAGTGCGGCCGACCGCTCGATCTTTGCCCGCGGCGCCATCAAGGCGGCCCTTTGGGCGCGCGACAAGAAGCCGGGTCTCTATTCCATGCTCGACGTGCTCGGGCTTTCTTCCTCATAACGATACTACGGAGGCATATTCATGAGCGGTACCCTCGTCCTCGTTCGCCACGGCCAGAGTGACTGGAACCTGAAGAATCTCTTCACCGGCTGGAAGGATCCCGATCTGACCGAGCTCGGCATCCAGGAAGCCAATGCCGGCGGGGCGGCGCTCGCCGAATACGGCATCAAATTCGACGTCGCCTACACCTCCGTGCTGGTGCGCGCGCAGCACACGCTGAAGCTCATCCTCGACAAGGTCGGCCAGCCCGATCTGCTGACGATCCGCGACCAGGCGCTGAACGAGCGCGATTACGGCGATCTCTCCGGCCTCAACAAGGATGATGCGCGCGCCAAATGGGGCGAGGAACAGGTGCATATCTGGCGCCGCTCCTATGACGTGCCGCCGCCCGGCGGTGAAAGCCTGCGCGACACCGGCGCCCGCGTCTGGCCCTACTACCTCACCGAAATTCTGCCGCGCGTGCTCAGAGGCGAGAAGGTGCTGGTTGCCGCGCACGGCAATTCGCTGCGCTCGCTGGTGATGGTGCTCGACAAGCTCACCCGCGAAGGCGTGCTCGCCCTCAACCTCGCGACCGGCGTGCCGATGGTCTACAAGCTGAAGGCGGATTCCACCGTCGCTTCCAAGGAAGTGCTCGGCGACATGTCGGGCGCGCATTAATCTTGGCTGATCTTTCCCCCTTAGAGCATTTCCGTTTTTCTACGAATCACGGAAATGCTCTATCTCTTTGTTTTCACGCAATTCCGGACGCAAAACCGCTACGCACTTTTGCTGGAATTGCTCTAGGCGGGGAAAGGCGCTCAATTCTCGATGGTGAACTGTACCCGGTCGGCCGCGAAGCGGCTGATCGAATATTGCACCGGCACACCCTCAAGATCGGTATTCATCGCCTTGGCGATCAGCAGGATCGCGCCGGGGGTGAGTTCGAGGTCGGCCATGTCGGCCGCACTCGCATGGGCGGCCGTCACTTCGGTCGTCGCCCGGACATAATCCGGCAGGCCGAGTTCAGCGAAAGCCTTGGTAATCGATTCTCCCGTCCGGTAGGCCTCACCGATACCGGCAAAGCGCTTGGCGGGAAACCAGCTCGTCGCCCTTGAAACCGGCCGCTTGTCCGCCTGACGCAATGTTTCCAGGCGGATCACCTCTTCTCCCGGCTTCAGGCCCAGCCAGCGGGCAATCTCGGCACTCGCTTCTTCCTTTGCCTCATCGAGCAGAAGGCCGCGCATCTCTCGGGCTTGATCGCCGATGCCGGCGGTAAAACGGGTGCGCCGGGTGATCGGGAAGTTCAGTCGCTCCTTACGCTCGATCAGCGTGCCGCGACCCTGTACCGCACGGACGATACCCTCCTGCGCCAATGCCGCCAGCGCGCTACGCACCGTATGCCGGTTGACGCCGAATTGCAGCGCCAGCATTGTTTCCGGCGGCACCATTCCCGTTTCGTCATAGGCTCCCGTGCTGATCGCCTCACGAATCCGATCGGCGATCTGGCGCCAGAGCGCCACGCCGGTTTGCCTTTGCACCTGCTTCAATCCCGCCATTCCGCCCCTGCTCGTCCATTTAACTCTCGATGTCACACGCTTGTCACGACATCGATTTAGAGCTAAGTATAGCTTGTATGGTTGTCTATATCAATAGACATTTAGAGGGAAGCGGCAATGATATCAGCGGACAGGACAGACGCTGCGTCACAGACGGCATCCGGGCGCAAACGCGCCGCCGATCTGCTGGCGCGTGCGGAGCGCAGCGAACTCCAGGCGGTCTTCGATGCGCTGCCGGAAAAGCCTGTGGCCCATCCGGTGCGCGGACCGGAGACCGGGCTGGTGATGGTGCGCGGACGCATCGGCGGCGGCGGCGCTCCTTTCAATCTGGGCGAGGTGACCGTGACACGCGCCACGGTCCGGCTCGACACCGGTTCGGTCGGCCATGCGCAGGCGCTCGGCACCGACCGCGAGAAGGCCAGGCTTGCGGCGATCTTCGACGCGCTCTGGCAGGAGGAGGCGACGAAGGACTTCGTCGAACAGGCCTTGCTTTTACCGATCACTGAGCGGATCGCCGATGCCGAACGCCGCAAGGCGGACGAGACAGCGGCAACCCGCGTCGATTTCTTCACCATGGTGCGGGGAGACAACTGATGGGCCTGAAGACAGAAGCTTTGACCGGCGGCTTTGCCGAGCCGGTCTTCCATGCCCAAAGCGTCTTCAAGATGCTGATGGACGGCATGGCCCGCCCCGGCACGATCCAGACCGTTCAGCCCGATGTCGCTCCGCCGGCACCGCTCGGCATCGCCGCCGGCACGATCGCGCTGACGCTTTGCGACCACGACACGTCAGTCTGGCTTTCACTGGGACTGGCGAGATCCGCCGTGCCGGAGTGGCTCGGCTTCCATACCGGCGCACCGTTGATCACCGAAAAAGCCGAGGCGCGCTTTGCCTTCACCGAGGCCGGCACCGCACTTTCCTCCTTCGGCCTCTTTGCATCAGGCACGCAGGAATATCCCGACCGCTCGACGACCCTCATCATCGAACTCGCCAATCTCGAGGGTGGCCGCAGGCTGGCGCTCATGGGTCCCGGCATCCAGAGCATGACGGAGATTGCGCCGATCGGCCTGCCGGAGACCTTCCTGCGGCTCTGGACCGAGAACCGCGCGCTCTTTCCGCGCGGCGTCGACATCGTGCTGACGGCGAGCAAGCGTTTCCTCTGCCTGCCGCGCACCACCAAGATCACAGCAACGGAGATCTGAGCTCATGTATGTTGCCGTCAAGGGTGGCGAGACCGCCATCGCCAATGCCCACCGCCTGCTCGCCGACCGCCGCCGCGGCGACCGTTCGCTGCCGGCGATCGGCATCGAACAGATCGTGGCGCAGCTGGCGCTCGCCGTCGACCGCGTCATGGCCGAAGCTTCGCTTTTCGACCGCACACTCGCTGCACTCGCCATCCGCCAATCGCGCGGTGACATGATCGAGGCGATCTTCCTGCTGCGCGCTTATCGCACGACGCTGCCACGTTTCGGCTATTCCAGGCCGCTCGACACGGCTGATATGACGATCGAACGCCGCATCTCGGCGACCTACAAGGATCTGCCGGGCGGCCAGCTTCTTGGGCCCACCTTCGACTATACCCACCGGCTGCTCGATCCCTCGCTGCTTTCGGACGAGGCGGTGGAGACGCCCGCTCAGCGCGTCGCCGAGGCCGGCCGCATCATACGCGTCTCCGAGATCCTCGGCGAGGAAGGCCTGATCGAGGCCGACGGCGACATGCCGGAAGATCACGAGATCGGCGACCTGACCCGCGAACCGATGGAATTCCCGATGACCCGGGATCTCCGCCTGCAGGCGCTTGCCCGCGGCGACGAGGGCTTCCTGCTGGCGCTCGGTTATTCGACCCAGCGCGGCTATGGCCGCAATCACCCCTTCACCGGTGAAATCCGCATCGGCGACGTCGAGGTGGAATTCGACGTGCCGGAACTTGGTTTCGCCGTCTCGCTCGGCACGATCCAGATCACCGAATGCCAGATGGTCAACCAGTTCAAGGGGTCGGCCAAGGCGCCGCCGCAATTTACCCGCGGCTACGGCCTGGTCTTCGGCCAGAGCGAGCGCAAGGCGATGGCGATGTCGCTGGTCGACCGTGCGCTTCGCGCCGAAGAACTCGGCGAGGATATCACCGCACCGGCCCAGGACGAGGAATTCGTCATCTCGCACTCCGACAACGTCCAGGCGACGGGCTTCGTCGAGCATCTGAAGCTTCCGCATTATGTGGACTTCCAGGCCGAACTCGATCTCGTCCGCCGCATGCGCCGCGAATTCGAAGCCGCCCGCAACGGTGGCGAAGCCATGAAGGAAGCCGCCGAATGACCGATCTGGCCAGCTACAACTTCGCCTATCTCGACGAACAGACCAAGCGCATGATCCGCCGCGCCATCCTGAAGGCAATCGCCATTCCGGGTTACCAGGTGCCCTTCGCCTCGCGCGAAATGCCGATGCCCTATGGCTGGGGCACCGGCGGCGTGCAGGTGACGGCCTCGATTATCGGACCTGATGACGTGCTGAAGGTCATCGACCAGGGCGCCGACGACACGACCAACGCCGTTTCCATCCGCGCCTTCTTCCAGAAGGTCGCCAATGTCGCGGTGACGACGCATACCAAGGATGCGACGATCATCCAGACGCGCCACCGCATTCCCGAGGAAAAGCTCGGGGCCGGACAGGTGCTCGTCTACCAGGTGCCGATCCCCGAGCCGCTGCGCTTCCTCGAGCCGCGCGAGACCGAAACGCGCAAGATGCATGCGCTGGAAGAATACGGCCTCATGCATGTGAAGCTCTACGAGGACATCGCTCATAACGGCCGCATCTCGCGGACTTACGCCTATCCGGTGAAGGTCCACGGCCGCTATGTCATGGACCCGTCGCCGACGCCGAAATTCGACAATCCGAAGATGCATATGTCGGACGCGCTGCAGCTCTTCGGCGCCGGACGCGAGAAACGCATCTATGCGGTTCCGCCTTATACCGACGTCGTCAGCCTGGATTTCGAGGATTACCCCTTCGATATCCAGCGCTTCGACAGGCCCTGCGCCCTTTGCGGTGCGGAAGATGTCTATCTCGACGAGGTGGTTCTCGACGACAAGGGCGGGCGGATGTTCGTCTGCTCCGACACCGATCATTGCGAAGACCGCCGCGCGCACGGACATGCCGGCGAGATGCTGGCGCGGGAGGCTGCAGAATGAGCGATACTCCGCTTCTCAAAGTCCATGACGTTTCGAAATTCTACGGCAACCGCATCGGCTGCCGCGACGTCTCGTTCGACCTCTGGCCCGGCGAAGTGCTCGCCGTCGTCGGTGAATCCGGCTCCGGCAAGACGACGCTGCTCAACTGCCTCTCCACCCGGCTGCTGCCGAGCACCGGCAGCGTCGAATATCACATGCGCGATGGCAGCTACCGCGATCTCTATCGCATGAACGAGGCCGAGCGGCGCTTCCTGATGCGCACCGACTGGGGCTTCGTGCACCAGAACCCGGCCGATGGCCTGCGCATGACCGTTTCTGCCGGCGCCAATGTCGGCGAACGGCTGATGGCGATCGGCGACCGGCACTACGGCAGGATCCGCGCTTCGGCGATCGACTGGCTCGAACGCGTCGAGATCGACGCCGACCGCATCGACGACCAGCCGCGTGCCTTTTCCGGCGGCATGCGCCAGCGATTGCAGATCGCCCGCAACCTCGTCACCGGCCCGCGCCTCGTCTTCATGGATGAACCCACAGGCGGCCTCGACGTCTCGGTGCAGGCGCGGCTGCTCGATCTCGTGCGCGGCCTCGTCAACGACCTCGGCCTCTCGGCCATCATCGTCACCCACGATCTCGCCGTCGCACGCCTGCTCTCGCACCGGATGATGGTGATGAAGGACGGCTACGTCATCGAACACGGGCTGACCGACCGCGTGCTCGACGACCCGCGCGAACCCTACACGCAGCTGCTCGTCTCCTCGATCCTGCAGGTCTGAGGCCCGAAACCAAGGAAGAAGAATATGGCAACGCCCCTCGTCGTTTCCGAAGTCTCGAAGAGCTTCACCATGCATCTGCGCGACGGCATCAAGCTGCCCGTCGTCTCTGATGTCGCCTTCTCGGTCGCATCAGGCGAATGCGTCGTGCTCGGCGGCCCATCGGGCATCGGAAAGAGCTCGCTGCTCAAGATGATCTACGGCAATTATGCCGTCGACACCGGCCAGATCCTCATCCGCCACGACGGACGCATCGTCGATCTCGCCTCCACCGATCCGCGCACCGTGCTCAACGTCCGCCGCAATACGCTCGGCTATGTCAGCCAGTTCCTGCGCACCGTGCCGCGCGTCGCGGCGATCGACGTGGTTGCCGAACCGCTGGTGGCACGCGGCGAGGACGCCGCCACGGCGCGGGAAAAGGCGGGCGCCCTGCTGGCCAGGCTCAATCTGCCGGAAACGCTCTGGCAGCTTCCGCCCGCCACCTTCTCCGGCGGCGAGCAGCAACGCGTCAACATCGCGCGCGGCTTCATCACCGAGCATACGATCCTGCTTCTCGACGAACCCACAGCCTCGCTCGATGCCAGGAACCGTGCCGTCGTCGTCGGCATGATCGCGGAAAAGAAAACGGCGGGTGTGGCCCTTCTCGGCATCTTCCACGACGAGGAAGTGCGCGAAGCCGTGGCCGACCGCATTCTCGACGTCCAGCAGTTCTCACCCGGAAAGATCGGTGCATGAGCCGCAAGCTTGATATCGAGCCCTATTTTCATGAGACGGCATCCGTCAGCGATTCCACCTTCGGGCGCTATACCGAGGTCTCGGAACGCTGCCGCATCAGCGAGGCCACGTTCGGCGACTATTCCTACATCATGCAGGATGGCTCCGTCTGGTGTGCGACGATCGGCAAGTTCGTCAATATCGCCGCCGCCGTGCGCATCAATGCCACCAACCATCCGACCTGGCGCGCGACACTGCATCATTTCACCTATCGCGCCGCCGACTACTGGCCGGACGGCGACATGGAGACGGACTTCTTCGCCTGGCGTCGCGCAAACCGGGTGACCATCGGCAACGATGTCTGGATCGGCCACGGCGCGACCATTCTGCCCGGCGTCAACGTCGGCAACGGCGCGGTGATCGGAGCCGGCGCCGTCGTGTCGAAGGACGTCGCGCCCTATACGATCGTCGGCGGCGTGCCGGCCAAGCTCATCCGCGAGCGCTTTCCAAGAGAGGTCGGCGAACGGATGGACAGGCTTTCCTGGTGGGACTGGGAGCATGACCGGCTGCGCCAGGCGCTCCAAGATTTCCGCAACCTAGACGCGGAAGATTTCCTGTGCCGCTACGGCGGTTAAAACCCCCGATATAGGGGCGAAGAATTGTGACAGGACTTACACAAATATGACATGTGAGGTTCATCAAGCGGGACTAATGCGATGCTGATCAAGGCCTGGATCGCAAGGGAAGAGCATGATGTTCGAGCTGAAGAATGTCACACGTCGTTTCGGAAAAAAGCTCGCTGTCGATTCCGTCACGCTCGCCATTCCCCAAGGCCAGATGGTCGGCATCATCGGCCGCTCCGGCGCCGGCAAGTCGACGCTGCTGCGCATGATCAACCGCCTGCAGGAGCCGAGCTCCGGCTCCGTTCATTTCGCCGGCGTCGAGGTCTCCGGGCTTCGCGGACAGGCGCTGCGCAACTGGCAGCGCGACTGCGCGATGATCTTCCAGCAGTTCAACCTGGTGCCACGCCTCGACGTTCTCACCAATGTCATGCTCGGCCGCCTCAATCACCGCTCGACGCTTATGAGCCTGCTCAACATCTTCACCCGCGAGGAACGCGTGCATGCCATCGCAGCACTCGAGCGCCTCGGCATCGAGCAGACGGCGCTGCAGGCAGCCGGCACGCTTTCCGGCGGCCAGCAGCAGCGCGTGGCGATCGCCCGCGCGCTGATGCAGAACCCGAAAATGGTTCTTGCCGACGAACCGATCGCCTCGCTCGATCCGCTGAACGCCAAGATCGTCATGGATGCGCTGCGCGATATCAACGAGCGCGAGGGCATCACCGTCATCACCAACCTTCATACGCTCGACACCGCCCGCAACTATTGTGAGCGCATCGTCGGCATGGCCGGCGGCCGCGTCGTCTTCGAGGGCAAGCCCTCGGAGCTGACCGCCGCAGCGGTGAAGGAAATCTACGGGACGGACAAGGACGGCGCCGGCATCGACGAAACGGTGACCTCGACATCGATCAATACAGCCCCCGAGCGGGCAGACAATCAATCCGCCGGCACCCAACCGCTGGCGCTGGCCGGCCTCTGAGAGGCAGCCGCGATCGAGCGCCCGCGTCAAGGGCACACTTCTTCGTAACGGGAAGACCGGGGACACCGGTCAATAGGAGAGAACATGTTGAAGAAAGCACTCTTTGCGGCAACGGCGCTCTTCGCGCTCGCCGGCGCTGCCCATGCTGCAGACCTCAAGGAATTCCGCATCGGCATCCTCGGCGGCGAAAACGAAACCGACCGCCTGCGCAACTATGCCTGCCTTGCCGACCACCTGAAGCAGGAATTCGGCTTCGAGAAGGTTTCGCTCTTCCCGGCCGCCGACTATGACGGCGTGATCCAGGGTCTGCTCGGCGGCACGCTCGACTTCGCCGAACTCGGCGCCTCCGGCTACGCCGCCGTGTACATCAAGGATCCGAAGGCTGTCACGCCGATCCTGACGACGCAGCAGAAGGACGGCTCGACGGGTTACCACTCGATCGGCCTCGCTCTGAAATCATCGGGCATCAAGACCATCCAGGACGCCAAGGGCAAGAAGCTCGGCTACGCCGACCCGGATTCCACCTCCGGCTATCTCGTTCCGCTGACGCAGATCCCGAAGGACACGGGCATGCCGAACGATAAGTTCTTCGCTTCGACCCAGTTCAACGGCGGCCACGAGAACAACCTTCTCGCCGCCTATGACGGTAAGGTCGACGTCGCCGTCGACGATAGCTCGGGCATCGGCGATTTCAAGGACGGCTACACCTCCGGCACCTTCCGCAAGGAAGTCGACAAGGGCGCCGTCGATCCGAACAAGCTGGTCGAAGTATGGCGTTCGCCGCTGATTCCGAACGGCCCGCTCGTCGTTCGCAACGCTCTCGGCGAAGAATGGCAGACGAAGCTTGCAGCCTTCTTCACGGCTCTGCCGGAAAAGGATCACAAGTGCTTCGCGGCTATCGAAGGCGGCGATTACAAGGGCTACTCGCCCGTCAAGCACGACTTCTACAACACTGTCGTTGAAGTCCGCAAAGCTGCCATCGGCGGCTGATCGGCCTCTTGAATGCGGGGCGGCCGGAAACGGCCGCCCTTTATCTTTGACTACAGCGCCGCGCGTCTTAGACGCGCAAAGGACGCTGTAGCACTTTGAATTGCTGCATAATTCTATCCTCAAGTCGATTCCGATTTGAGGATAGAATTATGAAGTAGGCGAGGCGTTGATGACTATTGCCGATACACAGCCGCACATGCAGAGCACGCAGGAGATCGGCACCGCCTGGAGCCGGATGGTCGCCAAGCGCCGCTTCTACACCATCCTCGGCCTGGTTATCCTCATTGCGGCTTTCATCAGTTCGGTCCGCTTCGCCGACGAGAGCAATGCCGGCCATTTCTTCGACCGCCTGCCGCATCTCTTCGACTTCCTGAGCTGGCTCATCCCCAAGGATTGGGACGACGTCTGGCGCGCGCTGTTCGACATAGCGAGCGTCAACGACAAGGGCGGCGAGGAATTCAATTTCGACAAGGGACGCGTCTATGTCTGGGGCGCCTTCTACATTCCCGAATATTTCGAGCTGATGATCGTCACCATCAACGTGGCGCTGATCTCGACGATCATCGCCTTCGTCATTGCCGTTCCCTTGAGCTTCTTTGCCGCGCGCAACCTGACGAATTCATGGCCGTTGCGCATCTTCACCAAGCGGCTGATGGAGTTTCTGCGCGCCTTCCCTGAAATCGTCATTGCCGGGCTGTTTTCGGCGATCCTGTCGATCGGGCCGGTCGCCGCCATCATCGCCATCACCCTGCACACGATCGGCGCGCTCGGCAAACTCTTCTACGAAGTGGCCGAAAATATCGACATGAAGCCTCACGAGGGCATGAAGGCCGTCGGCGCCAACTGGTGGGAACGCGTGCGCTTTGCCGCCCTGCCGCAAGTGCTGCCGAATTTCACCTCCTATGCGCTGCTGCGCCTCGAGGTCAATGTGCGTGCTTCGACCATCATCGGCGCCGTCGGCGGCGGTGGCATCGGCGAGGAGCTGAAGCTTTCGATCTCGCGCGGTTTCGGCGCCAAGACCATGGCGCTCGTTCTTCTGCTGTTCGTGACGATCGTCGCCGTCGACCAGTTCTCCGCATGGCTGCGCCGCCGTCTTGTCGGTGAACACGCCTTCCTCCTGCAACATTGAGGCCGCCATGACGGTGATCGACGCAAACCGCATGCACGAGATAGAAACCCGCTACCCCGAATATTTCCACCGATCGCTCCGCCAGCGTTTCGGCGGGCTGATGATCCTCATCGCAACGCTGCTCTACAGCCTCTATGCCGTCTGGTTCTTCGACCTGCCCAAGCTCTTCGCCGAGGCCCATTGGGAGCGTGTCGGCATCTATCTCAGCCAATGGGTGAGCTACGACGTTCAGCCGGAATTCCGCATTGGGGACGACGGCTCGATCGACATCCGTTATCCGCGTTTCTCGCCGCTCGGCGACAATCCGCATCCGGACTGGCTGGTCAACAACCCCGACGGCAGCATCACCGTTTCGATCGGCGGCACCAGCCGCACCGTCACCGTCTCGAAGAGCGAGACGATCGTCACCGCGCATGGCGTCAGCGTCCCGGTCGACGTTTCGAGCGGTGCGCCGAAGGTGATCGGGCCGGTGCCCGGCTGGATAACGGTCTACGACGACAACGTGCTGGCGGATCTCGGCTTTGCCGGCAATGTCAGCATCTCCGTCGACCGGGTGAAGATCCGCAAACGTTTCATCGGCTGGGCAAATTTCATCTTCGACACGCAATCATCCTTCTTCGACAAGCCGGTCGGCGAGGTCGTCAGCCTCATCGTCTCCGGCCCCCGCATCAAGCCCGACCAATCCAATCTGTCGCTCGCCTTCGACGACATCTGGAACAACAGCGAATGGCAGCACGGTGACGTCTGGACTAAGCTTTTCCAGACGATCGTCATGGCTTTCCTCGGCACGCTGCTCGGCGCGCTTACCGCCTTTCCGCTGGCCTTCCTGGCAGCCCGCAACATTACGCCGAACCGCCTGCTGAACCAGGTCCTGAAGCGCTTCTTCGATTTCCTGCGCTCGGTCGACATGCTGATCTGGGCGCTGTTCCTGACACGCGCCTTCGGGCCCGGCCCGCTTGCCGGCAGCGGCGCGATCTTCCTCACCGAGACCGGCACGCTCGGCAAGCTCTATTCCGAAGGCCTCGAGAATATCGACAACAAGCCGCGGGAAGGCGTCAAATCAACAGGCGCGCAGACCGTGCTCGTTCATCGTTACGGCATTATGCCGCAGATCGTTCCCGTCTTCGTCAGCCAAACGCTCTACCAATGGGAATCGAACGTGCGCGGCGCGACCATCATCGGCGCCGTCGGCGCCGGCGGAATCGGCCTCAAGCTGTGGGAGGCCATGCGCACCAATGCCAATTGGGAAAACGTCGCCTACATGGTCATTCTGATCCTGATCGTCGTCTTCATTTTCGACACCGCCTCGAATGCGTTGCGCCACCGGCTGATGGGCACGAAAAGCCACTGATTCATTGATCAAAGGCGGTGGCGGCGTGACGCCATCATCATTCTGTCACGGAAATCTTTTAGCCGGGAGCCTGCTTGCGGTTCGCCGCCAAATCACTGCACAGTGCCCTCCCCGTTTGGACGACCCCCAGGATAAAAGCCTTGCGCTACGCTCTCTATTTCTCGCCGCCGAAGGATGATCCCCTGACCGGCGCGGCCTCGCTCTGGCTCGGTCGCAATGCTTTCACCGGCGAGACCTATCCGGCACCTGAACATGAGCAACTGGGTGCGGCAGAGCAATTCGAGCTGACCGCCGACCCGCGGCGCTACGGCTTTCACGCCACGATCAAGGCGCCGTTTTCGCTCGCCTCCTCGGTCACCGAGAAGGATCTCATGACTGTTGCCGAGGATTTTGCCCAGCGCACGCAAGCCTTCGAGATTCCTGAACTCGTGCTCGGCCAGCTCGGCCGTTTTTTTGCTCTCGTTCCCGGTTCTGTTCATCAACCTCTTCAGGATTTCGCCGCGAAGGTGGTAAGGTCGTTCGAACCGTTCCGCGCAGCGCTTTCCGAGGCCGATTTGGCTCGGCGCAACCCGGAGAAGCTCAGCGACAGCCAGCGTGCCCATCTGCAGCGCTGGGGTTATCCTTACGTCATGGAGGATTTCGGCTTTCACATGACGCTGAGCGGCCAGGTGCCCGAGACACGAGCTCAGGTGATGAAAGCGATCCTGACCGAGCGTTTTGCCGGTTTCACCGGCCGGCCGCTTTCGATTTCCGGCCTTGCCGTCTTCATCGAAGAGACGCGCGGTGCCCCGTTCAAAATTCATTCCTGGCTGCCGCTTGCCGGCGCCAAAAGCTGAAAGACCTGACGCCATGAGCAAAGAGACCGTGTTTTCCAACGCCCGGATCGTTCTCGAGGACGACATCCTCTCGGGCTCGATCCTCATCCGGGACGGGAAGATCGCCGACATCTCCGGGAGTAACTCGGTAGCCGGCGAAGATTTCGAAGGCGACTACGTCATTCCCGGCCTCGTCGAGCTGCACACCGATCATCTCGAAGGCCATTATCAGCCGCGCCCCGGTATTCGCTGGAACAAGACCGCCGCCATCCAGGCGCATGACGCCCAGATCGTCACCTCAGGCATTACCACGGTGTTCGACTGCCTGCGCATGGGTGCGGACGAGGACGGCGGCTTCGAACATGGCGAGATGCGCGAGATGGCCGATGCCATCCAGTCGGCGGAGACGGAAGGCAGGCTGCGCGCCGAGCACCTCATCCATTTGCGCTGCGAGGTCTCGGCCGACAATGTGCTCGAGCATTTCGCCGATTTCGAAAACGACCGCCACGTGCGGCTCGTCTCGCTGATGGATCATGCGCCCGGCCAGCGTCAGTTTCAGACGATGGATCAATATATTTTCTACTACCAAAAGAAGCGGGGCCTGAGCGACGAGGCCTTCGCCCATTTCGTCGCCAAGCGCCAGGCAGAATCGGCGCGCAATTCGACGCCGCACCGCAACGCTATCGCCAAGGTCTGCGCCGAGCGCGGCATTACCGTGGCAAGCCATGACGATGCGACGCTCTCGCATGTCGACGAGGCGATCGACAACGGCGTGCGCCTGGCCGAATTCCCGACCAGCTTCGATGCCGCCCGGGCGTCGCACAGACATGGCATGAGCGTGCTGATGGGAGCGCCGAACATCGTTCGCGGCAAATCTCATTCCGGCAACATCGCCGCCCGCGACCTTGCCGAGATGGGCGTGCTCGACGTGCTTTCCTCCGACTACGTGCCGCTCAGCCTGCTACATGCACCGTTCATCCTCGCCGATGAGGTGGAGAGCATCAGCCTGCCGAAGGCGATCGCCATGGTGACGTCGACGCCCGCCCGCACCGTCAGCCTCGATGATCGCGGACGGATCGCGACGGGGCTGCGCGCCGATCTTGTCCGCGTCCATCGTTCGCATGGTGTGCCGGTGACACGCTCGGTCTGGCGCCAAGGACGCCGTGTCGCATGATGTCACACGAACCCCACGCAGGAGCCGGAGCCGAGCGCGGCATCATGGTCGTCGTCGTCGGCCCGAGCGGTGCCGGCAAGGACACGCTGATGAACCTCGCGGCCCGGCGTTTCAAGGGCCGCGACGATGTGCATTTCGTCCGCCGCGTCATCACCCGTCACCGTGACGCCGGCGGCGAAGATCATCTTTCCGTCTCCCTCCAAGGGTTTGCCGCCATGGAACAGTCAGGCTCCTTCGCCGTCTGGTGGGAAGCGCACGGGCTGAAATACGGCATTCCGGCCGAGGTTTCGGTAGCCCTGTCGAAAGGCCACGTCGTCGTCGCCAACGGCTCGCGCTCGGCGCTTCATCGCTTCCAGGCCGCCTTCCCGCGTCTGAAAGTCATCAACGTCACCGCCCGCCCCGAAGTGCTCGCTGGCCGGCTGGAGGCGCGCGGCCGCGAGACGCATGAGGATATCATGGCTCGGCTTGCCCGCGGACCGCTGACGGTGCGCGGCGAATACGACGTGACGGAGCTCGACAATAGCGGCTCGCTCGAAGAGGCCGAGCAGAAGATAATCGAGATCCTCGACGGGTTGCTGACCAAGACGCACTGAACGGATCGAGAGGAAGGGCATGCGTGCCATCAAGGTGGTCGACTACGGTCCTTCCTGGCCGCGGCTCTTTGCCGAGATCAGCACCGAGGTCTCCGCCTTGCTCGGCGACCGCCTGCTTTCCATCGACCATATCGGCAGCACATCGGTGCCTGGCCTGGCGGCCAAGGCGAAGATCGACCTTGCTGCGGTGATGATATCCGACGCGTTCCTGCCGGCGGCGATCGAGGTGGTGCGCGCTGCCGATTTCGTCTTCCACGGCGATACAGGAGAGCAACGATGGGCCTTCACCCGCGATCATCAAGCTTATGGCTTCAAGCTCTATCTTTGCGGACCCGATAATCGCGCGCATCGGGAGCGCATTCTGTTTCGCGATTATCTCCGGGATCACCCCGAGAGAGCCAAGGCCTATGCCGAGCTGAAACGCCGGCTGGCTGCGGAGGCAGTCGGCGATTGGGATTTTTACACCGGCGGAAAGACCGAGTTTGTCAGCGAGACGGTTCGGCTGGCTGCCTTGAAGACGTAAAACAGGAATCCGTCAGACACCCTGGCCGCCGGCGATTACTCGCCGTCGCCCCGTCCCGATACGATCTCGCGCTTGCCGACGTGATTGGCCGGGCCGACCAGACCTTCCTTTTCCATGCGTTCCACCAATGAGGCGGCGCGGTTGTAGCCGATGCCGAGGCGGCGCTGGATATAGGAGGTCGAGCATTTCTTGTCGCGCATGACGACCTTGACCGCCTGCTCGTAGAGTTCGTTGCCATCCTCCGAGGCCATGGCGCTCTTGTCGAAGACGGCGCCAGCTTCTTCCTCCTCCGTCTCGTCCTCCTCGTCGGCGGTGACGGTATCGAGATATTCGGGGCGACCCTGGGTTTTCAGATGAGCAACGACCTTTTCGACTTCGACATCCGAGACGAAGGGGCCGTGAACGCGGGAAATCCGCCCGCCGCCCTGCATGTGCAGCATGTCTCCCTGACCGAGCAGCTGTTCGGCGCCCTGTTCGCCGAGAATGGTGCGGCTGTCGATCTTCGAGGTCACCTGAAAGGAAATGCGGGTCGGGAAGTTCGCCTTGATCGTGCCGGTGATGACGTCGACCGACGGACGCTGTGTCGCCATGATCAGATGGATGCCGGCAGCGCGCGCCATCTGGGCGAGGCGTTGGATCGCGCCTTCGATGTCCTTGCCGGCGACCATCATCAAGTCGGCCATCTCATCGACGATGACGACGATATAGGGCATCGGCGTCAGGTCCAGCGCCTGGCTTTCCTCGATCGGAGTGCCGGTGCCCTTGTCGAAGCCGACCTGGACCATGACATGGATGGTCTCGCCCTTTTCGCGGGCCTGGGCGACGCGGTCGTTGTAACCGTCGATGTTGCGGACACCGAGGCGCGACATCTTGCGATAGCGCTCTTCCATTTCGCGCACGGCCCATTTCAGCGCCATGACCGCCTTCTTCGGATCGGTGACGACGGGCGTCAGCAGATGCGGGATGCCGTCATAGACGGAGAGTTCGAGCATCTTCGGGTCGACCATGATCAGGCGGCACTGTTCCGGCGTCATGCGGTAGAGCAGAGACAGGATCATCGTATTGATGGCGACCGACTTGCCGGAACCGGTGGTGCCGGCGACGAGCAGATGTGGCATCTTCGCGAGCTCGGCGATGACAGGCTCGCCGCCGATGGTCTTGCCGAGGCCGAGCGCCAGCTTGTAGCCGCTCTTCTCGAAATCCTGGCTTTCGATCATCTCGCGGAAATAGACGGTCTCACGCGTGACATTCGGCAATTCGATGCCGATGACGTTACGGCCGGGGACGACGGCGACACGGGCCGAGAGCGCCGACATCGAGCGGGCGATATCGTCGGCAAGACCGATGACGCGCGAGGATTTCACGCCCGGCGCCGGCTCGAATTCATAGAGGGTGACGACAGGACCGGGACGGACATGGATGATCTCGCCCTTGATGCCGAAATCTTCCAGCACGCTTTCCAGAAGCCCGGCATTCTGCTCCAGCGTCTCCTGCGACATGATCTCGCCGAGGCGTTCCGGCGGTTCCTGAAGAAGGGCGCGCGGCGGGAATTCATAGCCGGATGCGTCGATCCTTTCGGGCCTCGCACCCAGGCGCGGCGACGGCAGAACCGCGGCGACGGGCGGCGTGCGCTGCGGCGCCGGCGCGGCCTGAGGTGCTGACGCAATTTGAGGGGCTGGCGCGACCCGAGGGGTTGGCGCCGCCTGAGGTGCCAGCACGACCGGTGCCTCGACAGCGATACGCCTCGGCCTTTCCAAGGATGGGGCGGCTGGAAGGCGCACGGCGGTCTTTGCGGAGACCGCGGCGGGCGGCACGGCTGGGCGGGAGGGGACGGGGAGCAGCGGCGGCCGGTACCGGGGCGCCATTCCATGATCCGGAACAGCGACGTGATCGACTCGGGCGAGGTCTCGGTCTTTGGGAACGAGATCAAGGAAGGCGCGCGCACTGGCGCTTCTTCGAAGGCCATGACTTCCCAGAAGGCGAAATCGGAAATGGAGGAAAGCTCGGCGCTGGCGCGGAAGGCGGGCTCGTCAGGCAAAGGTGACTGTTGCAGTTCGACCCTCTGCGGTGCTGCGGAAATGTCGTCCGGCTCTGGCAGATAGATATCGAACGGCACGTCGACGGCAACCGGCTCTATCCGTATCGCCTGCTGTCGAATCTGCGAATCATCGCGAACGGGCTCATTCGGGGCGCGCCGCCTGCTGATCAGCGTTTCCGGCGTGCGGGTGAAACGGACATTCGGCGCGAGGGAAAAGTTGCTCTGCCAGATGGGTGCCGCCGGCTTCTCCCCTGGGTTTTCCGCCGGAAGGTCCGTTTCAATCTCGCTGGAAAAATCTCCGGCATCCGTCAAATTGGTTCTGGGAAAACGCATGCGTCCGCTACTCACTCATGCTTTGCAAATTACGACCCTACCGGGATAGAAAAGGAAGGTTAATAAGTTCCTTCCTGCCGTATCGTACCGATACGACTCCTTCGGATAAATCGCTGCATTTTCAATGAGTTCTGGCAGTGAGAAAAATCTTTGCCAATTTTGGGGAGGCGCTCTGAAGTGCGTTGCAATCTTTCAGATCGCTGCTGGGGCTTTAGAGCCTTTCCGGGCTAGATTGCAGTATTCTGTTGGCTCAAACGGAGTCGGATGGTCGACCGGCCGGCGCGCGTCGTAGCCAAGCTCTACGGCCAAGCCGGCCGGTCGATCAGCCGGCCCGTTTCAGCCAACCTTCCCGCAGATTTGCCTGGCAAATCTGCAAGACTCAGAATCGCCGGGCGCACCTATCGCTTCGCCATGGCGAAGCGGTGCGGCCGGTGGGCCGGGCATCTTTCCGCCAGGATCAAAGGCGATCGGCTCGGACGTACCTTGGGGTATGCCCGTCGCCAATCGCCTCTGCCCTGACGAAAACCTGCTCCGGCAGAATGCTGCAATCTGACCAGGAAAGGCTCTAGGCTTTAGCTCCACGCATGTCGTTGTCGCAAAACTGCCGCACAGTTTTGCGCGACATGCTTTTAATGCGCCTCGTCCCAATTGGTGGCGGCGCGTGCATCGACCCTCAGTGGCACACGCATTTCCAGCGCCGGCATGGTGGCGTTTTCCATGACCGAGACGATGACCGGCATCGCCTTTTCGACATCCCCGTCCTCGACCTCGAAGATGAGTTCGTCATGCACCTGCAGCAGCATTCTGACGCGATCGGCGAGGCCGACTTCAACAAGCGCCGGCTCTATCTTGATCATCGCCCGGCGGATGACGTCGGCAGCCGAACCCTGGATCGGCGCATTGATCGCCGCACGTTCGTTGAAGGCGCGCACGGATGGATTGGACGAGCGGATTTCGGGATAGTTGATGCGGCGGCCGAAGATCGTTTCGACATAACCCTTGTCGCGCGCCATGGCCTTTCGGCTTTCCATATAGTCGCGGATGCCGGGGAAACGCTCGAAATACTTCTTGATGTAGTCGCCGGCTTCCGAACGCTCGATCGAAAGCTGATTGGCAAGCCCGAAGGCCGAGATGCCGTAGATGATGCCGAAATTGATCGCCTTGGCGCGGCGGCGCACCTCGCCCGGCATGCCTTCCACCGGCACGCCGAACATTTCCGAGGCCGTCATGGCGTGGATGTCGACGCCATCTTCGAAGGCCTTGGTGAGCTGCGGGATCTCGGCCACATGGGCAAGCACGCGCAGTTCGATCTGGCTGTAGTCGGCAGAGATCAGCTTGTGGCCAGGCGTCGAGATGAAGGCGGTGCGGATCTTGCGGCCTTCTGCGGTGCGCACCGGAATGTTCTGCAGGTTCGGCTCCGACGAGGACAGGCGCCCCGTGGTCGTCGATGCCAGCGAGTAAGAGGTGTGGACCCGCTTTGTCTCAGGGTGAACGTAACCCGGAAGCGCGTCGGTATAGGTCGATTTCAGCTTGGTGACCTGGCGCCAGTCGACGATCTTGCGTGGCAATTCGAAACCGGCGGCGGCCAGATCCTCGAGCACCTGGGCGGAGGTGGACCATTGGCCTGTCTTCGTCTTGTTGCCGCCGGCAAGGCCCATCTTGCCGAACAGGATATCGCCCAGCTGCTTCGGCGAGCCGATATTAAACCGCTCGCCCGCCAACTGGTAGATCTCGTCTTCCAGGCGCGCCGCACCCTGAGCCAGTTCGCCGGAGAGGCGCGACAGGATCTGTCGGTCGACGGTGATGCCGCGCGCTTCCATGCGCGCCAGCACCGGCAATAGCGGCCGCTCCAGCCGTTCATAGACGCTGGTCAATCCCGCCGCCGTCAGCCGCGGCTTCAGCACCAGCCAGAGGCGCAGCGTCACGTCGGCATCTTCGGCGGCATAGTGGGTGGCGCGGTCGATGTCGACGAGATCGAAGGTGACATTCGCCCTGCCGCTGCCCGCCACGTCCTTATAGGAGATCGGCGTATGGCCGAGAAATTTTTCCGAAAGCGGGTCCATCCCGTGCGCGCCGGTGCCGGCGTCGAGCACATAGGAGATCAGCATCGTATCGTCGAAGCTCCTGATCTCGATGCCGTAGCGCTTCATCAGCAAGTAGTCGTATTTCAGGTTCTGGGCGACTTTGAGAACCGATTCGTCTTCCAGCAATGCCTTCAACCGCGCCAAACCATCGCGCATGGGGATCTGATTTTCGGCAAGGCCGCCGCCGAGCAGGTCGCCGACGCCGTTCTTGTGGACGAGCGGCACATAGGCGGCACGGATCTTCGTGCCGGTGGGATCGGCCGTGTTGTCGGCGATCGCCATCGAGAAGCCGACAAGCTCGGCCTGCATCGCATCCAGCGACGTGGTCTCGGTATCGAAAGCAACGAGGCCGGTCGCGCGCGCATCGGCGATCCAGCGGTCGAGCGTCGCCAGGTCGCGGATCGTCACATAGGCCGAATGATCGAAGGGCAGCGTCGCGAAGGCCTCGGCCCGCGCCTTGGCAAGATCGGCGGGCGAAAAGGCGCCTTCGACGGCGGCTTTCGCCTTCACCCGCGGCGGCACCGGCACGGATTCGCCCGAGACGTCGGGGATGCCGCCAGCAACGGGCTCGGGCTCTGCCGCATCGAGATCGGGGCCGCGGGCCGTCTCACCCCATTCGATGCGAACGATCGCCGGTTCGATGGCGCTCGCATCGCAATCGCAGGCTTCGGCGACACGGCGCGTCAGCGTTGTGAATTCCATCGTCTTCAGGAAGCCGATCAGCTTCGGGCCGTTCTGCGGTTCCAGCACCAGCGCGTCGAGGTCGAGATCGAGCGGCACATCGGTGCGCAGCCGCACGAGATCGCGCGAGAGCCTGGCCATGTCGAGATTGGCGAGGATCGTCTCACGGCGCTTGACCTGCTTGATCTCGGTGGCGCGTTCGAGCAGGGTGTCGAGATCGCCGTATTCCTCGAGGAGCTGGGCGGCAGTTTTCGGGCCGATGCCGGGAATGCCGGGAACATTATCGACCGAATCGCCGGTCATCGCCTGCAGGTCGATCATCTTTTCCGGCGGCACGCCCCATTTCTCGATGACATCGGGAATGCCGATCTGCTTGTCCTTCATGCTGTCATACATGTGGACATTGGGGCTGACGAGCTGCATCAGATCCTTGTCGGAGGAGACGATGGTGACATCGCCGCCGGTCGCTTCGGCCTGGCGGGCATAGGTGGCGATGATGTCGTCGGCCTCGAAGCCTTCGGTCTCGATGCAGGGCAGATTGAAGGCGCGGGTCGCCTCTCTTATAAGGCCGAATTGCGGGATGAGCTCTTCCGGCGGCGCGGAGCGGTTCGCCTTGTAGGCGTTGTAGAGATCCTTGCGAAACGTCTTGGCGGAATAATCGAAGATGACGGCAAGATGGGTCGGCGTCACGCCGACATCGGTATTGCGTGCATCCTTCAGCAGCTTCCACAGCATGTTGCAGAAACCGGACACGG
Organism: Rhizobium sp. WSM4643; assembly: GCF_025152745.1. Classification (NCBI taxonomy): domain Bacteria; kingdom Pseudomonadati; phylum Pseudomonadota; class Alphaproteobacteria; order Hyphomicrobiales; family Rhizobiaceae; genus Rhizobium; species Rhizobium sp. WSM4643. Next base: position 4,646,091 of record NZ_CP104040.1, on the reverse strand, counting down.
CGCCGATCGGCAGGCCATCGGTCTTGCGGGTCAGCGGCGGCAGTGCATGAAACGCCCGGAAGATGAATCCGGAACCATCGACTAGGAAGAGGTGATCGCCTTTTTTCATGCGTGCATGGATAGCGCGGGCATCGGACGAGGTCCATATAGAGTTCGGCATAAAGTTCGGCGCGCGAAAAGGATTATGGCGTTCGGAGGGCCATGTCGCCGCGCTCGTTTTCGGACGCGCAAAGGACGCTGAGCACTTGGCGTTGCTGCGTAATTTTATCCTTCCATCGTTTCCGATCTCAGGAATTGTGCGGCAGAGATTCCGGCTCACCAAACTGTTACCGATTTGTAACGATGGCCCTCCCTTGAAAAACCACATTTTAAGGCACAAATCCATGTCACCGGCGCTTGATTGCGCCGCGGGTCTGATTACCGGCTTGTCCCCCGCCGCGTCAGACTTGGACAAAGGCCTTATCCCCCCTCTCCGGGCCTTTGTCCCCACTTTAAAATCGCCATGGCCAACCTCCAGGCCATGGCGACTTTTGTTTTTTCGAGATACTCGAAATTCTGATCGCAGCTTGCATGTTATGGAGTATCGTATGCGATTTGCTGCATTGTCTCCGGCATGGTTTTGAGCCTAACTTGCAGCCATGGGATTTAACCGCATGGATTCGGGAGCCTACCTTGCCAGCCAGCTGGCGAAGGGTTTTGCCCGCTCGCTGCACCAGCGCGCGGTCGGGCTCGGTTTTTCTCCAGGGCAGTTCCCCATTCTGCTGGAACTCTGGGCTGAGGACGGGCTGACCCAGAAACAGCTTCTCGAGCGGGTCGATATCGAGCAGGCGACCATGGCCAATACCCTTTCGCGCATGGTCCGCGACGGGCTGATCGAACGCCGGCCGCATCCATCCGACAAGCGGGCGCAACTGCTCTTCCTGACGCCGCGCGCCCGCGCCATGGAGGCCGAGGCGATCGAGACCGCGCGTGAGGCCGACCTGGCGCTGTTTAAAGGTTTCCGGGTTTTCGAGCGCGAGCTGACACTCGAATATATCCGCCGGCTTCTGGAAAACGCCAAGGCGCTCTGACCGAAAAGAGCCACCGCGCGAACAGCTAATCTGCGCCGTGCCGGGCGAGCTGCTTCCCCGCCGATTTTTGTTTTTTCCGCCTCGCGTGCCTTTCCGGTTTGGTCTATCGTCCGGCCGAATCTCGAAAAGGAGTCGAAAATGACCGATGTACGTCAGGTGCTTGCGCGCGCGGACCAGAACCTTCCATCGAGCCTCGACACGCTGTTCGAGCTTCTGCGCATCAAGTCGATTTCCACCGATCCCGCCTATAAAGCCCAATGCCGGAAGGCCGCCGAATGGCTCGTCGCCTATCTCGGGACGCTCGGCTTTACGGCCTCCGTGCGCGATACGCCTGGCCATCCGATGGTGGTCGCCCACCATGCCGGCGGCGCCGCCGATGCGCCGCATGTTCTCTTCTACGGCCATTACGACGTTCAGCCGGTCGATCCGATCGAGCTCTGGGAAAACGACCCCTTCGAGCCGTCGATCAAGGATGTCGGCGAGGGCCGCAAGATCCTGACCGGCCGCGGCACCTCCGACGACAAGGGCCAGCTGATGACCTTCGTCGAGGCCTGCCGCGCCTATAAGGAGATCAATGGCGCGCTTCCCTGCCGCGTCACCATTCTCTTCGAGGGCGAGGAGGAATCCGGCTCGCCATCCCTGAAGCCCTTCCTCGAAGCCAATGCTGCCGAGCTCAAGGCCGATTATGCGCTGGTCTGCGATACCGGCATGTGGGACCGCGACACGCCGGCAATCGCCGCAGCGCTACGCGGCCTCGTCGGCGAGGAAGTGATCGTGACGGCCGCCGACCGCGACTTGCATTCCGGTCTCTTCGGCGGCGCGGCCGCCAATCCGATCCATATTCTCGTCGAGGCTCTTGCCGGTCTGCGTGACGAGACGGGCCGCATCACGCTTGACGGCTTTTATGACGGCGTCGAGGAAACGCCCGACAATATCAAGGCGTCATGGGAGACCCTCGGCAAGACCGCGGACAGCTTCCTCGGCGAAGTCGGCCTTTCCATCCCATCCGGCGAAAAGGGCCGCTCGGTGCTGGAACTCACCTGGGCGCGGCCGACCGCCGAAATCAACGGCATCTGGGGCGGCTATACCGGCGAAGGCTTCAAGACGGTGATCGCCGCCAAGGCTTCGGCCAAGGTCTCTTTCCGGCTTGTCGGCACGCAGGATCCGACCGCCATCCGCGAGGCTTTCCGCAGCTATATCAGCTCGAAAATTCCCGCCGATTGCTCGGTCGAATTCCATTCGCATGGCGGCTCGCCGGCGATCCACCTCTCCTATGATTCGCCTGTTCTCACCAAGGCGAAGAACGCGCTTTCCGACGAGTGGCCGAAACCGGCCATCGTCATCGGCATGGGCGGGTCGATCCCGATCGTCGGGGATTTCCAGAAGATGCTCGGCATGGAATCGCTGCTCGTCGGCTTCGGCCTCAGCGATGACCGCATCCACTCGCCGAACGAGAAATACGAGCTCGTCTCCTACCACAAGGGTATCCGCTCCTGGGTGCGGATTCTTCAGGCGCTCGCCGCCTGAACGGCGTGCCAAGCAGAATCGCAAATAACAAAAAGGCCGGTTCGACCCGGCCTTTCGTCATCCGCTCATCTCAGTGCCAGTTCATCCGTGGTCAAGGAGCAAGCGGGTATTGCAACGAGACTGCCGCCGAAAGGTTAACCAACCGTTAACAGCACCACCTTGCCGGAAGCACCGCTTGCGGCTCCAAGGGCGCTGACAGATATTTCGCCGTTCAAGCTGCGTTCATCGCCGGCAATATATAAGCCATTGAAAGATAATACGATAGCAACACCCTAACACCCGGGGGCGATCGCTCTATCTTTTCTTTCAATGGCATATGCCAAGGAAACGCGGCCAAGCGCTGCCTGAAAAACGTGCCAACAAGGACTGAGAAGCGTGAAAAATCTCTTTGTTAAAATTGCAGCGGTCGGCCTGCTTATGCTGGCGCCTGCCATAGCGCAGGCTGCCGAGGGCTACTCGACGGCGAACGTCAACATGCGTGCCGGTCCGAGCACCCGTTATCCTGCCGTTGCCGTCATACCCGCCGGTTCCTCCGTCGAGATCCGCGGATGCCTTTCCGACGTCAACTGGTGCGACGTCGAGTTCTACGGCGGCCGCGGCTGGGTTTCCGGCCAGTACGTGCAAGCCCTCTACCAGCAGCGCCGCGTCTATGTCGGCCCGCAGTATTACCGTCCGCTCGGCATTCCGATGATTCGCTTCAGCGTCGACAATTATTGGGACCGTTACTACCGCAACCGCGATTTCTATCGCGACCGTGACCGCTGGAGCCGCGGCCCGGATTATTACTACCGCGACCGCGACAATCGGGATCGGGATCGCGATCGGGATAACCGGGATCGCGACCGGAACTGGCGCGAGCGGGATGGCGACCGATATGGGCGCGACCGAGATCGTGACTGGCGCGACGACAATCAAAGGGGCGATCGGCAAGGGGACCATCGGCAAAGAGATGAACGGCAGAGGGACGACCGGAGAGGCGATGACCGCAGGCCGGACCGCAGGGACTTTGATTGCCGCCCCGGCGATCCCTCCTGCGACGAGTGAAACAGAGAGGGGACGGCAGCGCCGTCCTCCTTTGAGGTTTGCCAAGCCAAGGGCAAAACACCCAAGAAAAAAGCCCGGCGCTCCCATGAGGGTGCACCGGGCCGGATGTCGATCGGCACGTGTTGAGGGGAGACGGCCGATCATTCGCGGGACTTGAGGGGTTGTCCCGCTTCTCAGTAAACAAACGTGAAGCCTATTGGTTCCGCCTCCTGCATAATTCCTTAAATCGGAAACGAGTTTAAGGACAAAATTATCCAGCAATTCAAAGCTTTACAGCGTCACTTGCGCCTCTCGAAAAGACGCGCGCCGCGGTGAACTACGTCGTATCGAACGTAACTCACGCCACAGACTTCGGGCCTTTGTTTTCACGACGCGCGCCACTTCGCCGGCGAGTGCAAGACAAGCGCCGCGGGGGAAGCATCGATCCTCGAATGCGGTCACCGACAATTTGATGTGAAGCCATCGCGAGGCTCTTGTTTTGCGGGATTCTTTATTGCAGTTTTGTGAAGTTGCGGATTGATTTTAATCCGTTCGAGGCTGGACCCTGATGACGCAAGACTACCTGGCTTTCTTCGGGCTTTTCGCCCCTCGGGCGGCCGCCATAGATGTTACCGTTTGGCATAAACATAACCCACTTCTGCCTGTGCGCCTCACCGATGGGGCGAACCTCAACCCTTCCGGCCAGATTTGGCGCCGCTTTCATCTGGGCGAGTGGGAGTATAAGCAGGACCCGGAAACGCTCGACGATTACGAGGCCCGACAGTACTGAAGGGCGATGCTGTCTCCCGGCGCGGTCTGCCTTACTTTCCATTATTAATACCCCGTTAAATCGCCGCATTTACAGTTCAGTCGGATGATCACGGCGGCACTCAAAGTGCTTCAGCGTCCTTTGCGCGTCTGAAAAGACGCGCGGCGCTGGAGAAGAGCACCGTTATGCGAAGCTGGCTTCGCGATCGAACATGGGGTGTGACCGGTCCGCGATGGCAGGCAGAGGCAGATCAGGCGACAGAATAGAACCGTCCTTCAGCGGCCGAGCGGCACGCGACGATGACGAGTTCTCGCTTGATGCCGACGATCGCATTGCCGGAGGCCGATCCCAGCGCCGCGGCGGCTCGAAACCCCCGCCGCAACGTGCCGCCCCTCGGCGGCGGCGCGAGCCGCGGGAGCGCGAAGGCGGCGGCTTTTTCGGATTCCTGCGCCGCGTGACCTACTGGTGCGTCGTGCTTTTCATCTGGGCCGGCATCGGCGTTGCCGGGCTTGTGGTCTACTATGGCTCGCGCATGCCGAGCGCCAGCACATGGGCGATCCCGGAGCGGCCGCCGAACGTGAAGATCACCGCCGTCGACGGCAGCGTCATCGCCAATCGCGGCGCCACCGGCGGCGAGGCGCTGTCGCTCGAAAACATGTCGCCCTATATTCCGGAAGCCGTCATCGCCATCGAAGATCGGCGTTTCTATTCGCATTTCGGCGTCGATCCGCTCGGCCTCGGCCGGGCTGTCGTGACCAATCTGACGGCTGGTCACATGGTGCAGGGCGGCTCGACGCTGACGCAGCAGCTTGCCAAGAACCTCTTCCTCTCCCCTGAGAGAACGCTTGAACGCAAAGTACAGGAGGTGCTGCTCTCGCTCTGGCTGGAGCAGAAATACACCAAGGACCAGATCCTTGCGATGTATCTCAATCGGGTGTTCTTCGGATCGAACGCCTATGGCGTCGAGGCGGCCTCACGCCGCTACTTCAACAAATCGGCACGTGACGTGAACCTCGGCGAGGCCGCGGTGCTGGCCGGCCTGCTGAAAGCGCCGTCGCGGCTTTCGCCGGCCCGCGACGCCGATGCGGCGAATGCCCGCGCCCAACTGGTGCTCGCAGCAATGCGCGAACAGGGTTTCATCACCGATTCCGAGGTTAAGACCGCGATGTCGCAGACCCCGGCCTCAGCCAAGAGCTACTGGTCCGGTGCCGGGCACTATGTCGCCGACATGGTGATGGACGAGCTGCCGGGTCTGATCGGCGACGTCAAGGAAGACGTCATCGTCGATACGACAATCGACAAGTCGCTGGAAAAGAAGGCCGAGCAATCGCTGGTCGACGTGCTCGACAAGGAGGGCGGCAAGCTCGACGCCTCGCAGGCGGCCCTGGTCTCAATCGACGGCACCGGCGCGATCCGGGCGCTGGTCGGCGGCCGGGACTATGCGACAAGCCAGTTCAACCGCGCCGTCAAGGCCAAACGCCAGCCGGGTTCGTCGTTCAAGCCCTTCGTCTATGCTGCCGCACTCGAAAAGGGGCTGACGCCCTATTCGGTGTTCAACGACGCGCCGATCCGGATCGGCGACTGGACGCCCGAAAATTACGAGAAGAAATACAATGGCGAGGTGACGCTGGCGACCGCGCTTGCCAAATCGCTGAACACGGTGGCCGCGCAGCTGGTGATGTATGACGGGCCGGACCAGGTGATCAAGCTTGCCCACCGGCTCGGCATTGAAAGCGAGCTGCAGCCGAATGCCTCGATCGCGCTCGGCACCTCGGAAGTGTCGCTGATGGAACTCACCGCCTCCTATGCCGCCTTCATGAATGGCGGCTACAAGGCGACGCCGCACGTCATCCGCCGGGTGACGACTGCCGAGGGCAAGGTTCTCTACGAAAATACCTATGACAGCCCGCCGCGCGTGCTGTCCGAGCAGATCGCCGCCGAGATGGATACGATGATGATGGGCGTCATCGAGAGCGGCACCGGCAAGAGCGCCAAGATCCCCGGCTGGCAGGCGGCGGGAAAGACCGGCACCACCCAGAATTCGCGCGACGCGCTCTTCGTCGGTTTCACCAGCAACCTCACCACCGGGGTCTGGTTCGGCAATGACGACGGCAAGCCGATGAAGAAGGTGACCGGTGGCGGCTTGCCCGCCAAGGCCTGGAAGGAATTCATGATCGCAGCCCACAAGGGTCTTTCGCCGGCGCCGCTTTTCGGCAACGGCCAGTTGATCGCCGATCCGAACAACGGTCAGCCGATGGCCGAGGCAACGGGCAACGGGCAGCTGGGCAGCGGGCAACCGATGACGGCGGAGGCGCCGCCATCGACGATCGGCGGTATCATTTCCGGCGTCTTCGGCGGCAACGACAATGCAAACCGCTATCCGCAAGCGCCTGCCCGGCAGCAGGCGGCGACCTCCGGCAATGGCCCGGTTCCGCCCGCAGACATTGCCGAAGGTGGCGGTTCTGGCTATGAGGGCATAGTGCCGCCCGGCGATGTCGGGGGCGCGCAGACCACCTCTTCCGTCCAGCCGCGGCGCACGACGCTGCTCGATCTGATCATGGGCCAGTGAGATCTTTGCTGCATACCCCGCACAAGCCCGATGATCTTAAGCGCGTCGCGATCTTTCAGATTCGCTCCACGCGCTTCGGGTCTTTGTTTTACGCCTGCGGTTGTCGCAAAACCGCTCTGCAGTTTTGCGCGACATGCCGCAAAAATCGGCCGCTTTCCGGGCAAGGGGTGACCTCCGTCCCGGCGACTGTAAAAATTGAAGGCAACACATTCGTTTTGCTGGATTCCGGGGCATTTCTCGCCTTGCAGTCCAGAAAACCGCTCCTTATATACGCCGCATCACCGCAATCACGATTGCGTAATCTCAAGTAGACCCATCCCGTAAGGGGCTGTCAGGGAAATGCCTTCTCGGGGTTCCGACAGCTTGCTTCAAGGAGAGAATGACATGGCAAAAGTAATTGGTATCGACCTTGGAACGACGAATTCCTGCGTCGCAGTCATGGACGGCAAGGACGCGAAGGTCATCGAGAATGCGGAAGGTGCGCGTACGACCCCTTCCATGGTGGCATTTTCCGATGATGGCGAACGCCTCGTCGGCCAGCCGGCCAAGCGCCAGGCAGTCACCAACCCGACGAACACACTCTTTGCCGTCAAGCGCCTGATCGGCCGCCGCTACGAAGATCCGACCGTCGAGAAGGACAAGCACCTCGTTCCCTTCACCATCGTCAAGGGCGACAATGGCGACGCCTGGGTCGAAGCCAATGGCAAGGGCTACTCGCCCGCACAGATTTCCGCGATGATCCTTCAGAAGATGAAGGAAACCGCCGAATCCTATCTCGGCGAAAAGGTCGAGAAGGCCGTCATCACCGTTCCCGCCTATTTCAACGACGCGCAGCGCCAGGCAACCAAGGATGCCGGCCGCATCGCCGGGCTTGAAGTTCTGCGCATCATCAACGAGCCGACCGCGGCCGCGCTTGCCTATGGTCTCGACAAGAAAGAAGGCAAGACAATTGCCGTCTACGACCTTGGCGGCGGTACCTTCGATATTTCGATCCTCGAGATCGGCGACGGCGTCTTCGAAGTGAAGTCCACCAACGGCGATACCTTCCTCGGCGGTGAAGACTTCGACATGCGCCTCGTCGAATATCTCGTTACCGAGTTCAAGAGGGATAACGGCATCGACCTGAAGAACGACAAGCTTGCCCTGCAGCGCCTCAAGGAAGCTGCGGAAAAGGCAAAGATCGAGCTTTCGTCTTCGCAGCAGACTGAAATCAACCTGCCGTTCATCACGGCCGACGCCTCCGGCCCGAAACATCTGACGCTGAAGCTGACCCGCGCCAAGCTCGAAAGCCTGGTCGACGATCTCGTCCAGCGCACGATCGCGCCGTGCAAGGCAGCGCTCAAGGATGCCGGTGTTACCGCTTCCGAAATCGACGAAGTGGTTCTCGTCGGCGGCATGAGCCGCATGCCGAAGGTGCAGGAAGTCGTCAAGCAGCTGTTCGGCAAGGAGCCGCACAAGGGCGTCAACCCGGATGAAGTGGTGGCGCTTGGCGCCGCCATCCAGGCCGGCGTTCTGCAGGGCGACGTCAAGGACGTCCTGCTCCTCGACGTAACGCCGCTGTCGCTCGGCATCGAGACGCTGGGTGGTGTCTTCACCCGCCTGATCGAACGCAACACGACGATCCCGACGAAGAAGAGCCAGACCTTCTCGACCGCCGAAGACAACCAGCAGGCCGTGACCATCCGCGTTTCGCAGGGCGAGCGTGAAATGGCTGCCGACAACAAGCTGCTCGGCCAGTTCGACCTCGTCGGGTTGCCGCCGTCGCCGCGCGGCATGCCGCAGATCGAAGTCACCTTCGACATCGACGCCAACGGCATCGTCCAGGTTTCGGCCAAGGACAAGGGCACCGGCAAGGAACAGCAGATCCGCATCCAGGCTTCCGGCGGTCTTTCCGACGCCGACATCGAGAAGATGGTAAAGGATGCCGAAGCCCATGCCAGCGAAGACAAGAAGCGCCGCGAGGCCGTCGAAGCCCGCAACCAGGCTGAAAGCCTGATCCATTCCTCGGAAAAGTCGCTGAAGGATTACGGTGACAAGGTCTCCGAGGCCGACCGCACCGCGATCTCGGATGCGATCGCCGCACTGAAGACGGCGTCGGAGGCATCCGAGCCCGATGCCGACGACATCAAGGCCAAGACCCAGACGCTGATGGAAGTGTCGATGAAGCTCGGCCAGGCGATCTATGAAGCACAGCAGGCCGAAAGCGGCGCTGCGGGCGATGCCTCCGCGGAAGGCGGCGACAATGTCGTCGATGCCGACTACGAGGAAATCAAGGACGACGACCGCAAGAAGTCCGCGTAATCCGCGACGGCGTGGTTATGCTTCAACACCTGATCCGGCTGCTCACCATGGCAGCCGGAAATCCATTTCCGGGGTTTAATCCTTAATGGCAAAAGCGGACTTTTACGAAACTCTGGGTGTAGCCAAGTCGGCGGACGAGAAAGAGCTGAAAAGCGCCTTCCGCAAACTGGCGATGAAGTACCATCCGGACAAGAACCCGGATGACAAGGACGCCGAACGGAAGTTCAAGGAAATCAACGAAGCCTACGAGATGCTCAAGGACCCGCAGAAGCGGGCGGCCTATGATCGTTATGGCCATGCGGCCTTCGAGCATGGCGGCATGGGCGGCGGTGGCGGCGGATTTGCCGGCGGCGGTTTCTCCGACATCTTCGAGGATATCTTCGGCGAAATGATGGCTGGTGGGCGTGCGCGCCAGCGCTCGTCGGGCGGCCGCGAACGCGGCGCCGATCTTCGCTACAACATGGAAATAACGCTGGAAGAAGCTTTCTCCGGCAAGACGGCGCAGATCCGCGTTCCAACGTCGATCACCTGCGACGTCTGTTCGGGTTCAGGCGCCAAGCCCGGCACGCAGCCGAAGAATTGCGGCACTTGCCAGGGAACGGGACGCGTGCGCGCGGCACAGGGCTTCTTCTCGATCGAGCGGACCTGCCCGACCTGCCACGGCCGCGGCCAGATCATTCCCGATCCCTGCCCGAAGTGCCACGGCCAGGGCCGGGTGACGGAAGAGCGTTCGCTCTCGGTCAATATTCCCGCCGGCATCGAGGACGGCACGCGCATCCGCCTGCAGGGCGAAGGCGAAGCCGGCGCCCGCGGCGGGCCGGCTGGTGACCTCTATATCTTCCTGTCCGTCAAACCGCATGAATTCTACCAGCGCGACGGAGCCGATCTCTATTGCGCCGTTCCGATCTCGATGACGACGGCCGCACTCGGCGGAACCTTCGACGTGGCAACGCTCGACGGCACCAAGTCGCGCGTGACCGTGCCCGAGGGCACGCAGGTCGGCAAACAGTTCCGCCTCAAGGGCAAGGGCATGCCCGTGCTGCGTTCGGTGCAGACGGGCGACCTCTACATCCAGATCCAGATCGAGACGCCGCAAAAGCTCACCAAGCGCCAACGCGAACTGCTTCAGGAATTCGAGCAGCTTTCGTCCAAGGAGAACAATCCGGAATCGACGGGCTTCTTTGCCCGGATGAAGGAATTCTTCGAAGGCTGAACCGCAATCGACGCGCCCACTTCGAGAACCGGGGACGGAAACGTCTCCGGTTTTTTTGTCCCAAGAATCCTAAAGAACGGCGCGATCTTTCAGATTCGCTCGTTGCGCTTTAAGTCTTTGTTTTTATGGATGTCGTCATCACAAAACGGCTGCAGACTTTTGCGCGACATGTCTCAATTTGCGACATTCGCCGTCCACGCCGGCCAATCTGTCCCGGTTCGAAACGGCGGCGGGCGGGAAGACGACTTGCGTTAACGCAGCCAGATGATGCCGCTTGCAAGTTTTCCAAATGAATTCAGACTCTGCGCTCAGTGCATAACCCCAAGAATTGGAATCAATTTCGGGGCATGCACCAAATCAAAGTGATAGAGCGTCCTTAGCGCTAGCGGGAACAAACAAACCAAGGGTATCAGCCATGGCGCCAGCCTTTTCATCTCAGTCCGAAGACATCGACGTTCTCGCCGGCGCCATCTACACGTGGTGCGCCGAGCGCAACATCAAGCTTCGCAGCCAGCAGGGTCTTTCGATCGCCAGCATCGCGATCGACCTTTATCATGCCGGGCACCAGACGCAGGACGATCTGCTGACGGCGCTGCACGAACGCGAGATTCACTGAAGCGCGCGGCAGCGGACCTCATTCAGGTGACCTGCCCCGGTCCTTGTGTTGATGGACGCCGCCCCCAAAACGCTGCACAGCTGTAAGCATCTGGACATCGTCCCGACCCGGACCAGGTCGTGCTTTTTCGTGGTAAACCTGATGGCTCAGTGGAATCAGGCGGCGGTTTCGGCCGCTTCGCGGGTCATGAGGGTGAGGATGGTCTTGACCGCTTCTTTGCCTGCCGGTGAATTCAGCTTGTCGTAGCTCAACGCAAGCGCATAGGCGTCGGGGCTGAGTTCGATACGACTGCCGAATGGAGACACGCCGGCTCCCTCGAAAAGGGCAGAGATATCGACATTGAGAAAAACCGCGATCTGATGCAACTTGCTGGCGGAAACGCGGTTCGTCCCCTTTTCGTATTTCTGGATCTGCTGGAAAGTCAGTCCGAGTGCTTCGCCAAGCTCGAGTTGTGAAACACGGCGAAGGGCGCGAAACTGTCTGACGTTGCGACCGACGATAATATCAACCGGATCTGGCACTTCATCACTCTCTCATACGTAAACGGTTCGTTTACCATATCGCCTTCACGGAATAACTCAACCCAGCAGTTGCAAAATTCAACCGACTTTTTCTGGGCATCACGTTACGTCAGTAGCCTCAAAGGATCGCGGCAAAGCCGGAATATCCGGATCTCCGAGGCACTGACGGTGACCGTCGACGGTATCGGCCTGGCGATGTCGGAGCCTCCCCGCCGGTTGTATTTTTTGTAGAATTTAGAACGCGCGATGCCTACCCCCTACATCGGCAGAATGTCGGACACCAGCACCGCGGTCAGGTGTCTTGAAAATATGTCCCGCGCTTCGCGCTTATCCCTTATCGCTCAACTGCCGCGTCCCTGATTTGCGGCGGCATCGGAGGTTCGCGATCCGCGGCCAAGACGCTGCCAGCCTTGCCATCAACGCCGCTAAGGCTTAGCTGTCACGCTTCACGATTCCGGACATTCGATGCCGCACAAGGTTTCTCTTTCTCGTCTGAAGCTAACAGACTTCCGCAACTATGCGGCAGCGGCCCTTACCCTTGACGGTCGGCACGCCGTGCTGACGGGAGACAACGGTGCCGGCAAGACCAATCTCATGGAAGCCGTCTCGCTGCTTTCGCCTGGCCGCGGTTTGCGTCGCGCGGCCTATGGCGACATTACCCGCGTCGGCGCGGCCGGCGGTTTTTCGATCTTCGCCGCGCTCGATGGCATGGAGGGCGAGGTCGAGATCGGCACCGGCATCGAAACGGGCGAGGAGACCACCGCCCGCAGGCTGCGCATCAATGGCACAACGGCAAAGACTGCCGACGAACTGACCGACCATCTGCGCCTTCTCTGGCTGACGCCGGCGATGGACGGCCTGTTTACCGGCGCCTCCTCCGACCGGCGCCGCTTTCTCGACCGGCTGGTGCTGTCGCTCGATCCCGCCCATGGCCGCCGCGCCAGCGATTTCGAGCGCGCCATGCGCAGCCGCAACAAATTGCTGGACGAAGGCCGCTTCGATCCCTCCTGGCTTGCCGGCATCGAGGAGCAGATGGCAAGCCTCGGCATCGCCATGGCGCTCGCCCGGCAGGAGATGCTCGGCCTGCTGACCCGGCTGATCGAGGAAACACGGGAGAGCTCGCCCTTCCCTTCGGCATCGCTGCAGCTCTCGGGCTTCATGGACGGTCAGTTCTCGCGCCCCTCTGTCGACCTCGAAGACGACTACGCGGCGATGCTGGCAGAGAGCCGCTACCGCGATGCCGGCGCCGGGCGCACGCTCGAGGGGCCGCACCGGGCCGATCTCATCGTGCATCACCGCGAGAAGGCGATGGAGGCGGAGCGTTGCTCCACCGGCGAGCAGAAAGCGCTGCTTGTCGGCCTGGTGCTTGCGCATGCGCGGCTCGTCGGCAATCTCACCGGTCATGCGCCGATCCTGCTGCTCGACGAGATCGCGGCGCATCTCGACGAGGGCCGCCGCGCCGCGCTATTCGACCTTATCGACGGGCTCGGCGGCCAGGCCTTCATGACCGGAACGGATCGGGCGATGTTTTCAGCACTTGGCGACAGGGCGCAGTTTTTCACGGTTTCCGACGGAAGGGTGTTCGAATGACGGAGGCGGCTTTTCCCGGCGTCGGGGGTCATGATAACATCGGCGCCATGGAACCGCTCAGCCCGGAAGAAATCGCGCGCTATCACCGCCACATCCTGCTTCCCGAGATCGGCGGCGCCGGCCAGCAGAAACTGAAAGCCGCCCGTGTGCTGGTGATCGGTGCCGGCGGCCTCGGTGCACCGGTCCTGCAATATCTGGCCGCTGCCGGCGTCGGCACGCTCGGTATCGTTGACGACGACCGGGTTTCCCTCTCCAACCTGCAGCGCCAGGTGATCCATGATTCCGGCACGATCGGCGAATTGAAGACCGAGAGCGCCGCCTTCGCCATCGCCAGGCTCAATCCGCATGTCCGACTGATCCGCTTCGAGGAACGCTTTTCGCCGGAGGCCGCCCGCCGTCAGCTCTCCGGCTTCGATCTGCTGATCGACGGCTCCGACAATTTCGACACGCGTTATGCCGCCGCCGATGCAGCTGATGAAGCGCGCATTCCGCTCGTCAGCGGCGCCGTCGGGCGTTTCGATGGTTCGCTGACGGTTCTCAAGCCCTATGAGACAGCTGAGGACGGAACCGCCAACCCCAGATATCGCGACCTGTTTCCGGAACCGCCGCCGGCGGGGCTGATTCCCGCCTGCGCCGAAGCCGGCATCATCGGTGCACTCACAGGCGTCATCGGCACAATGATGGCGATGGAGGCGATCAAGCTCGTCACCGGCACCGGCGAACCGCTGGTCGGACGGTTGCTGCTTTACGACGCGCTCTCGGCCCGCTTCGACACCATCCGCTACAAACGACGCCGTACCACACAGAGGCAGGCGGGATGAGGGTTGTTCCGCTTGATCAGACTTTCACGCGCTGGGATGAATTGCTGGCGCTCATCGTCGCCTCCTTCGCCTCGATGAACGGCAGGATCGATCCGCCATCTTCAGCGCTCAAGCTGACGGCGGAGTCGCTGGCCGAAAAGTCCAGGGCCGAGATCGGCCATGTCGCCATCGACGGCGAAAAGCTGGCCGGCTGCCTGTTCCTGCGGCCGGAGGCCGATTGCCTCTATGTCGGCAAGCTCGCCGTTCTGCCTGAGGCGCAGGGCAAGGGCCTCGGCAGGCGGCTGCTGGCGATTGCCGAGGAAACGGCCGCAGCGCTCGGTCTTCCTGCTTTGCGGCTGGAAACGCGCATCGAACTCACCGACAATCACGCCGTCTTTGCCGCCTGGGGATTTTCCAGAACCGCCGAAAAGGCGCATCCCGGCTTTGCCAGGACGACTTTCGTCGAGATGCGCAAGGTCCTTGCGCCTCCGATCTGCGTCGCCTGATTTACAGCGTTCTTCAACGCCCCGGCAGCACGCGATTCGGCGGCCTATGACCGTCGATGAAGGTGCGGATGTTGATGATGACCTTGTCGCCCATGTCGATGCGGCCTTCGATCGTCGCCGAACTCATATGCGGCAGCAGCACGACCTTGCCCTCATTGGCGAGCTTGATGAGCCTCGGGTTGACGGCAGGCTCGTTCTCGAAGACGTCGAGGCCGGCGCCGGCAATCCGGCCCTCCCTCAGGCACTTGATCAGCGCCGCTTCGTCGACCACGTCGCCGCGCGCTGTGTTGACGAGATAGGCTGTCGGCTGCAGCAGCGCCAGACGGCGGGCCGAGACCAGGTGGAAGGTCGCCGGCGTCGACGGGCAATTGATCGAAACGATATCGACGCGGGCGAGCATCTGGTCGAGGCTTTCCCAATAGGTCGCCTCCAGTTCGTCCTCGACGGCCGGATTGACGCGCTTGCGGTTGTGATAGTGGATCGACAGGCCGAAGGCCTTGGCGCGGCGGGCCACCGCCGTGCCGATGCGGCCCATGCCGACGATGCCGATGCGCTTGCCGTGAATGCGCCGGCCGAGCATCCAGGTGGGAGACCAGCCTGCCCATTCGCCCGGCTTGTCGGTCAGCACGCGCGCACCTTCGCCGAGCCGTCTCGGAACCGCGAGAATCAGCGCCATGGTCATATCGGCGGTGTCCTCGGTCAGGACGTTCGGCGTGTTGGTGACGGTGATGCCCTTGCGCGCCGCCGCCTCGACGTCGATGTGGTCGGTGCCATTGGAGAAGCTCGCAATCAGCTTCATCTGCGGTCCCGCCTGTTCGATCAGCGCCGCGTCGATACGATCGGTGACGGTCGGCACCAGCACGTCGGCGGTCTTGACCGCGGCGATCAACTCGGGAACCGAACGCGGCGCGTCGTCGATGTTCAGCTCTGCGTCGAAGAGTTCGCGCATGCGGGTTTCGACGGCATCCGGCAGCTTGCGGGTGATGTAGACCTTCGGTTTTTTCTTCGCTGTCATGGCTGCCTGTGGTGCCTTGTTCAGAGGTCTTTAACCAAGAGGGGTGATAATTTTCCCATTCCGGGCATTTTCTACCAGACCCGCACGCGAAGACAAACAAAACTCGCGGTGCAGCCGGGGAATGTCAAAGCCCGGACCGCGAGCAGGCCTGCCCTGCCCGCGAATTCGAGCAACCGGAAACTTCCATGCGCAGCAAAGTCCTGAAGTCCTGCCTCGCCCTTGCCATCGCTCTGGCCGCATCCATAGGAAGCGACGAATTCGCCCATGCGCAAGCGGCCAAGGGGCCAAGCGGACTGCCATTGCCGCGTTTCGTCACGCTGAAATCCAAGCGCGTCAACCTGCGCATCGGTCCGGGAACGGATTACGCCGTTTCTTGGATGTACTTGAAATCCGGCCTGCCGGTGGAGATCATCCAGGAATACGACAACTGGCGCCGCATCCGCGATGCCGACGGCACCGAAGGCTGGGTCAACCAGTCGCTGCTATCAGGCCAGCGCGCGGCGATTGCCGCCCCCTGGATGAAGACCAAGGGCAAAGGCGTCTATGTCAATCTGCGCCGTGAGGCGCTCCCCTCTGCATCGATCGTTGCCAAGCTGGAACCCGGCGTGATGGTGACGATCGGCGAATGCAACGGCGACTGGTGCCGCGCCGAAACCGACGGCGCCTCGGGCTGGGTGGCGCAGTCGGAGATCTGGGGCGCCTATCCCGGCGAAGCCTTCAAATAAGCCCTGCCCGTTTTGCAGCCTCGGAAAGCGAGGTCATCGGGCGTGGGCCGATCTGCTGGATGACGATGCCGGCGGCCAGGCAACCGAGCTTGCCGCAATCCTCGAGAGACTGTCCCTGCGTGTAGCCGTAGAGGAAGCCGGAGGCGAAGAGATCGCCGGCACCCGTCGTGTCCACAACTTCCTTGATCCGGATCGCGTCGACGTAAAAACGCTCACGGCCCTTCAGGATGACGGCACCATTCTCGCTCATCGTCACGGCAGCGATCTTGCAATCGGCGGCGATCCTGTCCAGCGCCTCCTCGAAATCGTCGGTCTCGTAGAGCGACAGCGCTTCCTGGCGATTGGCGAAGACGATATCGACCTTGCCGGAGCGCATCAGATCGAGGAATTCGCCGCGATAGCGGTCGACGCAGAAGCTGTCGGACAGCGTCATCGACACTTCGCGGCCGTTTTCATGGGCGATGCGGGCACAATCGAGGATGGCTTCCTTGGCGCGCGGCGGATCCCAGAGATAACCTTCGAAATAAGTGACCTTGGCGTCGGCCACGACGTCGACCTCGACGTCTTCCGGGCCGAGTTCGACGCAAGCGCCGAGATAGGTGTTCATCGAACGCTCACCATCCTCGGTGACGAAGATCATCGAACGTGCCGTCGGCGGGAAGGTGCCCTTCGGCCGGGTCTGGTAGTGAACGCCCTGGGCGCGGATGTCGTGCGCGAAGATGTCACCGAGCTGATCTTGAGCAACATTGCCGAAATAGGCAGCCTTGCCGCCGAGGTTAGCCACGCCCGCCGCCGTGTTGCCGGCGCTGCCGCCGGAGGCTTCGAGCGCCGGTCCCATGCGCGAATACAAGAGTTCGGCGCGTTCGGCATCGATGAGGTTCATCGCCGCCTTGGTGATCTGGTTGTCAATGAGGAACTGGTCGTCGCAACGGGCAATGATGTCCACGATTGCGTTGCCGACTGTCAGAACATCGAATCTTGTCATGAAATGGGGGGTCCCGGAGTTTGTGATAGCCGGGGTTTGGTCTTAGCGAAATTTCCGCGGTTTGGAAGAATAAATGGTGGATGGCCCATCTATTTCTTCGCAAAAGTGCCGCCTATTCGTCACGTCCCTGTCATTTTCCAAATCTAGAAATACTCGCAAGAAGACCGGCATGAGCAGCTTTCAGTTGCAGCCGGGCGCACGAGGGATGATCCCCTCGATCTTACCGGCGCGATGCTGACCACGGATGAACTGGCAGCTTCGTGATCCGGGTTTCCGGCAAGACCGGAGCGGAAAAGCGGGCTGTGCCCGCTTTTTTTGTTTTGCAGATGCGCCTGATTGGACGGCGACTGCCTTTTCAACCCAAGCGGTTTGCTGCTACTGCATAATTCCTTAAATCGGAATCGATTTAAGGATAAAATTATTCAGCAATTCAAAGTGCTACAGCGTCCTTTGTGCGTCTCAAAAGACACGCGGCGCTGTAGACGTCGAATACTCCCCCGCGCAGAGCAGCCTCCGTATGTCAGCCATCATTCTCGACGTCCTTCCCATCTTCATCCTGATTCTCATCGGCTGGGTGATCGTCCGCAGCGGATTGATGGCCTCGAATGTTGGCGAAGCGCTCAGCGAATTCGTCTTCAAGATCGCCGTGCCGCTTCTGCTCTTTCGCACCATCGCCGAGGCGGATTTTCATGGCGCCTCGCCTTTTCGCCTCTGGATCGTCTATTTTTCCGGCGTTGCCATCACCTGGACGGCCGGCCATATCGCCGCCACACGCCTCTTCGGCCGTGACGAACGAATCGGCGTGCTGGCCGGCGTTTCCTCGGCCTTCGCCAACAATATCTTCATCGGTCTGCCGCTCGTCGAGCGGACCGTCGGCGACGAAGGGCTGGTGGCGCTGTCGATCCTGCTTGCCGTGCATCTGCCCGTGATGATGGTCGCCGGCACGGTCCTGATGGAGCATGCCGAGCGCAAGATCGCCGGCAAAAGCGATCGCAGCATGGTACTCGTACTTCGCCAGATCGCGGTCAATCTCGTGCGCAACCCGCTGGTGATCGGGCTTGCGGCCGGCATGGCCATGCACCTTTCCGGCCTCACCATGCCGACGACGGTGGCAACGGTCGTCGGGCAGATCGCCGGCATTGCCGGTCCGGCGGCACTGATATCGCTCGGCATGGCGCTGGAGAAATACGGCGTCTCCGGCAATCTCGGCATCGCCAGCGTCACCTCGACCCTGAAGCTGCTGCTGCTGCCAGGCTGCGTCTGGGCGGCGAGCCACCTCCTCGGTCTCAGCCCCGAATGGAGGGCAGCGATCGTCCTGACCTCCTCCGTCCCGACAGGCGTCAATGCCTGGCTGATCGCCAATCGCTTCGGCGTCGGTCACAGCCTCGCCGCCTCGACGATCACGGTGACGACGGCGCTCGGCGCCATCACGGTCTCGCTCTGGGCCTATTTCCTCGGTGCCTGAACCGGTCCTTGCACCAAGAAAAAGCCCGGCTTGCGGCCGGGCTCGATTGTCATGAATGATGTTGCCGCCCTATTGCGTCGCCGTCTTTGGGTCCGGCAGCGGCACCGGTGAATCGGCCAACGTGTGGAGATAGAGGATGACGTTGGCGCGGTCCTGATCTTTCGGCAGTCCGGCGAAGCCCATTGCGGTACCGGGAACGTCCTTCTTCGGTGCTGTCAGGAACTTGTTTAGATTTTCGAAAGTCCACTTCTCGCTGCTGCCCTTGGAGAAATCCTTCATGGCAGCGGAATAGGCGAAGCCTTCATGCGAGGCGATCGGGCGATCTACGACACCAAAGAGGTTGGGACCGACCTTGTTCGGTCCCCCTTTGGTGCCGTCATGACAGGCCTGACACTTCTTGAAGATCGTTTCACCGGCCTTGGCATCTGCAGAAGCGAGCAATTGCGCGATCGGAACGGCAACGGCAGGCGCAGCCTCGCCACCAGCGGCGGGTGCCTCTTCGGCAACGATCGCGAAACCTTCCTTTTCCGGTGCTTCGGAATGGAAGATCCCTTCGGACGCGATGGAGACAGACATCAGAACGAATATCGTTCCGAGCAGCGCCCCCACGGCCGTATTGACGTATGAATTCATCTGCAATGCTCCCCTTGCAGCCGGCAGACCATAAACCGGACCATCTTGAAATCGCGCGGAACCTATGTCTTTTGGTTGTTCGTTGCAACTGTCTAAATGGTCTTGTGCGTGAGACTTTTTGACACTTTCCAGCCCGGAATAGAAGGCCCGAACAATGAGTGATTCAAATTTAGACGGCGTGCTCGTATTGATCCCGGCGCGCATGGCCTCCACACGGCTTCCGGGCAAGCCACTGGCCGATATTTGCGGCCTGCCGATGATCGTCCAGGTGGCGCTGCGCGCCAGGGAGGCAGCCATCGGCCGCGTCGTCGTCGCCGTCGACGACGCCCGAGTATTCGATGCGGTAGCCGCCGCCGGCTTCGAAGTCGTCATGACCCGCACGGATCACCAATCGGGTTCCGATCGGATCTTTGAGGCGCTGACGAAAGTCGATCCGGACGGAAAGGCGAAGTTCATCGTCAACGTCCAGGGCGATCTGCCGACGATCGATCCGGAAACGGTGCGCGCGGCGTTGCGCCCTCTCGAGAACGAGGCGGTCGATATCGGGACGCTGACGACCGAAATCGACAATGAGGAGGACAGGACGGCGCCGCATATCGTCAAGATCGTCGGTTCGCCGATTTCCGACACCCGACTGCATGCGCTCTACTTCACGCGCGCAACCGCCCCTTACGGCAAGGGACCGCTCTACCACCATATCGGCCTTTATGCCTATCGGCGGGCGGCGCTCGAACGGTTCGTCTCGCTCGGCCCCTCGACGCTCGAAAAGCGCGAATCGCTGGAGCAATTGCGGGCGCTGGAAGCCGGCATGCGCATCGACGCCGAGATCGTTGACACGGTTCCGCTCGGTGTCGATACTCCCGCCGACCTCGAAAAAGCGCGGCGCATCCTCTCCGCAAAGTCGAACTGACGGAACCATCATGAACATCAAGACCAACAGGATCGCCTTCCAGGGCGAATTCGGCGCCAATTCCGACATGGCGAGCCGCGACATGTTTCCGACCATGGAGCCGCTGCCCTGCCAGACCTTCGAGGATGCGTTCACGGCGGTCGACAACGGCGACGCCGATATCGCGATGATCCCGATCGAGAACACGATTGCCGGGCGCGTCGCCGATATCCACCATCTGCTGCCGGAGTCGCGGCTGCATATCATCGGCGAATATTTCATGCCGATCCGCTTCCAGCTGATGGTGCTGCCCGGTGTCACCAAGGACGAGATCCGTACGGTGCACAGCCATATCCACGCGCTCGGCCAATGCCGCAAGATCGTTCGCGCCAATGGCTGGAAGCCGGTGATCGCCGGCGATACGGCAGGGGCAGCAAAGCTGGTGAAGGAAACCGGCGACCGCTCGATGGCCGCCTTGGCGCCGCGTCTTGCCGCCGATCTCTACGGGCTCGAGATCATCGCCGAAAATGTCGAGGATTCGGAAAACAATGTGACCCGTTTCGTCGTCCTGTCCCGCGACGAGGAATGGGCGCAACGGAATTCGGCGGAAGAAAAGCTCGTCACCACCTTCGTCTTCAACGTCCGTAACATCCCGGCCGCTCTTTACAAAGCGCTCGGCGGTTTTGCCACCAACAACATCAACATGACGAAGCTGGAGAGCTACCAGCTCGGCGGAAAATTCGTGGCGACGCAGTTTTACGCCGATATCGAAGGCCATCCGAACGACCCGAACGTGCGCCGGGCGTTGGAGGAACTGCGGTTCTTCTCCGAGAAAGTCCGCATCCTCGGCGTCTACAAGGGACATGCGATGCGAGGCCTGCTTTAGAACAGGACGAAGTCATCCTGTTCTAAATTAAATAGTTAGAGCATGATGTTGTCCGAAAACCGCTGACACTTTTCGGCATCATGCTCCAAGGCAAGCCCCGCCTGAATTATTTATCCGGCTCACAGACACGCAGCCGATGCCCGTCCGGGTCGAGCACGACGAAGGTCGGGCCAAAATCCAGGTCGGTCAGTTCCTGGGCGATCGGCAGACCACGCTGGCGCCAGTCTTCATAATGTTTGGCGACGGCATTTTCTCCTTCGACCATGAAGGCCATTTCGCCGCGATTGCCGATGGCGGAGGGCTGCGGCTCGACCTTGCTGCGCCGCCAGAGACCGAGGGTGAAGCCGCCTTCAAGCGGAAAAGCGACGAAATTCGGCGCCTCCACGGCCGGCTCGCGATTGAGCAGGTTCCGGTAGAAACTGGCGCTTTCACCCGGGTCCTTGACGTAAAGAATGATGAGATTGGGGCTGGTCATTTCGGTTCTCCCGTTGTTGCAGAATGGGGCCGGACGAAATCATCTGCTGACAGTTAATGGCAGCAGGGTGCAAAGGGCGCAGCGATCGCAGCGCCCCGTTCTCGTCGGGCGGAATGTTGATAAGGATAGTGGCGGCCTAAAGCGGGAAACGGTCCTCGCAATGCGGGTCGCGTCCATCCATGAAGCCGAGATCGCGCTTCAGGTAGTCCGGGGTTGCTTCAAGGTCGAGGCTCGTGCGGTTTCCACTGGGAAAGCGGAAAACACCCATGATCAGGAGCAGCAGGCCGGAGCGTGCCGACTGGCGGACATCGGCAAAAGTCTCGGCCGAAATGACATCGGCAAAGGACTCGCCCGTAAAACGGTCGTTCGCGAAATGAATGGCTGGAGGCGTTACCATGATCAGTACTCCTTTCCTGTTGGATTGGTACTGACAATAACACTTGCTGCTGACAGTTTATGGCAGCAGTGTTCAGCTCTCGATCGGCACGTCCTGCGTCTCGCGCCA
The DNA here is from genome assembly GCF_025152745.1 of Rhizobium sp. WSM4643. NCBI lineage: Bacteria > Pseudomonadati > Pseudomonadota > Alphaproteobacteria > Hyphomicrobiales > Rhizobiaceae > Rhizobium > Rhizobium sp. WSM4643. The sequence continues at coordinate 4,624,008 of NZ_CP104040.1, read as the reverse complement.
CTCCTTGAGGAGCACCGTGCGGCGGCGCGGATAACGCCCCTCATGCAACGCCATGTCGATGATGCGGTCGGTACGGAAATGGCGAAAATCCTGGCGCAGTTCGCACCAGGCCATGACGACCCGCACATGTTCGAAATAACCGAGCGCGAAAGGCCAGACGCGGCGGCGCGAGATCCGACCCTGCTCGTCACCATAATGCAGCTCGAGGATACGCTCCAGGCGGATCGCTTTGCGGATGGCCGAAACATCAGCCTTGTCCTCGTCCCGGCGTTTGGGACCGACGAACAGCGCGGCCGAATCGATCATCTCGCGCATATCGGCCGGCAGCACGGCGGCAATCTTGGCCAGTGCGTCGGCGCCGGCGCCGGCAAGGCGCGGCTCGGCGGCGCGGGCCACCCAACGCGAGCCGAGCACCAATGCCTCGAGCTCTTCTTCGGAAAACATCATCGGCGGCAGCATGAAGCCGGGCTTCAACACGTAACCGATGCCGGCTTCGCCTTCAATCATCGCGCCCTGGGCCTGCAGGCTGGCAATATCGCGATAGAGCGTGCGCAGGCTGACGCCGGTCTCCTGGGCAAGCACGGTTCCAGTCACCGGTCGCCGGTAACGCCGGAGCGTCTGGAGCAGCGTCAGCAGCCGTTCGGAGCGGGCGACCGGCATGACGCTACCGCTTCCACTCCACCCAGTCGCGCATCAGGCGGTGGGCGATCGCCCCTTTCGGCGGCGAGGCCTTGCCTGTTGCGCTCGGGCGTTCCAGCATCTCGATCGTTTCCTGGCGGGTGAACCAGCGGCAATCCTCCAGTTCCGTCTCGTCGCGGCTGATCTCGGTCGATTTCGCCTCGGCGTAACAGCCGATCATCAAGGAATGCGGCATCGGCCAGGGCTGCGAGGCGTGATAGCGGATGCGGCCGGTGCGGATGCCCGATTCCTCCAGCGTTTCGCGGCGCACGGCGTTCTCGATGGTCTCGCCGGGCTCGACGAAGCCGGCCAGACAGGAATACATGCCGGGCGCGAAATGCGGACTGCGGCCGAGCAGGCAGAGGTCGCGCTGCTCGTCAACCGTCAGCATGATGACGACGGGGTCGGTGCGGGGGAAGATCACGTGTTCGCAGGCGGTGCAGACGCGCTTGTAGCCGCCGATGTGGATCTCCATCGCCGAGCCGCAGCGGCCGCAGAAGCGGTTATCGCCGTTCCAGCGGATCAGGCTTGCGGCCTGGGCGAATTCGCCGAGCAACACCTCGTCGATCAGCATTTCGCGAAACAGCGTGCGGCCGTCTGCAGGCTTGTAGTGGCTGGTGAGATCGTCGGCGTCGATGCCGACGGGAACGGCAAGGCGCGGCTCGCCGGTCTTGCGGTAGCCAAGAAGTATGGTTTCGTCCCAGTCCGGCTGCAATTCCTGCAGTTCATAGCGGGCAAAGAGCGGATCGAGCACCTGGGCGTCATGCTTCAGCACCAGCCTATCCCTGGCGAAGGCGAAGATATGGGTACCTTCCTTGGCCAGCGCCTTTTCGACGGATTGTTCGTCGCGATGCTCGGAATCGCGATTGAGGTCGTTGGCGGCAAAGGCCGTGAGATTGCTGGGTTCCGGATGCGGCACATCCGAATCGAAAAGCGAATGACTCATGATGAAAGGGCTTCCCGCAGCTTCGCTGTAAATTCGTCGCTCTTTCCGTCCTCGTAGGGCTCCGCGTGCCCGAAGCCCCAGATGGGACCCGGCCAGTTCGCATCGCCTTCGAAGCGGGCAATCACATGAACATGAAGCTGACGGACGATATTGCCAAGAGCCCCGACATTGATTTTTGTCGCGCCGGTGATCTCCTTCAGCGCCTTGGCGACCAGCTCCGTCTCAAAGGCCAGCAGCACCTGGTCGAGCGGCGTCAGCTCGAAGATTTCGGTGATATCGGCCCGGCGCGGCACGAGTATGAGCCACGGCCAGCGGGCATCCCTCGACAATCTCAGATCGCAGAGACCGGTGACCATGATGCTGACGCTGTCGTTTTCCAGCCGGGGGTCGAGCACGAAACCTTTCAAAGGGCATTCTCCTCATGTTTTCCAACGACTAGCAGTTTTTTTGCATGTTGGCTTGCTTTTGATGACGATATTGCCGATATGTGCATCCGGGAGGTTGGTGGTGGACGAGCCACTCGCCAACCGGGTCAGGTCCGGAAGGAAGCAGCCCTAACGAGCCCGGCACGGGTCATCGTGCCAGCCTCCCACCTTCTCTCCACGAAGTGCCCGACGATCCGGGCGACAAGCAGGGCGATGAGCGACACCGAGCGACAATCAAAAGATGCCGCCTCGACGGGCACCGGATACCGGGTGCTGGCTCGCAAATACCGCCCCAAGGATTTCACGGACTTGATGGTCGGCCAGGAGCCGATGGTCCGCACCCTCACCAACGCCTTCGAGACCGGCCGCATCGCGCAAGCCTACATGCTGACCGGCGTGCGCGGCGTCGGCAAGACGACGACGGCGCGCATCCTGGCGCGGGCGCTGAACTACAAGACGTCGGAGATCGACAAGCCGACGATCGACCTTCGCACGCCCGGCGAGCACTGCCAGGCAATCATGGAAGGCCGGCATGTCGACGTGATCGAGATGGATGCCGCCTCCCATACCGGTATCGACGATATCCGCGAGATCATCGAGCAGGTGCGCTACCGCCCGGTTTCGGCGCGCTACAAAGTCTATATCATCGACGAAGTGCACATGCTGTCGACGCAGGCCTTCAACGGCCTGTTGAAGACGCTGGAAGAGCCGCCGGAGCATGTGAAGTTCATCTTCGCCACCACCGAGATCCGCAAGGTGCCGATCACCGTGCTGTCGCGCTGCCAGCGCTTCGACCTGCGCCGCATCAGCGCCTCCGATCTTGTCGGGCTGTTCACGACGATCGCGGCCAAGGAAGGCATCGAGGCGGAAGCCGACGCGCTGGCGATGATTGCGCGTGCGGCCGAAGGCTCGGCGCGCGACGGCCTGTCGCTGCTCGACCAGGCGATCGCCCATGGCGCAGGCGTCGTGCAGGCGGAAGCTGTGCGCGGCATGCTCGGCCTTGCCGATCGCGCCCGGATCGTCGATCTCTTCCAGCATATCGTCAAGGGCGATGTGGCCGCGGCCCTCGGCGAGTTCCAGAACCAGTACGAAGCCGGCGCCAATCCGGTGGTGGTGCTGACCGATCTTGCCGATTTCACCCATCTGGTGACGCGGCTGAAATATGTGCCGGATGCGGCAAACGATCCTTCGCTGAGCGAGGTCGAGCGCACCAAGGCGGCGGAATTTGCCAAGGGCGTTGCGGTGACGACGCTGTCGCGCATCTGGCAGATGCTGCTTAAGGGCATTCCGGAAACGGAAGGCTCGTCGCGAACGGCAGGGGCGGCCGAAATGGTGCTGATCCGGCTTGCGCATGCTGCGCATCTGCCCGCGCCCGAGGATGCGGCGCGCCGGCTTGCCGAATTTTCCGGCGACAATGCCGGCCCGCGGCCCGCGGCTCCGCCGTCCGGCAATGGTGGCGGCAACGGGACACGGGTTTCCTATCAGAACAGTGTCACGGCGCGCGCAGCCGAAACCGCACCGAGCCAGCCGCCGTCTTCGGCGCCGGTGGCCATGCTGCGCGCCGTGCCGAGCAGCCAGCCCGAGACGATGCCTGTCGGCCGGATTGAGCCGAAACCGGCGGAAACACCGAAGCCGCTCGTCCGGGTCAATTCGGTCAGCGATATCGTCGATCTCGCCACCGAGAAGCGCGATCCGAAGCTGAAGGCGATGGTGCGGACCTTCGTGCGCCCTGTGCGGATCGAGCCCGGCCGGCTCGACGTCAGCCTGAGCGAGGGCGCACCGACGACGCTGCTCAACGAGCTTGCCGTCAAATTGAAGGAATGGACCGGCATCCACTGGATCGTCAGTCTCAGCCGCGACGAGGGCCAGCCGACGCTTGTGGAAGCGGAGGCCAGGACCCGGGAACAGAATGTGATCGATGCCCGCCAGGACCCTGACGTGGCGGCAATCCTGGCACATTTTCCCGGCGCAAAAATCATCGACGTACGTGTGCGGGCGCCCGAACCGGAAGAGGAAGGCGAGGCGACGCCGCCGGCTGCCGCCGAATCCGAGGAAGGCGACATCCTGCCGGGCGACGACATAGAATTCTAAGTTTCAACAAGGAGCGAGACGATGCGCGACATCATGGGCATGATGGGCAAAGTCAAGGAAATGCAGGCCAAGATGGAGCAGATGCAGGCGGAGATCGCCGAGCTCACGGCCGAAGGCAAGGCGGGCGGCGGCCTCGTCGCCGTCGTCATCACTGGCAAGGGCGAACTGAAGAGCCTGAAGATCGACCCGTCGCTGTTCAAGGAAGACGATGTCGAGATCCTCGAGGACCTGATCGTCGCCGCCCACAAGGACGCCAAGGACAAAGCCGAGGCGCTGGCCGCCGAAAAGACCAAGGCCCTGACCGCAGGCCTGCCGATCCCACCGGGCTTCAAGCTGCCATTCTGAGGCGGCCAACATATCAAGGTGTAAAGTCTGATCTAGTGCGCTTCGTCGGCTTGGGATTCCAGCATGGCCCTAAGCTTGTAGTGAATTGGGGCCGCGAGATATCGCGCCCGATCTGCCCCCTGAAGCCTTCGGCCGAAGGTCTCCATTAGCTCCGGCATCGTAATCCTGTCTCCCGAAAAAGACGTGTATTCCATCGGCATTCCGGGCTCGACCACGCCGTCCCGGATGACGCGGCAGTAGATGCCGGGACGAGCGGCGGCAGTATAGCGTTTGACGAATTTCGGATCGGCCATCCGGGCTGCGAAGGTGGCGCGGGGAATGCGGCATGACGTGACTTCGAGGATGAGGTCGCCGGCGACGAAGCGGTCACCGACAGCGACGTCGCGATTGTCGAGATCCGATATCACCATGTTCTCGCCGAAAGTACCGGCCTCGTAAGGTTGACCCAGCTCGCTGCTCCACCAGTCGAGTGTCAGCGATCCCTCGACATAAACAGCCTGGTCGACGCCGCCATGGTGTTTGCGGTTGCAGATCGCATCGCCGACCAGACCTTCGGCGTCGATCATGACCGCGCCGTTGACGGCGTGTTTGAAGATGCCGGTGTTGTCGCTCTTGCCCGGCAGTCTTTCCGGATTGCCGGTGCACAATTGCCAGTGCACAAGGCCAGGATTTTCATCGGATGGGCGATCCTTCCGCGATTCCGTTTTCGTTCCATATCAGTTAAGAACGGCGCATGGCAAAACGAGTCACCGGACCCGAAATCGAAAAACTCATCCAGCTTCTGGCGAAGGTGCCGGGCCTCGGGCCGCGCTCGGCGCGCCGGGCGGCACTGCATCTGATCAAGAAGAAGGATCAGCTGCTCGGCCCGCTGTCGAATGCGATGGGCGAGGCCTATGACAAGGTGAAGATCTGCTCGCGCTGCGGCAATGTCGATACCGTCGATCCCTGCACCGTCTGCACCGACACGCAGCGTGATCAATCCATCATCATCGTCGTCGAGGACGTATCGGACCTCTGGGCGCTGGAGCGGGCAGGCGCGATGAACGCCGCCTATCATGTGCTCGGCGGCACGCTATCGCCGCTCGACGGCATCGGGCCCGACGATCTCAATATTCGCGGACTGGTCGACCGGATCGGCGAAGGCGGCATCCGGGAACTGATTATCGCGGTCAATGCCACCGTCGAGGGACAGACGACCGCGCATTACATCACCGACCAGCTGCAGGGGCTGGACGTGAAGATCACCCGGCTGGCGCATGGCGTACCGGTCGGCGGCGAGCTCGACTATCTCGACGAGGGCACGCTCGCAGCGGCACTTCGGGCGCGGACGGTGATATAGGGAGGCTTGCATATGTTGCATCACACCCCCCTCTGCCCTGCCGGGCATCTCCCCCACAAGGGGGGAGATCGGCCAGAGGCACGCTCATCCGTTCCTCGCGTTTCGACGCTTCAGTACGTGCGACGGTTGCTAAGGGCAAAGCATCGCCTGTTTCCGATCTCCCCCCCTGTGGGGGAGATGCCCGGCAGGGCAGAGGGGGGTGGGCCGCGGCAGGTCATCTCGTCTATCTTTATACTCGTAACCGCTCTGATGCCTCTGCCCGCCCTCGCCGCCTCCAAAACCGATGTCGAGGCGCAGTTCGAGAAATGGGTGCAGAGCGACCTCTGGCCGGAGGCGAAGGCGAACGGCATTTCGGAGAAGGTCTTTCAAGCCGCTTTCTCCGGCATCACGCTGAACTGGAACCTGCCCGATCTCGCTCCGCCGGGTTTCCCGCCGCCAAAGGAGCAGAAGCAGACGCAGGCCGAATTTTCCTCGCCCGCTCCCTATTTCAACGAGGACCATCTGAAGCGACTTGCCGCAACCGGGCGCGGCTTTGCCGCCCAATACGGCTCGACGCTGAAACGGATCGAGAAGACCTATGGCGTGCCGGGCTCGATCGTGCTGGCCATCTGGGGCCGGGAGACCGGCTTCGGTGCGGCGAAGATCCCGAATTCGGCGATCGAGGTGCTGGCGACCAAGGCCTTCATGTCGACGCGCAAGGAGATGTTCCGCACCGAGCTGGTGGCCGCACTCCATATTCTCGACGTCGGCGACGTCACACCTGCCGATTTCAAGGGGTCATGGGCCGGCGCGCTCGGCCAACCGCAGTTCATGCCGACGAGTTATCTGAAATATGCCGTCGATTTCGACGGCGACGGCCACCGCAATATCTGGACGTCGGTGCCCGATACGCTCGCCTCGATCGCCAATTTTCTGGTCAAGAAAGGCTGGCAGCGCGACCGCGACTGGGGCTTCGAGGTGTCGATACCGGAGGCGGTTTCCTGCGCGCAGGAGGGACCCGATCTGGCAAAGCCGCTGTCGCACTGGGCCTCGCTCGGCATCGACCGCAGCTCCGGCAAAGGCTTTCCCTCAGGCGAGATGAAGGCTGAGGGCATGATGCTGGTGCCCGCCGGCCGCGACGGGCCGGAATTCATCGTCACGCCGAATTTCTACATCATCAAGGAATACAATAATTCCGATCTCTACGCGCTCTATATCGGCAATCTCGCCGACCGGATCGCCTATAATGGCGGCGCCTTCCAGGGCAGATGGGGCGATGTCGGCAAGATGCTGCGCTCGGACGTCGCCGCCATGCAGAAGGCGCTGGAACGGCAGGGCTATGATGTCGGCGGCTCCGACGGTCTGCCGGGCTACAAGACGCGGCGCTCGATCGGCCAGTGGCAGGCAAAGAACGGCATGAAACCGACATGTTTTCCCGAGGCTGCGATGAAGGGCAAGCTGAAGTAACCAGCTTCACAGAGTGCGTTTCAAGCCTTCATGGCTGGCGACGAAACCGAGCCTCTCGTAAAAGCGGATCGCATCCCCTCGCGTCTTGTCCGATGTCAGCTGCACGAGGCCGCAGCCGCGCTCGGCGCATTGGGCGATCGCCCATTCGATGAATTGCGCGCCGAGGCCAGAGCCGCGAAGATCGCTTGCGACACGCACGCTTTCGATCTGGCCGCGCCACATGCCCGTCCTCGAAAGGCCGGGAACAAAGCTCAGCTGCAAACAGCCGACGACCCGATCGGCCGCGTCGGTTGCGACGGCCAGAAGCTGATTGGCATCAGCCTCGATCGCGGCAAAGGCCGAGAGATAACGCGCGTCGACAGTATCCGAAACGATCTCCCTGCTGCCGCCGAGATCGTCATCGGCCAGAAGCCGGACGATGGCGGCAAGATCGGATTGGCGGGCGAGCCTGAATCTACACATGCTTGATCTCTGCATAGCTGGTCTCAATGATGCAGATCGATCGGCGCCTTGTGGAAGACGTCGTCGCCCGGCGGAATGGCCTGGCGTTCGATCATGCGGTGGACATGCAGCGGACCTTCGCCGCGGTGAAGCGCACGAAGCCTGTCGGTGTTTTCGGCATCGGCCTGCGTGCGCCGCTGGTTGTGTCTTATGTATTCGACCCAGGTCGGCGTGTGGTAGGTTTCCGTCCAAAGGCTGGGATTTTCGAGATCACGCATCAGCGCCCAGTTGCGAGCGCCGTCGCGGATGCGGATACGGCGGCGTTCGCCCATCAATTCCATGAACTCGGCCAGGTCGTCATCTCCGATCTCGTAATCGACCTGGATGACGATCGGGCCGCTGCGCGGCGTGATGTCGAGACTGAGGGCCGGTTCGGTGAAGCGGTTCAGCGGGTCGAGGTTGAGCGAGGCGAAGGCCGGCATGGAAAAGCGCAGGCCGATGGCGATGCCGAGCAGCATGACGACGGATGACATCAGCAGCGCATCGGCGACGCCGTAGCGATCCGCAGCAACGCCCCACAGCCAGCTGCCGCCGGCGATGCCGCCGAAGGTGACGGTCTGGTAGAGCGACAGCGCCCGGCCGACCACCCAGCGCGGCGTCGAAAGCTGGACGATGGTATTGAACAGCGAAAGTGCAGAGACCCAGCAGGCGCCGGAAACGAGCAGCCCGGCGGAGGTCAGGACGGCACTTGGGCTCACGGCTGCGATGACTGCGCTCAATGCGAAGCCGGCAAAGGACAGGCGGACGATCATCTCGCTGGAAAGCACTTGGCGAAGCCTGGCATTCAGCACGGCACCGCCGATTGCGCCGATACCGAAGGCGCCGAGCATGAAACCATAGGTCAGCGGCCCGCCGGCAACGAGATCGAGGGCGACGACCGGCAGCAGCGCCAGGATCGAGCTGGCGCCGATGCCGAAGAGCAGCCCTCTGACGAGGACCTTTTCGAGATTGGGCGACATCGAGACGTAACGCAGGCCGGCGAAGATGGCGCTGCCGAGCGCCTCCCGCGGCAGGGTCGAGACGGGCGCGGCTGGCCGCCAGCGCAACAGGGCATAGATCAAGGCGAGGTAACTCAGCGTGTTAACCGCGAAAGCCGCGGCCGCGCCGGCAGCGGCGACGATGACGCCGCCGATTGCCGGGCCGACGCTGCGGGTGATGTTGAAACCCATGCTGTTCAACGTGACCGCACCCGGCAGGTCGGCACGCGGCACCATGTCGCCGACCGAGGCCTGCCAGGAGGGATTGTTGAGCGCGGTGCCGCAGCCGATCAGGAAGGTGAAGAAGAGCAGCAGCCAGGGCGTGATCCAGCCGAGCAGGGCCGAGGCCGTCAGCAGCGCCGAGACGGTGAGCATCATGCACTGCGCCGTCAGCATGACCCGGCGGCGGTCATAATTGTCGGCCAGCGCACCCGATATCAGCGAAAACAACATGATCGGCAGCGCCGTCGAGGTCTGTACCAGCGCAACCATGTCCTCCGACGCGGTGATCGTCGTCATCATCCAGGCGGCGCCCACCGCCTGGATCAGGCCGCCGAAATTCGAAGAAAGGCTCGCGAACCAGATGGTGCGGTAGGTATCGTGCCGCAAAGGCGCCAATGTCGACGAAGTGTAGGCCACGATTTCTCCGCTTTTGTTATTGCGCGCCAACGGCAATATATGCGCAAGACCGGCGCTGGCCATAGGCCTGATCACGTCACCGGAGCGAATCGGCCGAATCTGTCGCAGACCTTGCAATTTCGGAAAAACCCGACTATATGCCTCTCAAATTCTTGATCGCTTGATGAAGAGTGGGCCGCAAGGACCCGCTCTTTTTTATTACCGCGATCGCTTAAACAGCATGAAATTGCGAGGAGCGCACCGCTTGTCGGACATGACAAACGCAGACAACGAACTTGAGCCGCGGCTGATTACTGAAACCGGGCTCGACCAGCGTCTTGCCGATATCATCGAACCCGTTCTCGTCGGCATTGGCTTTAGGCTTATCCGCGTCCGGATGCTGAACCAGAACGGCGCGACGATGCAGGTTATGGCCGAACGCAACGACGGCACGATGTCGGTTCAGGATTGCGAAGAAGTCTCGATGGCGATTTCTCCCGTCCTCGATGTGGAAGATCCGATCGATAAAGAGTATCATCTGGAGGTGTCTTCGCCCGGCATCGACCGTCCGATGGTGCGGAAATCCGATTTCGTCCGCTGGCAGGGCCACCTTGTGAAATGCGAGACGTCGATCTTGATCGACAATCGCAAGCGCTTCCGCGGCAAGATCGTCGAAGCAGGCGCAGATGGTTTCACGCTCGAGCGTGACCAGGTTGCCTATGGGGAAGAGCAGAAGGTCACCATTCCCTTCACGGCGCTTAGCGATGCGAAGCTCATTCTGACCGACGACCTGATCCGCGATGCGTTGCGGGCCGACAAGCTGGCGAAAGCCCAGGCCGCCAACCAGAACGAAGCGGACGAAGAATAACCGATCAACAGACCGCTCCAGGGACGGGAACCCTGGAGTAAAGACGGAGAAACAAGACAATGGCAGTCAGTGCGAACCGGCTCGAACTTCTGCAGATCGCAGATGCAGTGGCGCGCGAAAAAGTCATCGACCGCGAGATCGTGCTGGCCGCAATGGCCGATGCCATCCAGAAGGCGGCACGCTCCCGTTACGGCACCGAGTCGAACATCCGGGCCGACATCAACCCGAAGACCGGCGAAATCCGCCTGCAGCGCCTGCTCGAAGTCGTCGACAAGGCCGAGGATTATTCGACGCAGATCCCGCTGGAGCTGGCCCGCGACCGCAACCCGGACGCCGCACTCGGCGATTTCATCGCCGACCCGCTGCCGCCGATGGATTTCGGCCGCATCGCCGCACAGTCGGCCAAGCAGGTGATCGTCCAGAAGGTCCGCGAAGCCGAGCGTGACCGCCAGTTCGACGAATTCAAGGATCGCGTCGGCGAAATCGTCAACGGTACCGTCAAGCGCGTCGAATACGGCAACGTCATCGTCGATCTCGGCCGTGGCGAAGGCATCATCCGCCGCGACGAAATGATCCCGCGCGAAAACGTCCGCTATGGCGATCGCGTCCGTGCATACGTCTATGACGTCCGTCGCGAGCAGCGCGGCCCGCAGATCTTCCTGTCGCGCACGCATCCGCAGTTCATGGTGAAACTCTTCACCATGGAAGTGCCGGAGATTTACGACGGCATCATCCAGGTGAAGTCGGTCGCCCGTGATCCGGGTTCGCGCGCCAAGATCGCGGTGATCTCGAACGACAGCTCGATCGATCCGGTCGGAGCCTGCGTCGGGATGCGCGGCTCGCGCGTCCAGGCCGTGGTCGGCGAGCTCCAGGGCGAGAAGATCGACATCATCCCGTGGAGCCAGGACCCGGCGACCTTCGTCGTCAACGCGCTCCAGCCGGCCGAAGTCGCCAAGGTCGTTCTCGACGAGGATGCCGAGCGTATCGAAGTCGTCGTTCCCGACGAGCAGCTGTCGCTTGCGATCGGCCGCCGCGGCCAGAACGTCCGCCTCGCCTCGCAGCTGACCGGCTGGGATATCGACATCATGACGGAGGCCGAGGAATCGGAGCGCCGCCAGAAGGAATTCAACGAGCGCACCAACCTGTTCATGGATTCGCTCGATGTCGACGAGATGGTCGGCCAGGTTTTGGCTTCGGAAGGTTTTGCCGCGGTTGAAGAGCTGGCTTATGTCGATCTCGATGAAATCTCTTCGATCGACGGTTTCGACGAGGAGACGGCGCAGGAAATCCAGCAGCGTGCCCGCGAATTCCTCGAGCGTCTCGAAGCCGAGATGGACGAGAAGCGCAAGGCGCTCGGTGTCCAGGACGAACTGCGTGAAATTAACGGCATGACCGCCCAGATGATGGTGGCGCTCGGCGAAGATGGCATCAAGACGATCGAAGACTTTGCCGGCTGCGCTGCCGACGATCTCGTCGGCTGGTCGGAACGCAAGAACGGTGAAACGAAGAAGTTCGAAGGGCTGTTCTCGAAGTTCGACGTCTCGCGCGTCGAAGCAGAACAGATGATCGTCCAGGCCCGCCTTTCGGCTGGCTGGATCACGCAAGAGGACCTGGCGAAGGGGACCGAAGAAGAGGTCACCGAAGCCGAACAAGAAGCATGATGACCGCGCATGAACCGGACGCTCCTCTCGGGGACGACGATCTTGCAGGTTATGACGTGAACGGACGCATGTGCATCGTGACGCGCGAAAGCGGATCGCCGGAAGAGCTGATCCGCTTCGTCGCCGCTCCCGATGGAACAGTTGTCGCCGATCTGAAGCGCGAGCTTCCGGGACGCGGATGCTGGGTGAAGATCGACCGGTCGCTGGTCGACAGGGCGGTGGCAAAGAAGCTCTTTGCCCGCGCGCTGAAGACGGATGTAAAGGCGGCGGACGATCTCGGCGCGAATGTCGACCGGCTGCTGGCGGCGCAATTGATGCAGATGATGAACATGGCGCGGAAAGCCGGCCAGTTCGTCAGCGGGTCCTCGAAAGTGGATGCCGCGGTCAGAAGCGGAGCAGCGCTTGCGGTGTTCCACGCGACTGGTGCAGCGGACGACGGCGTCCGGAAAATCGACCAGGCCCGCAAGGCCTGGCACCTCGGAATGGAGACCGAGGAGGAGATACCTTCCTTCCGTCTCTTCTCGGAGAGCGAAATGGAAGGCCTGATGGGCCAGAATGCTTTTATCCATGCCGCAGTGCTTGCAGGGCAGGCGGGTGAAGGTGTAGTGAAGCGCGCAAAGATGCTCGAACAGTACCGTAATGGCGGTCAGTCCCGGGCAGCGGGCGGCGCTGGCCGGCAAAAACAATGAGACGGTCACCGGCATCGGCCGGTCCCATTCTCATTGATCGACAGTATTGAACGACAGGGTCTGATCTAGTCATCGCTCCCTGTCCGAAGGAACGGGAACGAATGACCGATAGTAACGACGACAAGACAATCAGCGTAGCGGGCAAAAAGACACTCACCCTGAAACCATCGGGGATGAGCCAGGGTACCGTTCGCCAGGATATGGGTCGAGGCCGCACCAAGGCGGTCGTCGTCGAGACCCGTAAGCGGCGCCCGATGCGCCCGGAAGATGAAAAGCCGATCACACCCGTCGCTCCGGCGGCCCCCGTCCGCGCAGCCGAACCGGCGCCCGCACCCGTGCAGGCACGTCCGCAGCAGCCGGCTCCGCGGGTTCAGCAGGGCAACAACAACCAGACGAACCAGCGTCCGCAGCCGCCGCGCCAGAACGATCGTCCGCGCCCGGTGGTGCTGAACCATCTGTCGCCGGAAGAGATGGACGCCCGCCGCCGCGCGCTTGCCGACTCCCAGGCGCGTGACGCCCAGGATGCGATCCGCCGCGCCGAGGAAGAAAAGCGCCGTGCCGCCGAAGAGGTTGTCCGCAAGGCAGCCGAAGCGGAGGAAGCTGCCCGCCGGGCTGCTGAAGAGGCTATCCGGCAGGCTGAAGCACCCACTGTTGCCGAACCGGCAGCCGCAGAACCGGCTCCGGCCGAAGCACGCTCCGACGCGCCACGGCCGCAGCAGCCCGCATCGTCGGCACCGGCCGCACGCCGGCCCGATGCGGCTGGAGCACCTGTTGCCCGTCCGGCACCGGGCGCTGCCGTCCCCGGCGCCGTTCGCGGCCGTCGCGACGAAAAGGAAGAAGACGATCGTGGCGCAGCGCGCAGCGGCCCGGTCCGTGGCCGCGTCGTGCGCCCGGAACCGGCAAAGCCGGTCACGACTCGTCCGAAGACGGATGAAGAGCGCCGTCGCGGCAAGTTGACGATCACCACCGCCAACGTCGACGGCGAGGACAATGCCCGCGGTCGTTCGCTCTCGGCGATGCGTCGCCGGCAGGAGAAGTTCCGCCGCGGTCAGATGCAGGAAACCCGCGAGAAGATCTCCCGCGAAGTGGTTCTGCCCGAGACCATCACCATTCAGGAACTGTCGCAGCGCATGTCCGAACGCGCCGTCGACGTCATCAAGTACCTGATGAAGGAAGGCCAAATGATGAAGCCGGGCGACGTCATCGACGCCGACCTTGCCGAACTCATCGCCGGCGAATTCGGCCATACGGTCAGGCGCGTGTCGGAATCCGACGTCGAACTCGGCATCTTCAACGTGTCAGACGACGATGGCGAACTGGTTTCGCGCCCGCCCGTCGTCACCATCATGGGCCATGTCGACCACGGCAAGACCTCGCTGCTCGACGCCATCCGCCATGCCAACGTGGTCTCCGGCGAAGCCGGCGGCATCACCCAGCATATCGGTGCCTACCAGGTGGAGCAGAACGGCCAGAAGATCACCTTCATCGATACGCCCGGCCACGCCGCCTTCACGGCAATGCGTGCCCGCGGTGCGCAGGCGACCGACATCGCGATCCTGGTCGTCGCAGCCGACGACAGCGTGATGCCGCAGACGATCGAATCGATCAACCACGCCAAGGCGGCCGGTGTTCCGATCATCGTGGCGATCAACAAGGTCGACAAGCACGAGGCCGATCCGCAGAAGGTCCGCAACCAGTTGCTGCAGCACGAAGTCTTCGTGGAATCCATGGGCGGCGAAGTGCTTGACGTCGAGGTTTCGGCCAAGACCGGCAAGAACCTCGACAAGCTGCTCGAGGCGATCCTGCTGCAGGCGGAAATTCTCGATCTCAAGGCCAATGCGAACCGGACCGCGGAAGGCACTGTCATCGAAGCCCAGCTCGATCGTGGCCGTGGTTCGGTCGCGACCGTGCTCGTCCAGAAGGGCACACTGCGTCCGGGCCAGATCATCGTCGCCGGCGACGTCTGGGGCCGCGTGCGCGCTCTCGTTACCGACAAGGGCGACCATGTGAAGGAAGCTGGTCCGGCAACACCGGTCGAGGTTCTCGGTCTGTCCGGCACGCCGCAGGCCGGCGACAAGTTCGCCGTCGTCGAAAGCGAAAGCCGTGCCCGCGAAATCTCGGAATATCGTCAGCGTCTGGCCCGCGACAAGGCGGCTGCCCGCCAGTCGGGACAGCGCGGTTCGCTGGAACAGATGATGATGCAGCGCCAGAGCGTCGGCATCAAGGAGTTCCCGCTGGTCATCAAGGGTGACGTGCAGGGCTCGATCGAAGCGATTGCCGGCGCCCTGGAGAAGCTCGGCACCGACGAAGTCCGCGCCCGCATCGTCCATTCGGGGTGCCGCGGCATCACCGAGTCGGATATCTCGCTCGCCGAAGCCTCGAACGCGGCCATCATCGGCTTCAACGTTCGTGCGAATACGCAGGCACGCCAGTTCGCCGAGCGCGAAGGCATCGAAATCCGCTACTACAACATCATCTACGACCTCGTGGATGACGTGAAAGCAGCGATGTCGGGTCTCTTGTCTCCGGAACGGCGCGAAACCTTCATCGGCAACGCCGAGATCCTCGAGGTGTTCAACATCACCAAGGTCGGCAAGGTCGCAGGCTGCCGTGTCGTCGAAGGCAAGGTCGAACGTGGTGCAGGCGTCCGCCTCATCCGCAACGACGTTGTCGTTCACGAAGGCAAGCTCAAGACCCTCAAGCGCTTCAAGGACGAAGTGTCCGAAGTGCCGATGGGTCAGGAATGCGGCATGGCCTTCGAAAACTACGAAGACATGCGCGCCGGCGACGTCATCGAGTGCTTCCGCGTCGAGCATATCACGCGCACGCTCTAAACTGCTGCGCCTGAACTTTTTCGAACGCCATCCGCCAGCCGGCGGATGGCGTTCGAGCATCTGGCGACTTGACCTTTTCGACCAAAAGAGTCATGGACGCTCTTCTTTGACGGGTTCGATTCCCAGCCGCATCGGCAAATAGAGATAACAATGACCAGAGCAACTTCTTCCGCGCCTTCGCAGCGCATGCTGCGCGTTGGCGAACAGGTTCGCGCCGCTATCACCCAGGTGCTGCAGCGCGGCGAGGTGCGCGACGACGTCATCGAGGCGACCGTGATCTCGATCTCGGAAGTGCGCATGTCGCCGGACCTCAAGATCGCCACCGCCTATGTGACGCCGCTCGGCGTTTCAGATCACAGCATCGTCATCGAAGCATTGAACCGCAATGCAAGGTTTATCCGCGGCCGGCTCGGGCAGCAGCTTCGGCAGATGAAATACATGCCGGAGGTGCGCTTCCGCGACGATACGAGCTTCGACAACTACAAGAAGATCGACGAGCTGCTGCGTTCGCCCGAGGTGAGCCGCGACCTCGACGGCGACAATGACGAACAATAAACAGAAGAGACGCATGTCCAAACCACGCAAACCCAAGGGCCGGCCGATTTCCGGCTGGCTGATCCTCGACAAGCCGGTGGATTTCGGCTCGACGGAAGCCGTTTCCAAGATCAAGTGGCTCTATAAGGCTGAGAAGGTCGGTCATGCCGGCACGCTCGATCCGCTCGCCTCCGGCATGCTGCCGATCGCGCTCGGCGACGCGACGAAGACCGTTCCCTACGTGATGGACGGCCGCAAGATCTATGAGTTCACGGTGAGCTGGGGCGAGCAGCGGGCGACCGACGATCTCGAGGGCGAAGTGACTGAGAGCTCGGACAAGCGCCCGAGCGAACAGCAGATCCGCGATATCCTGCCTGGATATATCGGCACCATCAGCCAGGTGCCGCCGCAGTTTTCCGCGATCAAGATAGCGGGCGAACGTGCCTATGATCTGGCGCGCGAAGGCGAGACCGTCGAAATCCCCTCGCGTGAGGTCGATATCTTCCGGCTGACCTTGATTGGCTGCCCGGACGCCAATACCGCGCATTTCGAAGTGGAATGCGGCAAGGGCACCTATGTCAGGGCGCTGGCGCGCGATTTCGGCCGCGAGCTCGGCTGCTACGGCCACGTGTCCGGGCTGCGGCGCACCTTCGTCGCGCCCTTCGCGGAAGAGGCCATGGTGCCGCTCGCAGATCTCCTGGCACTGGAGGCGATCGAGGACATGGACGAGCGGCTGGCGGCCCTCGACGCGCTGCTGATCGACACCTGCGAGGCGCTATCGTCCCTGCCCCATCTCGTCATCAACGACGACCAGGCGCACCGGCTGAAGATGGGCAACCCGATCCTGGTGCGTGGCCGCGATGCGCCGATTGCCGAAAGCGAAGCCTATGCGACGGCCCGCGGCAGGCTGATCGCGATCGGCGAGATCGGCCAGGGCGAGTTTCGCCCAAAGCGGGTTTTCGCCTGAACCTGTTTGGGTTTGTGACAACGACAGAGATTGCCAGCCGCCAGCAATGAGATATTTTCCCTGTCGGGCCATGGCGGCCCGACAGGGGGAAGACTATGCGCGGAAATGTTATCGCAATCCTGACGTTCTTTTCGATGTTGCTTGCCGCCGCCGGCGCTCAATCCGCCGAGCGCTGGGCCGAGCTTCCGGCCTTTCCTTCGATGCCGGTGGCAAAGACGAGCGGCATGGCCGATGTGAACGACATTAAAATGTATTACGCCGAATATGGCGAAGGCGAGCCGATTCTCTTCATCCATGGCGGCCTTGGAAATGCCGACGTCTGGGGTCACCAGGTCGCCGATTTTGCGAGGGATCATCGGGTCATCGTTGCCGACAGCCGCGGACATGGGCGCTCGACGCGCAGCCAGCAGCCCTTCGGTTACGACCTGATGACGTCTGACTACGTCGCGCTTCTCGATTATCTGAAGATCGACAAGGTGACGCTTGTGGGATGGTCGGACGGCGGCATCATCGGCATCGACATGGCGATGAAACATCCGGAGAAGCTGACGCGCGTCATTGCCCAGGCGGCCAACGTCACGACCGACGGCGTCAAGGCTGACGTCTTGAACAACAAGACCTTCAACGACTACATCAACATCGCTGGCGAATATTACAGGAAGCTGTCGCCGACGCCGAACGAATACGACGCCTTCGTCACCCAGATCTCCGAGATGTGGGCGACGCAGCCGGCCTGGACGGCAGCGGATCTTGGAAAGATCTCGGTGCCGGTCACGCTTGCCATCGGCGACCATGATGAGGCCGTAAAGCTCGACCATACGGAGATGATGGCGAAAGTCATTCCGGGCGCCAAGCTGGTGATCCTGAAAGACGCCAGCCATTTCGCCATGCTGCAGGATCCCATGGGTTACGATGCGATGATCCGGGACGCCATGGCGGGCCGCTGAAAACCGCTGCAGGAGCTCCCCTCTTTCCATCGCGGCTTATTTGGTTTATAGGCAGCGCCAGCGTCAGGTTTGCCTGCTCGCATTCACGGCCAAAGCTGGACGACATCCCGGCTTTTGGCGACTTTATCTCCTCCTCTTAGAAAGGATCACCCGATGTCGATCACTGCTGAGCGCAAGTCTGCGCTGATCAAGGAATATGCGACCGTTGAAGGCGATACCGGTTCTCCGGAAGTCCAGGTCGCGATCCTGACCGAACGCATCAACAACCTGACCGAACACTTCAAGGACCACAAGAAGGATAACCATTCCCGCCGTGGCCTGCTGACGATGGTTTCGAGCCGCCGCTCGCTTCTTGATTATCTCAAGAAGAAGGATGAAGGCCGCTATTCCAAGCTGATCACCAGCCTGGGTATCCGCCGCTAAGATTGTCCGGCGGGCGCTTTCCAAGCGCCCGCCGGATGTGTTTCGGGACGACGTTCCCGATGAAATGTTCCAGCCGCGCCCTATCTTCTAAGCGGTGGAAAGACCGGCAGACCCGGATGGGCCGGATCTGCCAAACCAACCGTTGACCTGTCATGGGGCAGGATTGCCGGATGCTTTCGGCCAAGGCTTGTCAACGAGCTTTGGCCCGGTTTCTCAGGAATGCCTGAGGAAACCGAGGATGAAAAGCCTCCCGTTGTCTTGCCCGTGATACGTCACATTGATTGCGGTCGACTGTGCGCTGCGCCTTGATATCGGCGATGGCGCGTGCTCCCGCATTGAAGGACAAGACATGTTTGATACACACACAGTCGAAATCGAGTGGGCCGGCCGCCCGCTGAAGCTCGAAACCGGCAAGATCGCCCGTCAGGCCGACGGCGCGGTTCTCGCCACCTACGGCGAAACCGTCGTCCTCGCCACCGTCGTCTCGGCCAAGGCGCCGAAGGCCGGCCAGGACTTCTTTCCGCTCACCGTCAACTACCAGGAAAAGACCTATGCGGCCGGCAAGATTCCCGGCGGCTATTTCAAGCGCGAAGGCCGTCCGAGCGAAAAGGAAACCCTGGTTTCCCGCCTGATCGACCGCCCGATCCGCCCGCTCTTCCCGGAAGGCTACAAGAACGACACGCAGGTCGTCGTTACCGTTATCCAGCATGACCTCGAAAACGACCCGGACATCTTGTCGATGGTCGCGACCTCGGCTGCGCTGACGCTCTCCGGCGTTCCCTTCATGGGCCCGGTCGGCGGTGCGCGCGTCGGTTACATCAACGGCGAATATGTTCTTAACCCGCATCTCGACGAGATGGACGAATCGAGCCTCGACCTCGTCGTCGCCGGCACCTACGACGCCGTGCTGATGGTGGAATCCGAAGCCAAGGAACTCAACGAAGACGTCATGCTCGGCGCCGTCATGTTCGGCCACAGGGGCTTCCAGCCGGTTCTCGACGCGATCATCAAGCTCGCCGAAGTGGCCGCCAAGGAGCCGCGCGACTTCCAGCCGGCAGACTACTCCGCTCTCGAAACCGAGATGCTCGGCCTTGCCGAAGGTGAACTTCGCGAAGCCTACAAGATCACCCAGAAGGCCGACCGCTACGCCGCCGTCGACGCCGTCAAGGCGAAGGTGAAGGCACACTTCCTCCCCGAGGAAGGCGAAGCCCGGTACACGGCCGAAGAAGTCGGCGCGATCTTCAAGCATCTGCAGGCGAAGATCGTCCGCTGGAACATCCTCGACACCAAGAGCCGTATCGACGGCCGCAACCTCGAAACGGTCCGTCCGATCGTTTCGGAAGTCGGTCTTCTGCCGCGCACCCACGGTTCGGCGCTGTTTACCCGCGGCGAAACCCAGGCGATCGTCGTTGCGACCCTCGGCACCGGCGAAGACGAGCAGTATGTCGACAGCCTGACGGGCATGTACAAGGAGCGCTTCCTGCTCCATTACAACTTCCCTCCCTACTCGGTTGGTGAAACCGGCCGCATGGGCTCCCCGGGTCGCCGCGAAATCGGCCACGGCAAGCTCGCATGGCGCGCGATCCGTCCGATGCTGCCGACCGTTGAGCAGTTCCCCTACACGCTGCGCGTCGTCTCCGAGATCACCGAGTCGAATGGCTCGTCCTCGATGGCGACCGTCTGCGGTACCTCACTCGCTCTGATGGACGCCGGCGTTCCGCTGGCAAAGCCGGTTGCCGGTATCGCCATGGGTCTGATCCTGGAAGGCGATCGCTTCGCTGTCCTTTCCGACATTCTCGGTGACGAAGACCACCTCGGCGACATGGACTTCAAGGTCGCCGGTACCGCCGACGGCATCACCTCGCTGCAGATGGACATCAAGATCACCGGTATCACCGAAGAGATCATGAAGGTCGCCCTTGGCCAGGCCCAGGGCGGTCGCGTCCACATCCTCGGTGAAATGTCCAAGGCCATCACCGAAAGCCGCGGCCAGCTCGGCGAATTCGCTCCGCGCATCGAAGTCATGAACATCCCGGTCGACAAGATCCGTGAAGTCATCGGCTCCGGCGGCAAGGTCATTCGCGAAATCGTCGAAAAGACCGGCGCGAAGATCAACATCGAAGACGACGGCACCGTCAAGATCGCCTCGTCCTCCGGCAAAGAGATCGAAGCGGCCCGCAAGTGGATCCACTCGATCGTCGCCGAACCTGAGATCGGCCAGATCTACGAAGGCACGGTCGTCAAGACCGCCGACTTCGGCGCCTTCGTCAACTTCTTCGGCGCCCGCGACGGTCTTGTCCACATCTCGCAGCTCGCTTCCGAGCGTGTTGCCAAGACCCAGGACGTCGTCAAGGAAGGCGACAAGGTCTGGGTCAAGCTGCTCGGCTTCGACGAACGCGGCAAGGTTCGCCTGTCGATGAAGGTCGTCGACCAGGCCACCGGCCAGGAAATTGCGAACGAGAAGAAGAAGGAAGAAGCGGCCGAATAAGCCGCCTTCCAGATTCAAGACCGGGCGCGGGAATG
This sequence comes from Rhizobium sp. WSM4643, assembly GCF_025152745.1. NCBI lineage: Bacteria > Pseudomonadati > Pseudomonadota > Alphaproteobacteria > Hyphomicrobiales > Rhizobiaceae > Rhizobium > Rhizobium sp. WSM4643. The sequence goes on along the minus strand of NZ_CP104040.1, from coordinate 4,603,196 downwards.
CTTCCGCGCCCTTTTTGTATCCTAAAGCGCGGCGCGATCTTTCAGATCGCAGATTCAAAGTGATAGAGCGTCCTTAGCGCGTCTGAAAAGACGCGTGGCGCTCTAGCCGCACTTCAAGCCTTTGGTTTTGCGCATGTCGTGCTCGCAAAACCGCTGAACACTTTTGCGCGACATGCTTTAAGACGAGACGAGACCATGAGCAGCGAGACGCTGAAGACCCTGTTCCATCCCTTTGCCAGCGGCACAGTCGCGGCGCCCGGCGAAGGCGAGCGCGTGCTCTTCCTCGGCGCCGAGGCAGGCTTTGCGCTGCCGGAAGGCTTTGCCGCCTCGCTCAGCGCCGTCCAGGGCTTCCGGCCGCTCTACCGGCAGCTGCTGGCGCAGCGGATCGAAGCGAAGCCGGAGATCGACGGCGAGGACTACGATGCGGCTCTCGTGCTCTGCACCAAGCACAAGGGCGAGAACGAGGCCAATCTCGCCGCCGCTATCGCCCGCACGCGGCTCGGCGGCCTGATCGTCGTTGCCGGCGCCAAGGAAGACGGCATCCAGCCGTTGCGCAAGCGGATGGAAGGTTTCAATCTCGCAGTCGACCATATGCCGAAATATCACGGCGTTGCCTTCTGGTTCGGCCGGCCGGCGGATGCCGACGAGATCATCTCCAAGCTGGCAAAGGCGCCGGTACGCGTCGACGGCCGCTTCAATGCAACCGCCGGCATGTTCTCGCATGACCGCATCGATGCCGGATCGGAGCTGCTCGCCTCGCGCCTGCCTGAGGATTTCACCGGCGACGTGGCGGATTTCGGCGCCGGCTGGGGCTATCTTTCCGTCGAGATGGCGCAGAAGTCGCGTGGACTGACCCGTCTCGACCTCTACGAGGCCGATCACGCGGCTCTGGAGGCTGCCAAGGGTAATCTGGCCAAGAACTGCCCGAACGCGCCTGCACGCTTCTTCTGGCACGATCTGGCGGGCGAGCCGGTCAAGGACAAATACGACCTCGTCATCATGAACCCGCCCTTCCATGAGGGCCACGCAGCCGAGCCGGCGCTCGGCCAGGCGATGATCAAGACCGCCGCATCCGCCCTTCGCGGCGGCGGCCGCCTGATGCTCGTCGCCAATCGCGGCCTGCCCTACGAGCCGGTTCTGGCGGCGAATTTCAGGGAAAGCGGCGAAACCTGCCGTAACGCACGCTTCAAGGTTCTCTGGGCGAAGAAATAGGCTTACGCGGCTTCGACGCCGATCCTATCATCGAACAACAAAAAGGCCGTGCGCATCATCTGCGCACGGCCTTTGAGTTTCAATCGAATAGCGTTTACTCGATTTCCGCCCTGCGCAGCGTTTCCAGTGTCGGCATCGAGGTGACGTTGAAGCCGGCGTCGACGAAGTGGATTTCGCCGGTGACGCCGGAGGAAAGGTCGGAGAGCAGGTAGAGAGCCGAGCTGCCGACCTGATCGATGGTGACGGCCTTGCGCAGCGGCGCATTGCGCTGGTTCCAGGAGAGGATCGCGCGTGCATCGGAGATGCCGGCGCCGGCAAGCGTGCGGATCGGGCCGGCGGAAATGGCATTGACGCGGATGCCGCGCGGGCCGTAGTCGGCGGCGAGATAGCGCACCGAAGCCTCGAGCGCTGCCTTGGCAACCCCCATGACGTTGTAGTTCGGGATGACGCGCGTCGAGCCATTGTAGGTCAGCGTCAGCATCGAACCACCATCTTCCATCAACGGAGCGCAGCGCTTGGCGATCTCGGTGAAGGAGAAACAGGAAATGACCATGGTCCGGCTGAAATTCTCACGCGTCGTATCGGCGTAGAGACCCTTCAGCTCGTTCTTGTCGGAAAAGCCGATGGCATGAACGATGAAATCGAGCTTGCCCCAGCGCTCGCTTATCGCGTCGACCACGGCATCGACCGAGGCGACGTCCTCGACGTCGCAGGGCAGGACGAAATCCGAGCCGACCTCGGCAGCAAGCGGCCTGACGCGCTTGCCGAGCGCATCGCCCTGATAGGTGAAGGCGAGTTCCGCACCCTGTGCGGCGAGAGCTTTTGAAATCCCCCAGGCGATCGAGTGGTTGTTGGCGACGCCCATGACGAGCCCGCGCTTACCCTGCATGATTCCCGTCATATTATTATCCGTTATAGCGCTGGAAGACCAGCGTGGCGTTGGTTCCGCCGAAGCCAAAGGAATTGGAGAGGGCAATGTCGATCTTCGCGTCGTCGATGCGCTTGCGCACAATCGGGACACCTTCGAATTCGGGATCGAGCTCGGTGATATGGGCGCTTTCGCCGATGAAGCCTTGCTGCATCATCAGCAGGGAATAGATCGATTCCTGCACGCCGGCAGCGCCAAGCGAATGGCCGGTCAGCGACTTAGTCGACTGGATATGCGGGATCTTCGAGCCGAATACCTCACGGATCGCACCGATTTCCTTGCTGTCGCCGACCGGCGTCGATGTGCCGTGGGTGTTGACATAATCGACATCGCCTTTGACGGTGGCGAGCGCCTGGCGCATGCAGCGGATAGCGCCTTCGCCCGACGGAGCGACCATGTCGTAGCCGTCCGAGGTTGCGCCGTAGCCGACGATCTCGGCATAGATCTTGGCACCGCGGGCCTTGGCGCGCTCCAGTTCCTCGAGCACCAGCACGCCGGCGCCGCCGGCGATGACGAAACCGTCGCGGTTGACGTCATAGGCGCGCGAGGCGCTGTCCGGCGTGTCGTTATATTTGGAGGACATGGCGCCCATGGCGTCGAAGAGGTTGGACATCGTCCAGTCGAGATCCTCGTGGCCGCCGGCGAACATCACGTCCTGCTTGCCCCACTGGATCATCTCGGCGGCGTTGCCGATGCAATGCGCCGAGGTCGAGCAGGCCGACGAGATCGAATAATTGACGCCGTGGATCTTGAACCAGGTGGCGAGCGTGGCCGATGCGGTAGAGGACATCGCCTTCGGCACGGCGAAGGGGCCGATGCGCTTCGGGCTGTTGTTCTTCACGGTGATCTCGGCAGCTTCGATCAGGGTGCGGGTGGACGGACCGCCGGAGCCCATGATGATGCCGGTACGCTCGTTCTGAGCGTAGTCTTTCTCTTCCAGGCCGGAATCGGCAAGTGCCTGTTTCATGGCCACATGGTTCCAGGCGCCGCCCTGCGACAGGAAACGCATGGCGCGGCGGTCGACCAGTTCGGCAAGTTCCGCCGAACCGAGCTTCGGACTGCCCCAGACCTGGCACTTGAACCCGTGTTCGGCGAAATCGCTCGAAAAGGAGATACCCGACTTTGCCTGCCGCAAGGATTCGGTGACTTCGGCCGCGTCGTTTCCGATCGAGGACACGACACCCAGACCCGTGACAACTACCCGTCTCATCTGATCAAACCTTTGTTGTTTTCGTCAGCCGCTCGAAATGCGGTTTCAGGCCGTCTTGTCTTTCGATAGACCGACGCGAAGGTCGGCCGCCTGGTATATGGTCTCGCCGTCCGCCTTTAGCCAGCCGTCGGCCGTGCCGAGGACCAGACGGCCGCGCATGACACGCTTGAAGTCGATGCCATATTCGATCAGCTTCGTCTGCGGCCGGACCATGCCCTTGAATTTCACTTCGCCTGTTGAAAGCGCCATGCCGCGGCCTTGCTCGCCGAGCCAACCCAGATAGAAACCTGTCAGCTGCCACATGCCGTCGAGACCGAGGCAGCCCGGCATGATCGGATTGCCTTCGAAGTGGCAGGGAAAATACCAGTCGTCGGGGCGAACGTCGTATTCCGCCCGGAGGTAGCCCTTATCGAAGGTGCCGCCCGTTTCGGAAATCTCCGTTATGCGGTGAACCATCAGCATGGGCGGCAGGGGCAGCTGCGCATTGCCGGGGCCGAACAGCTCGCCGTGCGCGCAAGCGATGAGTTCTTCATACGAGAAGCTGGACTGTCTGGTCGTCATAAAGTTTCTTTTTCCCCCCGCGTCAAGCCGATGGATGTGAACGTGTAGTCCAGGTTCTTCAGAAAATGAAGCACAAGCAAGGCAGCTTCATTCATCGCCCCGGACCAGGCTTGCACCATTATTTGGTGGTCGCATACAGGAAGGCTAGGGCTGGGACCAGACCTATTTGCGTCAAAAGCCCGTTTTTGCCGCGTTTATCAGGCTCCCGTCGTCATTGAACTATTGAAAGGCTCCGATGCAAAAGTTATACCGCTTAAAGAAACATGATTGCTTTATGCCAGAATAACCGGAGTTGGTTTTGATGACGGGTGCACTCCCGATCGCAATAGAGGTAAGGCTGCGCGGTGCGGGCCTGCGCCCCACCCGCCAGCGCGTCGCCCTCGGCGACCTCCTGTTTGCCAAGGGCGACCGGCATTTGACCGTCGAGGAACTGCATGAAGAGGCGGTTGCCGCCGGCGTGCCGGTGTCCTTGGCAACGGTCTACAACACGCTGCACCAGTTCACGGAAGCCGGTCTCATCCGCGTTCTCGCCGTCGAGAGCGCCAAGACCTATTTCGATACCAATGTTTCCGACCATCACCATTTCTTCGTCGAAGGCGAGAACGAGGTTCTCGACATTCCCGTCAGCAACCTGACGATCGCCAATCTGCCGGAACCGCCTGAGGGCATGGAGATCGCCCATGTCGACGTGGTGATCCGCCTGCGGGCAAAGCAGGGCTGACGATACCGCTTCACATGACATCGTCGGGGTGCCGGCCAGGCTGATGCTTGTAGGTCGGGAAGGTCCAGCCGAACCACAGGGCTCCACCGCGCACGGCAAAGGCGGCCACAACGCCGCAGGCAGATGCCAGGTAGAGCTGCATTCCGAGCCCATTGGCGAGCGTGAACACGCTGGCGCCGATAAGGGCTGCGGTGACGTAGATTTCCGGCCTCAACAGCACCGAAGGCTCGTTTGCCATCAGATCGCGCAGTATGCCGCCGAAGGTCGCCGTCAGCGTGCCGGTGACGATCGCGATTGTGGGCGAACCGGTGGCGGCGAGGCCCTTGGCAGCGCCGAGCACGCAATAGGCGGCCAGGCCGATCGCATCGAGCCAGATCAGCAGGCGATAGCGCGATTCCAGCAGGTGGGCGGTGAAGAAAACGATGATCCCCATGATACAGCAGACGAGGATATAGGCGGGGTTCAGCACCCAGAAGACCGGCACGCGGCCGAGCACGATATCGCGCACGGTACCGCCGCCCGTTCCCGTCACCATGGCGAAAAACAAAAAACCGATCAGATCCAGTTGCTTGCGCGAGGCGGCGAGCGCGCCTGTCGCGGCAAACAGCGCAATGCCGGCATAATCGAGATAGACGAGCAGAGACATGCGAGCCCCGGGACCGGCTGAAGTTCAAAGCATGATGCCGAAAAGTGTGAGCGGTTTTCGGACGACATCATGCTCTCACTCTTGAATTGAGAACAGGATTCAGATTTTAGGCCAACTAGGCCTAAAATCATCCTGTTCTCGGGAATCAATCACGGCGGCAAGGGCGGCGCAAGGCGGCGCGGCCATAAAGCTGATGTCTTTGATTTAATGCATGTCGTCGTCCCAAAGCATGTCGTTGTCCCAAAACCGCTGCACAGTTTTGGGCGACATGCATTGGGAGCCTTTATCCAAAGAGGAAAGCCGTGAAAACGCTGGTGCTCGCCGTTCTGAATATCGTCCTGCTACTTGCCATGCCGGCCGTCGCCCTCAGTCAGCAATCGCTGATATCCGACCCTGAGATCTACGAGAAGAAACATTTCCAGCAGCAGTGCAAGACGGCCGAGTTTGCCGACGGCTTCATCATCCGGCAGGACATCAACAATGACGGCCTGATCGATGCGGTGGTCAACGAGGGCCAGTTGACCTGCGACGGGCAGAAGGGGCCGCAATGCAATGACGACGGCTGTACCTATAATTTCTACCTGCAGGTTGCCGAAGGCGGTTATTTCATGATCGCAACGGCACAGATCTATGGCTACGATTTCGTCCAGCGCTTCGGCAACATGGTGCTGGCGATGAAGATGCATCCGCGCTTCTGCGACCGCACCGAAGGTGATCCCTGCACCGTGACGGCACGCGTCCGCGGCACGAAATTCGTCACCATCTCGAAGAAGTAGACCTCAGCTTGGATAAAGCTCCGACGTGCGGCCGGCGAGGTAATATCCGACCAGGCCATACCATTCGCGGATCGCCGTCGCCATGTTCTGCGCATTGAGGCTCGGCTGGGTGAAATCAAACCCAAGCCTCACCTGGCCGTCGGTGCGATAATCGGTCGGCCAAGGCACGATATCGATGCCGAGCTTGCGGAAGATGCCGACGGATCGCGGCATGTGAAAACCCGAGGTGATCAGCAGGCAATTGGAAAGGCCCTGGCTTGCCAGGAATTTCTTGGTATTGACGGCGTTTTCGAAGGTCGTTCGCGATTGCCTCTCTTCGATCAGGCGATCCCTGCCAACGCCGAAGAGCGGAAAGAAACGCTCGGAGGCGGCCGCATCGCCTTCATAGATACCTGAGAGGGAGCCGTCGCCGCCCGATACCAGGATACGTGACTGCGGAAATTTCTGCGCGAGCCGCAAGGCTTCGACGAAGCGGTCGGCTCCGTCATTGAATTCTATGCCATGGCGCGCCGTGTTCACCTCGTTTTCGAAGCCGCCGCCGAGCACGATCATGCATTGCAGGCTATCAGGATCGGCAGCGGGTTTTGCGAATCGCTCCTCGAGGCCCTGCATCAGGAGGTTTCCGGCGGTGGTGTAAAGCGTCACGAAAAGGATAAGGGCCGAACCAGCTGCGCCGAGAATACTTAGGGTACGCCAGCGCAGGAGGCCGGCAATCAGGGCAAGCAAGATGAGGAAGAATGCCAGCGACAGCGGCTGAGCGAAAATCCAGACAAGCTTCGAAATCAGGAACAAGACCCACTCCTTTGAGGATTAGCGGCGGTCCTTCCTATCCGATTCGACGGTAACAGGAATGCGACGGTTTTATTTCGCGTGCGTGATGGCCGATCCGCTCGGCGCGATCTTCTGATTGAAGCGCCGCTGAAGCGGCCGCGGGATGAGCATTGCGACCAGTGAAAGCATCATGGCGAAGAGGGAGACCAGCCACAGCGCATGCGCTCCGGTCAGTCGCGTCAGGACGGCGCCGACGATCGCGCCGAGCATCATGCCGCCCCAGGGCACGATCTGGATCGTCCATTCGACACGACGATCGCCGATGATCCAGCGGCCGATGCCGCGGCCGAAGCGCGACAGAGCGCCGGTCACATAGGTCAGGCCGATCGGCAGGCCTTCGATGTGCTCGACGGCGGCGTTCACCATGCCCATGGAAAAAACGATCATGTAGAACCGCACGAACAGCATGTTCTGTACTGTCATCACCGAGGCGAGCGCCAGAACCAGGGCGACGCAGCCAAGCACCACGAAAATCCGGCGTTGCGAGACATGGGAGATGACGATGCCTGCCGCATTGCCAAGCACGAAGACGATGATGGCAGAGATCAGGACTGCCGCGTGATGAAGATTGCCCTCGCTCAAGGCCAGTGCGGTCCGCGTCGTATTGCCCGTCATGAAGGAGACGAAATCGCCGGTCAGCAGAAGACCGGTCGCATCGGTCATGCCGGCCAGAAACGAAATCGAGCCGACGAGGGCGAGCCCGGTCAGGGTTCGGCGGGTACGGATGATGCGGCGTCGTCTTGATCTGGTCATTGGCTGAAGGTCCCGGAGCCGAATCGCTGAGATTCCAGCAACAAGCATACATCCTCGCATTGAGGAATTGGCAAAGGCGATCGGAAGGGGGTGGGCGGACTTGAACGGCTAGAGACATTTTCGGCCATAGAGGCAGCGTTGCTTCAGATCGAAGCTCCGTAAGCGTTTACGTCAATCAACGCGCAACCCGTCGATCGGTACTGCGTAATTGTCTGATCGGCACCTTACGGAGATCAAAATGCCCAAAAGCAAACTCCCCAAACGTTACAATACGATCGTCATGTCACTCATCCTCTCGCTGCTGATGACATCAGTCGTCTCGGCGATCAGCATCGTGAGGGCACAGGGCCTGACCGCGCCTGCACTTGCCATGTGGCCCTCCACATGGGCGCTCTCCTGGGCGATCGGCTTTCCCGTGCTGCTGTTGGTTCTGCCAGTGGTCACGCCAGAACCAAGCCGGCAATTCCGGCAAAAGTCGCGACAATGCCGGCGATCGCGAAACGAACTGCATAGGCGATGCTCCCCATGCTTGCTGCAAGAACAGCTTTCGCAAGCAGATTGGCGAACGCGGCGACCGCTATGGCGCGAGCGGCCGCATCCGCCGGCACCTGGACGGATGACAATTTAGCCACGGCAAGTGTAATCGCATCGAGATCGCCCAGTCCCGTGATGAACGCAAGGGCGAGCAGCGACTGGTTTCCGAAGACGTTCAGGGTCACGCGCGTCAGGACTATCACGATGGCGAGAACAAGCGCGAAACGCAGCACAACCATCACCTCAAGCGGGTTTCGCGGCAAGAAATCAGTGCTGTCATCCGGGCGCCGCCACAATGCGGCGAGGCCGCCTGCCATGGCGAAGATCACAGCAGCTGGAGCGAGCGATGGAACCAGTTCCTTGAAAACAGCCGGTGCAACGACGCCGCAAATCAAAAGCACCCGGGCGAGGGAAACGGCGCCCGCCAGCATCGCTCCCGCTGAAAGCAATGGTGAGAGGGCAGGCATCTGTGTCGACTGGCGGGCAAAGGAAAGCGTCAAGGCCGTCGACGAGACAATGCCGCCGCTTGCCCCGGTCAGCAGGATGCCGGCGCGGGCGCCGCTGAGCCTGATCAGGATATAACCGGCAAAGGAAACAGTTCCCACCAGGATCGTCAGCATCCAAAGCTCGAAGGGGTTGATCGCCTGCCAGGGGTCAACCGGCTGATTGGGAAGGATCGGGAGGATGACCACCGTCATCGTCAGGAGGATCAGGGCGGCCCTGAGCTCGAGCCAAGTCAATTGACGAAGAAATCCATGCAATGGTTCGCGCGCGGCGAGGAGCGCTGTTATTGCAACAGCGCTTGCCGCCGTTGCCGTCATATCCGTAACGACTGCGCCGAAGCCCAGCGCGAAGACCGTTATTGCCGCAATGGCACCGGTTGCGCTGTAGTCTTTGTCATGTGTTGCCTGCATGCGGCTGAAAAGGAGAATTGTGACGCAAAAGGAAGCAAAGATGGCCGTCGGCAGAATTGGCCCCGTCACGGGCTGCAGGAAGCCGCAGAAGCCGCCCAGGAAACTGGACAGGCCATAGGTGCGGATCCCCGCTACCCTTTTGCCCGACGCGGCCTCACGATCCTGCCAGCCGCGCTCGATGCCGACCAGAATACCAATCGCAAGCGCGAGACTGAGGCGCTGGAAGGCTTCTTCGGTCGTTACCATGACGTGATCATCCGATGGGTCCAGACGTTGCCGGCCCATCCAATCGTGAAGGCACCTGCGCCGTATATGTCATTTCGTCATCCGCAAGCCGTCGTTCAGCGGCGTTCAGATAGGTTTGCTCCGCGAAGTGCCCATACGCCGAGAACAACGAGGAGAATGCCTGAGATGAAAGCATTCCAAACGAGGAGCGGCTCTTGAACGTACTGGAGGATCCATGGCGAGGCGACAAGCCAGACACCGATCAGAAGATTGACCCATTCTTCCCAAAAACGGTACGATGCCAGAGCAGCCAAGCCTAGGATAGCGATAGCGGTTCCGCAGACAAGGAAATTCCAGGCGGCCGACCCCACAGGCATGGAGTCCGGACTAAATCTTCCGAATACCCAAGGAGAACTGATGAGCCATATTCCCACGATAAAGGCGATGTGGTCTTGCCAACGGCGACGGTTCATTGCTGATCTCCTTGCGCTCCAAGAGCCATTCACAGTCATGCAGCTCAGTTCATGGCGTCGGATCGACATTCCTTGCAGCTGAGGAAATTCCCTGGCTGTCGCTTTGGACACCGGCGATATCAGAGCCGGCCCAGCGCGTCGTCCGTGGACGCCTCTCCGAACTGGTCGAGCGCCTCTTCGAGATAATCCGGCAGAAGGGGCAGACCGAGAAGATAAGCCGCCGTGCGCGTATTGTGCGCATCGGCAGCCAGGCTGCGCAGTTCATCCCAATCATCGACATTCCCATCGCCTCGGCCGAGCCATGCCAAGGCGACCAGGTCGATCTGTTCGTCTTCGTTGAGAGCCCAGATTGCACTCCTGAGCTCCGTCTCGACGGGATCGTCGTCATGGTCCTCCAGCACTTCGATCATCCCGTCGTCACTTGGATTCGAGCCCGGATCGGGTTCAGTGACAACATCCTTGACGTCGAACTGCTTGCCCTTGAGGATGAGAAAGCGGACGGTCTCCGGCGAAATGCTCGGCCTCCATGCCTCGTTCACAGCGTCATTCATGAAGTGGCCTCCGCGCACGTTATTTCATTTGAACTATACCACGATGTGACATGGAATGCCGATGCATTGAGAAGGTCAATCTGGGCCGTCGTCACGTAACGAAAACGGCAAACGAGAATGGGCAGGACGTATCCTTGACGCGCGTTCATGCCGATTGACGCGTTTTCAAAAGGGTGCCGGTTTGCGAGGTGAGGAGAAGCTGATGCAAGCAATGATTTTGGAAAGGATCGCGACCCCCTTGCGTCTGGTAGAGCGCGCTAATCCCGTGCCTGGAACGGGCCAGTTGACGTTGAGGATCGAAGCTTGCGCCGTCTGCAGGACGGATCTTCACGTCTGTGACGGCGACCTTCCGAACCCGAAGCTTCCACTCGTTCCCGGCCATGAGATCGTCGGCATCGTCGAGGCCGTTGGGGAAGGTGTCGCGCCATCACGCATAGGGCAAAGGGTTGGTGTGCCCTGGCTCGGCCACACATGCGGCTGCTGCTCGTTCTGCCGCACCGGAGATGAAAATCTCTGCGACCAGCCGCAATTTACCGGATATACGCGCGACGGAGGTTTTGCCACCCATGTGGTTGCCGACGCAGATTATGCATTTGCACTTGACGGCGAGGCCGATCCGGTCGCTCTTGCGCCGCTGCTATGCGCGGGTCTCATTGGCTGGCGTTCGCTGAAAAAGGCTGGTGACGGTGCCCGGATCGGGCTTTACGGATTCGGTGCAGCCGCCCATATCATCGCGCAAATATGCCGCTGGCAGGGCCGTCAGGTCTATGCTTTCTCACGCACCGGCGATGAGGCAGCGCAACGCTTCGCGCTCAGCCTTGGCGCTTCGTGGGCGGGAAGCTCGGATGAACCTTCGCCCGTCATGCTCGACGCGGCAATCATCTTCGCTCCGGTCGGCGAACTCGTGCCGGCAGCGCTGAAGGCGGTGCGCAAGGGCGGCAGGGTCGTCTGCGGAGGCATCCACATGAGTGATCTTCCGGCTATGCCCTATGCGCTGATTTGGGGGGAGAGAAGCGTTGTTTCGGTCGCAAATCTCACGCGCAAGGATGCGGAGGAATTCTTCCCCATCGCCCGCCAGGCAGGCATCAGAACCCATACGATTGTCTATCCGCTTACCGAAGCCAATAGGGCGCTTGACGACTTGCGTGCCGGCCGATTGAGTGGAGCGGCCGTCTTGAAGCCTTGAGCCACGGCCTATTGCTGGGGCGTTGCAGCGCGACCAGGAGCGCTTCGGTCCGGGGATCGAGATGAGAGCGGCTGACAAGCGCGATCGGATGACGCCGTGGAGCGGAAGGGCGGGGCAGGCTGCGGCGCTGACTGCCGGCTGTTTGCTCGAATGCAAGTCCGGCGCCGTAGGAGAAGAAAAGCCGGTCACGGGCGGGTGCATAGGGCGATATTGACAGCAAACTCGTCTCGGCCTTTTATGAATTCCTTCGTGCCGTCGAGCGGATCGATTACGAGAGCGGAATCTGAGTCCTTGCGGGCCTCGAAGACATGGCTGTCTTCTTCGCCGGGGCAGGCATTGCCGGAAAGACCGCCAGGCATGCTGCGCGCAGGATGTCATTGCTGGCAAGATCGGCGGCGGTGACGGGTGAACCGTCCTGTTTGGCTCTTACCGCAACGTCGTCGTCCTGCAACGCGAGCGCGGCATCGCCGGCTTTCCGGATCACCGCGATCAGCGCTTCGACAAGCTGCCTTCTCGAAGACAGGTTGATTTTCACCCCGCGACCCCGGTCTCGCTTTCGTTCTGAGATGTGGCGGCGGTCCGAGCATTGATACGGGTCAATGTATTGTCGCGGAGGCAGGGCGATGCTTTCGATAGTGCGGCATGTCAGCTGAAAGTTTGCAGATGATCACGGAAGACCAGTCGGCAACCATTTCCTTTCTCAACGACGCATTGGCCCAGGATGGGCAGCCGGTCGAAGTGCTCGAGACGCATATCTCGCGCATTTTTCTTGCCGGGGACCGCGCCTACAAGATGAAGCGCGCCGTGAAGCTGCCCTATGCCGATTTCTCCTCGGCGGAGAAAAGGCTGGCGACATGCCGGAAAGAGGTGGAATTGAACGCGCCCACGGCGCCCGGCATCTATCTCGGAGTCAGGACGATCACGCTGGAAAAGGACGGTGGCCTTGCGCTTGATGGTCAAGGGACCCTGCATGATGCTCTGGTGGAAATGCGGCGTTTCGATCAGTCGCTGCTGCTCGATCATATCGCCACCTCCGGCGGATTGACGTCGTCGATGATGACATCCCTTGCAAGGGCGATCGTCGGCTTTCATCGTCTCGCGCCGGTCATGAGTGCCAACGGCGGGGCGGCGAGCATGGCTGCGGTGCTGAAGGTCAATAAGGCCGGCTTTGCGACCAGCCATGTCTTTTCCGCCAAGGAGATCGAGGAACTGACCGGGGCCTTCGAGAGGCACCTCGCGCGGCTCGCCCAACTCCTGGACCGACGGGGGCTGGCCGGCAAGGTCCGGCGTTGCCATGGCGACTTGCATCTCCGCAATATATTCTTGCTTGATGGCGAACCATGCCTGTTCGATTGCATCGAGTTCAACGATCAGATTGCCACCACCGACGTTCTCTACGACCTCGCCTTCCTGCTGATGGATCTCTGGCATCGAGGGCATCCCGAGTTCGCGAACCTCGTGATGAACCGTTATCTCGACGAGACGGACGAGGACGACGGTTTTGCAGCACTGCCGTTCTTCATTGCCGTACGCGCTGCCGTGCGGGCTCATGTGATCGCCACTCAGACGGAGGATGCAGGTGATCGTGCGGCGATGTTGACCGATGAGGCGCGCTCCTATTTCCAGCTCGCCCGGTCTCTCCTGCATCAGGTGCCGGGACAACTCGTCGCGCTCGGCGGCCTCAGCGGATCGGGAAAGACGACGCTTGCAGAAGTGCTGGCGCCGCGGATTGGCCTCGCGCCGGGAGCACGTATCATCGAAAGCGACCGCATCCGCAAGGCAATGCACGGCGTTCCGGCAGAGACGAGGCTGCCGAAGGCCGCGTACCGGCCAGAGGTCTCGGCAAAGGTCTATCAGGAGATGGCTTGGCGCGCCCGTCTCATCCTTGCGGAAGGCAGTTCGGCGGTGGCCGATGCGGTCTTCGACAAGCCGGTCCACCGGCGGATGATCGAGGAAGCGGCGGAAGAAGGCCACCATCCCTTTTCGGCCTTCTGGCTCGAAGCCGATCCGGCACTGCTGTGGCAGCGCGTTGCGGCACGGATTGGCAGCCCCTCCGACGCGACGGTCGATATCCTGGCGCACCAGTTCGCGCATGAGACGGGCGCCATCGCATGGCCGCGCCTCGACGCCACGCAGCCCGCCGAAAGGCTCGCCGAGGAGATCATGCTGCGCATTAAGGCAAAAGTCCTCGAGCCCGTCCCCTGTCAGCCGGCAGACCGCTCGTCCTGAGCCGCATCAGCCGTCCGCTAGCGCGACCGCATGATGCCGTCAGCCGAGATGGCTGGCATAGTCAAGCTGAAGCCCGCGCCCTGCTTTCGTCGCCGGACGATCGCGGATCGAACAGCGTCCGTTTTCACCACGGGCCGTGCTGACCTTCAGCGCGTTTTGACGCGGCCTTCTCACTATGCGATTTGCGTTAGGTCAATGAGCAAATCTCGCCCGCCGCTAGTGTACATTTCGTGTTCAGAGGAGGCACGCCATGATCGTAAATGACCGTGAGCTGGCGGACTATTTTTCCGCGCTCGCCAACGCCAGCCGTTTAGCCGTGCTGCGCACGCTGGCCAAGGGTGAGATCTCAGCCACGGAACTCGCCACAAGTGTCGGGCTCAGCCAGTCGGCGTTATCGCACCATCTGAACGTGCTGAAACGTCAGCAGGTCGTCAAGGCGCGCCGCGAAGCTCAGACAATCTATTATTCGCTCGCCAGCCATCGAAGCGAGAAAGCCGTCTCTCTTCTCAACGGCATATTGTTTCCCGACGGACTCCAGATGTCGATGTTCGGCTTCTCGGACCTCGGCCCCGAGGCGGCGTGAAGATCGCGATCGGCCGGAGCCTCGATCCTGCCAAAGGCAGCTAGCCCACCCTACCGTAGATCAACGCGGTTCGACGAATCTTCATTACGTCTCATCAAATGGATTAGGGAAACTTGCGGAGGCTGTACGGTGGAAAGCGGTCATTTCATCAGACTGCTAGACCGAGCACACCCTGCATGCAACTCTCTTACCTGCAGAACAGCATCGAGTCGAGCACCGCATGAAACCGCCAAACCTCTCCAAATCCCTAATTATCGCCGAAGATGCGAAACTTGCTGCCCAGGTTTCATGCAAATTGGCTGCCCGAGGTAGTTACTTGCCTGTGCTCGCCGGCCCTCGCCTTTCCCGACCTGACGCTGAAACTGAAGTTGTTAGATGTAACAATGCGGTCGCTCGCTCAGGCGCCCAATCAATTTATATGGTGGGCCTATCCAAAGCCGCCCATTCCCACCTTGGAAACTACTTGCCAATCCGCCGAACCACCTACATCTCAGAGGGGAGTTCGCTGACAGGCTTAGGAGGTGAGACTGCCCACGACTCCTCAACGTCGCACCCTTTGACCTGGGGACGTGACAACCTTGGGATCGGTCTCCTTAAGGCTCTCCGTGAGCGTCGCATGATAGAGTTTGCAACTGGCCCATCCCCCCGTGAAGTTGTCGAAAGTAGAACAGGGCACTTAGTAGTTTGCGAACAAGGGCACGAACTCAGTGAGGTCATAGCAGCCAACTACGCGTATGCACTGGGAGCCGGACTTGTTATCGTCCCCAATGTTCCAACTGATGTGGCCGACGCCATCCTGGAGACTTTCTATTCGCTGTATGACCATCCGGACTACTCTGCCCGCGAACTCAGACAAGATCTTCGGGCCCGACTGCGTTCCTTCTGTGGAGCTTTAAGCCTCCCAGCGTCTCCGTCACTGACGTTCATAACAAACAAGCTGCCGTTTGGTTTTGGATATTCTGAAGCGCCCTCCACGCACTTATTCACCTATCCAGACCTTGGAATGGCGATCATCAACGGTTTCGCCAGCGCGGCCTCAAACAAGGACGAAACCGTCGCGGCAGTTGTAGTAGACCCCGGCCAGACACCTGCACCGGAAATTGCGACCGCCGCAGAGCTACTAGCGCAACGGGGAACATTCGTGCGGGGATACAGAGGGCCTGCCGCGAATGTGCGCGATGTAAGCCAAATGATTGAACATTTCCCCTATGATCTATTGATCATTGCTACTCACTGCGGAGACGCTCCCGGTTATCGTTGGACCCACGAATTTAAAGACGCAGAAGGTCGGACAAGACAGTTGGTTGTAGACATTGCGCTGGGCATTGCTCAGTCGGAGGATGATCCCGACGTGGTCCAGCTCACACGATTTGAGCGATTTCATTCCCTGGATGGCGTGCTTTGGAATGATCCCGAAAAAGCGAAAAAGATCGTCGTCGGGTCTGCGATCGTTGAGTACATGCGTCAAGCTCATGACACGCAGGAATTGAAGCCAATCTCAAAGGAGACCATAAATCGAGTTTTGGGGTCAGCGGCCCTTCGCATGTACGACAACAACCTTATTGCACTCCCGACCGCCGCTTTAGCCAACTACCGCACGCCCATCATTTTTAACAACGCTTGCGTTTCATGGCATGAACTCTCCAAGCGCTTCATGTTTGCGAACGCAAAGGCTTACATCGGCACACTCTGGCCAGTTACGGGCGTCGAGGCCGAGGATGTGCTCCTGCGGACTATTGGAAAGCATTTCGGCAAGCCGCTTGCTCACGCACTTTGGTCGGCCCAACGGGAGGCTTATCAAGATCAACTTCGCCACCCCTACATCATGACAGGCGTTTATCCGCAATGGCTGCGAGGCTCCCGTTCGGACGGATCGCACGAAATTTTGAAGTCGTTAGCAGAGGGCTTGGGGGTTTGGCAGGGACGGCTCAGCAAAGCCTGTGGCGGTGACGAGCAACGATTGCGCTCTCTTAAGTCGATTTGCCGATTCTTTCAGGTCGAGTACGAACACATGAAAAAACGCTGGCCAAGAAAAGAACCATAGAGCGCCGCAGTGGGTACTCTATTTGGGTACTTTTTGGGTACTCAGCAATCGAATGCTTAGTTGTAGGCCGTTGATTTCACAGCGAAATATTGGTTCGCGAGAAATTTGGTGGAGCTAAGCGGGATCGAACCGCTGACCTCTTGCATGCCATGCAAGCGCTCTCCCAGCTGAGCTATAGCCCCATCAAGGTGGTCCGGCTCATGGCCGGTCCTGGGATACTCGTAAGGCACGTGGCCTGCGGAGTGGCGGCTTATTACTTCCGGATTCCGGAGATAGCAAGCCTAAAAAAATGCGGCCCGGAGAATTTTTTCCTCGCCGGGCCGAAATGCGGTCTCAGACTTCGTCTTCGTCGCCGGTCACGCCGATGATGTCGCTCATGTCGTCATCATCGTCATCTTCGTCGGGTGTGAGGAAGGTATCGTCGTCGTCATCGCCTTCGATTTCGACATCGTCATCGCCGATATCCGGAATGTCGTCGCCGCCGGCGGCGTCATCGGCATCTTCCAGCGAAACCAGTTCGACTTCGGTGTTTTCAGTATCGACTTCCGCGACCTCGTCTTCCTCGGCAACTTCGGCGATCGCCGAGGTTTCTTCGAAGAAGGACAGGGGGTAGGACTTGCCGGTATAAGGAGAAACGATCGGATCCCGGTTCAGATCATAAAACTTCTTGCCGGTTTCCGGATCGGTACGCTTGGTTCCAAGTTCCGCTTTCGCCACTATAAGCCTCGTGTGAATAGCCGAATATGAGATTCGGCAGATGCCGTTCAAGCCGGCGTTCCATCGGAATTTATAAGCCGGTCCCCTTAATCGCTGTGGCTTCGCATGTCAAAGCCAAACTTTGCGATCCGAGCGCCGGGATTTTGGCAAGCCGACGGATGACCGCCCGGCGCGTTTATGTTAACGAGCCGCAACAGCTGCAGAAGCGGACGGAATTTGCGACCGGCCAAGCCTGCCTTGCGGCAAAAATAGACTGCGTTTGCAAAGGATTACGCCATGCCGAACGGCTCTGCGCCCAGGCCCGCCACCGCCCGCAAATCCGCCGGTCTCAAGGGCAGCGTCCGCGTTCCGGGCGACAAGTCGATCTCGCATCGTTCCTTCATGTTCGGCGGGCTCGCTTCCGGCGAAACGCGGATCACCGGCCTGCTCGAGGGTGAGGACGTGATCAATACCGGCCGGGCAATGCAGGCGATGGGCGCCGGGATCCGCAAGGAGGGTGCGCAATGGGTGATCGAGGGCACCGGCAATGGGGCGCTGCTTGCGCCTGACGCGCCGCTTGATTTTGGCAATGCCGGCACCGGCGTGCGGCTGACCATGGGTCTCGTCGGCACCTACGACTTTCACTCCACCTTCACAGGCGACGCCTCGCTTTCGAAACGGCCGATGGACCGTGTGCTCGCTCCGCTGCGCGAAATGGGCGTGCAGGTCAGCGCATCCGAAGGCGACAGGCTGCAGGTGACGCTCAGAGGCCCGGGAACGCCGAGCCCGATCCGCTATCGGGTGCCGATGGCATCCGCCCAGGTGAAATCGGCCGTGCTGCTTGCCGGCCTCAATACGCCTGGAGTCACCACGGTCATCGAGCCGGTGATGACGCGCGACCATACCGAAAAGATGCTGCAGGGCTTTGGTGCCGCCCTTTCCGTCGAGACGGACGGGATGGCGTCCGCACGATCCGGCTCGAAGGCCGCGGCAAGCTTAAGGGCCAGGTGATCGACATTCCCGGCGACCCCTCCTCCACCGCCTTCCCGCTGGTTGCGGCGCTGATTGTTCCCGGCTCCGACATCACCATTGTCAACGTGCTGATGAACCCGACCCGCACGGGGCTGATCCTGACGCTGCAGGAAATGGGGGCCGATATCGAGGTGGTGAATGCACGTCTTGCCGGCGGCGAGGACGTGGCGGATCTGCGCGTGCGCCATTCCGAGCTCAGGGGCGTCAGCGTTCCCGAAGGTCGGGCGCCGTCGATGATCGACGAATATCCTATTCTGGCCATCGCTGCCTGTTTCGCCGAGGGCGCGACGGTCATGAAGGGGCTGGAGGAACTGCGCGTCAAGGAGTCCGACCGCCTTTCCGCCGTCGCCGACGGGCTGAAGCTGAATGGCGTCGACTGCGACGAGGGCAAGGATTTTCTCATCGTGC
Source organism: Rhizobium sp. WSM4643 (assembly GCF_025152745.1). Lineage (NCBI taxonomy): Bacteria > Pseudomonadati > Pseudomonadota > Alphaproteobacteria > Hyphomicrobiales > Rhizobiaceae > Rhizobium > Rhizobium sp. WSM4643. The sequence goes on along the minus strand of NZ_CP104040.1, from coordinate 4,584,683 downwards.
GCGGCCGGCCAGACGGCAGGGGCATCGGCAACGCTGCCGGCGGCCAAGTCCGGACGCATCTCGACCATCGCATCGCCATGAGTTTCCTTGTCCTGGGGCTTGCCTCGGAGCATGCTGTGACGATCGACGACGCGGCGATGATCGCGACCAGCTTTCCGGAATTCATGCAGCTGATGACCGGCCTTGGAGCGAAGATCGAGCTGGTGGCGGAATGATGTGCCACCTGCTGCATGTCCGCAAAGACGAACTCATTCGCCGCTTCGGCGTGCTGCCGCAGGATTGATCATATGACAAACGAGACTTTCACCATCGCCATCGATGGCCCGGCGGCGGCCGGCAAGGGCACGCTCTCGCGCCTCATTGCAGAGCGCTACGGATATCACCATCTCGATACCGGCCTGACCTATCGCGCCACGGCCAAGGCGCTGCTCGATGCCGGCCTGCCGCTCGACGATGAGGCGGTGGCGGAAAAGATCGCAAGAGAGGTTGAACTCGCCGGATTGGATCGTGATATACTTTCCAGACATGAAATCGGCGAAGCCGCATCGAAGATTGCCGTGATGCCGGCGGTGCGCCGGGCGCTGGTCGAGGCGCAGCGACGGTTTTCGACGAAAGCGCCGGGAACGGTGCTCGATGGGCGCGATATTGGCACGGTCGTCTGCCCGAATGCGGCGGTGAAATTCTATGTAACGGCGTCGCCGGAAGTCCGCGCAAGACGCCGTTATGACGAGATCCTCGGCAAGGGCCTGACGGCGGATTTCGATGCGATCTTCGAGGACGTCAAGCGGCGCGACGAACGCGACATGGGACGGGCCGACAGCCCTTTGAAACCAGCTGATGATGCGCACTTGCTTGATACGTCGGAAATGAGTATAGAAGCCGCGTTTCAAGCTGCTCAATCGATCATCGATGCGGTCTTGAGCCGAAATGCCTAAATTCAAGCGATTTTGCGTGCTCTGAGCATGGATCGCTTCTCATACAGCAAGCCTGAAATTCCGTCCAAGCGCCGGATTGCCTTCGTAAGAGGGCGGACTGGGTTCAGGCCCGTTCAACGCAAACCAACCGGCGCATACGTGTCCGCTTCCGTTTCAGGACACGCAGGAGATTTTATGTCAGTAGCTACCCCCTCCCGCGAGGATTTCGCGGCTCTTCTCGAAGAGTCCTTTGCCAAGAACGACCTGGCCGAAGGCTATGTCACCAAGGGCATCGTCACGGGCATCGAGAAGGACGTCGCCGTTGTCGACGTCGGCCTGAAGGTTGAAGGCCGCATCGCGCTCAAGGAATTCGGCGCGCGCGCCAAGGACGGCCTGTTGAAGGTCGGCGACGAAGTCGAAGTCTATGTCGAGCGCATCGAAAACGCGCTTGGCGAAGCCGTTCTGTCGCGCGAGAAGGCTCGCCGCGAAGAAAGCTGGGTCAAGCTCGAAGCCAAGTTCGAAGCTGGCGAGCGCGTCGAAGGCGTGATCTTCAACCAGGTCAAGGGCGGCTTCACGGTCGACCTCGACGGTGCGATCGCCTTCCTGCCGCGTTCTCAGGTCGATATTCGCCCGATCCGCGACGTCACCCCGCTGATGCACAATCCGCAGCCCTTCGAAATCCTCAAGATGGACAAGCGCCGCGGCAACATCGTGGTTTCGCGCCGTACGGTTCTGGAAGAATCCCGTGCCGAGCAGCGTTCTGAAATCGTTCAGAACCTCGAAGAAGGCCAGGTTGTTGACGGCGTCGTCAAGAACATCACCGATTATGGTGCGTTCGTTGACCTCGGCGGCATCGACGGCCTGCTGCACGTCACCGACATGGCATGGCGCCGTGTGAACCATCCGTCGGAAATCCTGAACATCGGCCAGCAGGTCAAGGTTCAGATCATCCGCATCAACCAGGAAACCCACCGTATCTCGCTCGGCATGAAGCAGCTCGAGAGCGATCCGTGGGATGGCATCCAGGCCAAGTATCCGGAAGGCAAGAAGATTTCCGGTACCGTCACGAATATCACCGACTACGGTGCATTCGTCGAGCTGGAGCCGGGCATCGAAGGCCTGATCCACATCTCGGAAATGTCCTGGACCAAGAAGAACGTTCACCCCGGCAAGATCCTGTCCACGAGCCAGGAAGTCGAAGTCGTCGTTCTCGAAGTCGATCCGTCCAAGCGCCGTATTTCGCTCGGCCTCAAGCAGACGCTGGAAAATCCGTGGGCAGCATTCGCCCGCAGCCATCCGGCTGGCACTGAAGTCGAAGGCGAAGTCAAGAACAAGACCGAATTCGGCCTGTTCATCGGCCTCGACGGCGATGTCGACGGCATGGTGCACCTCTCCGACCTCGACTGGAACCGTCCAGGCGAACAGGTCATCGAGGAGTTCAACAAGGGTGACGTCGTCAAGGCCGTCGTTCTCGACGTCGATGTCGAGAAGGAACGCATCTCGCTCGGCATCAAGCAGCTCGGCAAGGATGCAGTCGGCGACGCCGCTGCTTCTGGCGACCTGCGCAAGAATGCAGTCGTTTCCTGCGAAGTCATCGCGGTCAACGACGGTGGTGTCGAAGTGAAGCTCGTCAACCACGAGGACATCACTTCCTTCATCCGCCGTGCCGACCTCGCCCGCGACCGCGACGAGCAGCGCCCCGAGCGTTTCTCGGTCGGCCAGGTGTTCGACGCCCGCGTCACCAACTTCTCCAAGAAGGACCGCAAGATCATGCTGTCCATCAAGGCTCTGGAGATTGCGGAAGAGAAGGAAGCCGTTGCCCAGTTCGGTTCGTCCGACAGCGGCGCTTCGCTCGGCGACATCTTGGGCGCAGCCCTGAAGAACCGCGGCGGCGAATAAGCCTCGCATCCGCCTTTGAATTGAAGAACCCGCCGGAGCGATCCGGCGGGTTCTTCATTTTCAGGCGATAAAAGTGCTAGAGCGGTTCAGCTTTTAACGGAGCCCAGAACCGCTCTATCCTCTTGTTTTTACGCAATCCCGGACGGAAAACCGCTTCGCACTTTTCCTGGAATTGCTCTATTCCCAGCCGACCATGCGCTGATAGAGCGCATAGACCGGGTCGTCGGCCTCGCCTGGCTGATAGACCGATGGTTCGGCATCGATCATCCTTGGCGTCCTCCGCTCGGGTGCGGCGGCGGTTTCTTCAGCGTCGGGTTCGGCATCGCCGCCGCCGGACTGCGCCTGCTGCTGATCCTCGGACGCGTCGTCACGGTGGTGCTGATGCTGGTGGTGCGTTTCGCCTGCCTTCTCGTTCGACGGCGTATCCTTGGCGAACTGGTAGGGCAGCTGACTATAGGCAAATCCCTCCGGCATCCTTGCCGCCAACGGCACATAGGAAGCCTCGGCCGTCTCGGGAACCGGCCTCATCTGCGGTTGCGCGGAGATTTCTTTCGGCTGACGGGCGGCCGCAGCCGCGGCCTCGATATCCATCTGCGATGGGCGGAGTGCTGCGGATTGGCGAGCATCGGGTGCGGTGAATTCGGCCGGCTGCCTGGTCAGGGTTTCGGTCGCATCGCTGATGACGGCGTCGTCGAGGATCGTATCGATCTCCACTGCCGCCTCGACGGGAACATCCTCCAACACGGTCTGGACGTCTTGTTCGCGGATGATGGTGACGATCATCTCGGAGACTTCTTCGGTCATCGAGGCGACAATTCCTGCCCAGTTCCTGGGAATGACTGGATCGACTTTTTCCGGCATCGCGCGGGGTTGGACGGCAGCCGGCTCCGGCGTTGCCTGCGTATCGTCTGCCGCTGCGGCTTCCGTCGGCAACGGTTGCCCGGCTTCGATCTCCCGCGGTGCAGATTTTTCCGGGGCGATCTCCCTTGCCGTGACAGGGGCGGATTGAGCCCGGTTCTCAGCCTTCGGCGATTCCGGATCGGCAGCTTCCACGGCTTCGGCGATGACCGCTTCCTCGACGGTCGCCGAAGCTGCGGCCTCGATCAGCGAATCGGCTGACGCGGGCGCCGTGTCTGCCGGCTGGTGCATGGCAGCAGGCAGGCTGTCCTCATGCAGCCTTACCTCGGGCAGCCGGATCTCGGGGCGAGCTTCGGCGCGCATCGGCGATGCATCGTTCTGCCCATAGGAGCGGACGACGGCGCGGGCGGCGAGATCGCGATCCTTATAGCGGACGATCTCCAGATAGGCGACGACGCGGGCGGCTTCAGGACCTGTCGGGTTCTTCAGGGCCTCGGCGATCGTCCGGAGCGGCACGCTATGCCCATTCTCGGTGAGCTGGCGCTCGACCTCGTCGATCCTGGCGGTTGGCAGTCGCCGGATGGCATCGGCGAGCCGAGAGGCGAAGGCAAGATTGCTCTCGTCCTCGCCACGCTCCAGCGAGATCGAGCGGCCTGCCGCGTCGATGACATCGAAAAGGGCTTCGACCATGCGCTCGCGCGCCGCAAGGAGCAGAATATTGAGCTTGCCGGCAATGGCGGAATTGAGGTCGGCGGCCTCGACTGCGTTGACAGGCGCGGGGGCAATCACCGATTGGCCGAGACCACTGGCGACGATCGCCGCTGTCTGACTCTGGGACGAAAAGCTTGCATTGGACGCTGCACGAACGGGAGTCAACATGGCATGCTCCTTTCGTAAAGTGACGATGAAAGCAGGCTCTAGAAAAGGACCGCGCTCATCCGGTCCCCTTGCATCCCAGCAGATCCTCCTGTCCGCATGACGCAGTTCCGGCGTCATCGAAATGCATAAAAATTAACAGGAATATTAATGAACAGGCGTTAACGAATCGCTAACGGCCGCCGGCAAGCCTGCCGTACGCCCATTCGCAAACGCAGAATGAAGGCAATTCGCTCAGCTATGGGCGAAGATATCGGCATCTTCCCAGCCGAGCAGGTCGAGCTTGGCGCGGGTCGGCAGGAATTCGAAGCAGGCCGTCGCATGATCGTAGCGGCCATCGCGGATCAGGCGTTCCGTCAGCTTGTCGCGCAATGCATGCAGATAAAGCACGTCGGAGGCGGCATATTCGAGCTGGGCCGGGGACAGCGTCTCGGCCGCCCAATCGGAAGATTGCTGCGCCTTGGAGACATCGACGTCGAGCATCTCCTTGAGATTGTCCTTGAGGCCGTGGCGATCCGTATAGGTCCGGATCAGGCGCGAGGCGATCTTGGTGCAGAAAACCCGGGTCGTCGTGACACCGAAGGTATGGAAGAGCACGGCAATATCGAAGCGACCGTAATGAAAGATCTTCTGATGGGTAGGGTCTTCGAGCAGGGCGACGAGATTGGGCGCCTCTTTCTGGCCGGCGGCGATGCGGATGATATCGGCGGTGCCGTCACCCGGCGAAAGCTGGACGACACAGAGCCGGTCGCGGCGCGGCACAAGGCCGAGTGTTTCGGTGTCGATCGCAATCGCGCCGGTGTAGCGGGATGCATCGGCCGCGGAAATATCGCCTTCGTGATAACGTATGGTCGCTGCCATGAGATTGTCTTTCGTTCGAATGCATCCCCCACAGCGCCGCGCGTCTCTTATGACGCGCAAAGGACGCTGTAGCACTTTGAATGGCTGCTTGATTTTATCCTGAAATCGATTCCGATTTAAGAATTTATCCAGCAGCGCTATAGCGCAATGGCGCAGAGTGCGAAACCGCTTTCCAGCCGCTGGAGCGCCGTGCGTCCTCCTGGACGCACAAAGGACGCTCTACCTCATTTCGTCTCCGCATCGTGTTAGCCGTTCAGAATGTCGGCGGGGTGTTGATCCAGAGAAGCACGGTTTCGCCATCGTGGCGGTTGCGCCAGGAATGGTCGCGGCGGCTTTCGAAATAAAGTGAATCGCCAGGCCCGAGATCGAAGAACTGATCGCTGTCGAGCACCAGTTCGAGCCGGCCGGACAGAACATGCATGAATTCCTCGCCCTCGTGGCGATAGGCGCCTTCGCTGGCAGCCCCCGGCGCCAGCACGAAACGGTGGCAGTCCATCATCCTGCGGCCTTCGGCAAGGAGCTGCACCGCGACGCCCGGGGTTGTTTCGGGCCACTTGCGCCATTCGCCGGCGCGCACCAGCGCCGGCACGTCCCCGCTTTCTTCACCGGAGAGGCGGGAGACGGTGGTGCCGTAATATTCGGCGAGATCGTGCAGCGTCTTGAAACTGACGCCCTGCGAGGTGCGCTCCAGCGTCGAGAGCGTCGAAGAGCTGACGCCGATGTCGCCGGCCACCTGATCGAGCGTCTTGCCGCTCGCATGGCGCAGGCTGCGCAGTTTGCGGCCGAGGCCGCCATCCTGGCTTGTCTCAGCGCCATCGGCGGAAGGCTCCTCGCTCTCCAGCGCCTCGCGGATTGCCGCGGGATTGAGGCCGCGCTCGACACGATACCAGGAGATGCGCTTCAACCGCGCCACATCGTCGGCGCTGTATTGCCGATGACCGGTTTGCGAACGGCCGGGAACCACCAGACCCTGGCTTTCCCAGAGGCGTAGCGTCGAGGCCGAAACGCCCGCCAGCCGCGCGGCTTCCGCCACCTTGTAGCGCACAGGCCCGTTATCGTTCATCCGCCAATATCCCTGATTCCGATCGCCCCAGAGCTTTCATCAAAAAACGTGATGTTTGAAGCAAAAAATGCCGCTTGTTTTCTTGCAGGAAAAATGTAGGTGTTTTGTATTCACCTTGCAGAAGATATGCAAGATAGTTCTCAAACTTTTCAGCGGAGGAGCCATCGATGAAGACGACAAGCCTGACGGACCGGAAGAACGCCGCTATTTCACGCGGCGTCGGCATGACGACCCAGATCTATGCGGATCGTGCAGAGAATGCCGAGATCTGGGACAAGGAAGGCCGCCGCTACATCGATTTCGCCGCCGGCATCGCCGTTCTCAACACCGGCCACCGTCACCCCCGGGTCATCGCGGCGGTCAAGGATCAGCTCGATCGCTTCACCCATACCTGCCATCAGGTGGTGCCTTACGAAAGCTACGTACACCTTGCCGAGCGGCTGAACGCGCTGCTGCCTGGAGATTTTGAGAAGAAGACGATCTTCGTCACCACGGGCGCCGAAGCGGTTGAGAACGCCGTCAAGATCGCCCGTGCCGCAACCGGCCGCTCGGGCGTCATCGCCTTTGGCGGCGGCTTCCATGGCCGCACCTTCATGGGCATGGCGCTGACCGGCAAGGTCGTGCCCTATAAGGTCGGCTTCGGCGCGATGCCGGGCGACGTGTTCCACGTTCCCTTCCCGGTCGAGCTGCACGGCGTTACCGCCGACCAGTCGCTGGCGGCACTGAAGAAGCTCTTCGCCGCCGATGTCGATCCGCAGCGCGTCGCCGCCATCATCATCGAGCCGGTGCAGGGCGAAGGCGGCTTCTACGCCGCACCTGCCGCCTTCATGAAGGCGCTGCGCGAACTCTGCGACCAGGACGGCATCCTGCTGATCGCCGACGAGGTGCAGACCGGTTTCGCCCGCACCGGCAGGATGTTCGCAATGGACCACCACGAAGTGGCGCCCGACCTGACGACGATGGCAAAGAGCCTGGCCGGCGGCTTTCCGCTCGCCGCCGTCACCGGCCGCGCCGAAATCATGGATGCGCCAGGACCGGGCGGGCTCGGCGGCACCTATGGCGGCAATCCACTCGGGATCGCGGCCGCCCATGCCGTGCTCGACGTCATTGTCGAGGAAGATCTCTGCAACCGCGCCAACCAGCTTGGCGGACGGCTGAAGCAGCGGCTGGAATCGTTGCGCGAGACGGTGCCCGAGATCGTCGATATCCGCGGGCCGGGCTTCATGAACGCCGTCGAATTCAACGACCGGACGACGGGACTGCCGAGTGCGGAATTCGCCAACCGGGTGCGGCTGATCGCGCTCGACAAGGGCCTGATCCTGCTCACCTGCGGTGTCCACGGTAACGTCATCCGCTTTCTTGCGCCAATCACCATCCAGGACGAGATCCTCGGCGAGGCGCTCGATATTCTCGAAGCCTCGATGCTGGAAGCGAGCGCGGCCAAGTGATCGCACCGGAACTGGATTTCAATGGCTGCCGGCAACCGGCAGCCGCACTCCCACGGAGGTTATGACATGGCTTTCACCACCGCACTGACTAAGCACGTTCCCTTCTCCTCGCCCCTGCTGCGCGATGCCGGCTATATCGACGGGGTCTGGACATCAGGCGATGCCACTCGGACTTTTGACGTGCTGAACCCGGCAACCGGCGAGCTGCTCGCCTCATTGCCCGATATGGGCGCTGCCGAGACGCGGACGGCAATCGATGCGGCCCATGCCGCCCAGCCGGCCTGGGCGGCCCGTCCGGCCAAGGAGCGCAGCGCGATCCTGCGCAAATGGTTCGACCTGATGGTTGCCAATGCCGACGAACTCGCCGCGATCCTGACTGCCGAAATGGGCAAGCCGTTCCCGGAAGCGCGCGGCGAGATCCTTTATGCCGCGGCCTATATCGAATGGTATGCGGAAGAGGCCAAACGCATCTATGGCGAGACGATCCCCGCGCCTTCCCAAGACAAGCGGATGATCGTCATCCGACAGCCGGTCGGCGTCGTCGGCACGATCACGCCGTGGAACTTCCCGGCGGCGATGATCACCCGCAAGATCGCTCCGGCGCTGGCCGTCGGCTGCACCGTGGTGTCGAAGCCCGCCGAACAGACGCCGCTGACGGCGATCGCCCTTGCCGTGCTCGCCGAGCAGGCCGGCATTCCGGCCGGCGTCTTCAACGTCATCGTCGGGGTCGACGGTCCGGCGATCGGCCGCGAGCTCTGCGGCAACGAAAAGGTGCGCAAGATCAGCTTCACCGGCTCGACCGAGGTCGGCCGCATCCTGATGCGGCAGTGCGCCGACCAGATCAAGAAGGTGAGCCTGGAGCTCGGCGGCAATGCGCCCTTCATCGTCTTCGACGATGCCGATCTCGACGCTGCCGTCGAAGGCGCGATCGCCTCCAAATACCGCAATGCCGGCCAGACTTGCGTCTGCGCCAACCGCCTCTACGTCCAGTCGAACGTCTATGACACCTTCGCCGCCAAGCTTGCCGCCAAGGTCGCCGAGATGTCGGTCGGCGACGGCTTCAAGCCGGGTGTCGTGATCGGGCCGCTAATCGACGCGCAAGGCCTTGCCAAGGTGGAAGACCATGTCAGCGACGCGCTTGCCAAGGGCGCCAAGGTGCTGACCGGCGGCAAGCGCATCGACGGCGCCGGCACCTTCTTCACGCCGACGGTGCTGACCGGCGTTGCGCGCGGCATGAAAGTGGCGCGCGAGGAGACCTTCGGGCCGGTGGCGCCGCTCTTTCGCTTCGAGACCATCGAGGATGTCATCGCCCAGGCCAATGATACGGAATTCGGCCTCGCCGCCTATTTCTACGCCGGCGACCTGAAGAAGGTCTGGCGGGTGGCGGAAGCGCTGGAGTACGGGATGATCGGCATCAATACCGGCATCATGTCGTCCGAGACCGCGCCTTTCGGCGGCATCAAGCAATCCGGCCTCGGCCGCGAAGGCTCGCGCCACGGCGCCGACGACTATCTGGAAATGAAATATCTCTGCATCGGCGGCGTCTGATCCGCCGTCCTACGGCGCAAGACACCCCAGCGGGCACGCGGCATTGCGCCGCGTGTCGTCAATAGTGCGGCGGGCGGGTGATCGCCGGCGCGTCCAGCGACTGCTCCTCCAGCGAAAGGAAGCGTTCGGTCAGCCGGTCGAGCTTGGTGCGCATCTGCTCCACGATCTTCCATTGCTCGGCGAGCTGATCGGAAAGCTCTTCGATCGTCTTTGCCTGGTGGGCCAACATTTCTTCCAGCTGGGTGATACGGTTCGTCTCGTCGGACATCGATGCTCCTTTGCCGAAACCGGCAGAACAGATGGTTCTCTCAAAGCGGAAATAGGCCGCCTCGTCAATGCTTTCCATGGCCAGCGCGGCCACGCGCAAACTGTACCGTTTGGTTACTAAAAGACCTTGCCGTGCCTGATGTTGTGGGGTAGGCCGTTATCCATCAGGGAGGAATACTGATGGATGCAGGAAACGGCTTTCTTCATCCGGACCGGCTTTTTCCGGCTGATCCGGCAACACGGACCATCGCGCGAGACCTTTACGAGACGGTGCGCAATCTTCCGATCGTCAGCCCGCACGGGCATACCGAACCCTCCTGGTTTGCCGACGACAAGCCCTTCGAAGACGCGGCCTCGCTGCTGGTCATTCCCGATCACTATCTCTTCCGCATGCTGCACAGCGTCGGCGTCACCTTGGACGAGCTCGGCGTGCCGCGGCTCGACGGCAAACCGGTGGCTGAGGGACGGGCGATCTGGCGGACCTTTGCCGCGCACTACCACCTTTTCCGAGGGACGCCATCGAGCCTCTGGGTCGACCACGCCATGTCGGCCGTGCTCGGCTGCACCGAGCCGCTGACGTCTGACAATGCCGATGCGCTGTACGACCATATCAATGCCCAGCTTGCCCTTCCCGAATTCCGCCCGCGGGCGCTGCATCAGCGATTCGGCATCGAAACGATCGCGACAACGGATGGGGCGCTCGACCCGCTGGCGCATCACCAGAAGTTGGCGGCGGACGGCTGGATCGGCAAGGTGCGCACCACCTACAGGCCGGACAGCGTCACCGATCCCGACGCCGTCGGCTTCCGCGACAATCTCATCAAGTTCGGAGAAATCACCGGCACTGAGGTGACGCGCTGGGAGGGCCTGATCGAAGCGCACCGGCGCCAGCGCGCCTATTTCCGCCAGTTCGGCGCCACCGCGACCGATCACGGCGTGCCGACAGCCTTTACATCAGATCTGCCGCCTGCGGAAAAACAGGCGCTGCTCGACAAGGCGCTGAAGGGTCCGCTTTCGCCTGAAGAGGCCGAGCTCTTCCGCGGCCAGATGATGACCGAGATGGCCGGGCTTTCGGCCGAAGACGGCATGGTGATGCAGATCCACGCCGGCTCCAGGCGCAATACCGACCGCGGGCTCTTTGCGACGCGCGGCGCCAATATGGGCGCCGATATCCCGACACGCACGGACTGGGTCGGCGGCCTGAATGCGCTGCTATCAAAATATGGCCACGCACCGGGTTTGCGTGTGCTGCTCTTCACGCTCGACGAGACGACCTATGCACGCGAGCTGGCGCCGATGGCTGGCCACTGGCCCTGCCTGATGATCGGCCCGCCCTGGTGGTTCTACGACAGCCCGAACGGCATCCGACGCTATCTCGACCAGGTTGCGGAAACGGCAGGTTTTGCCAATATGGCAGGTTTCAACGACGATACGCGCGCGCTGCTTTCGATCCCGGCCCGGCATGACGTCTGGCGCCGCGAAGTCTGTCGCTTCCTCGCCCAGCTTGCCGCCGAGCACCGGATTTCCAAGCGGGAAGCCGAGATCGTCGCGGGCGAGCTCTCCTATGGCAATGCAAAGAAGGCCTACAAGCTGTGACCGAACGACTGCAGACGCTTTCCGGCCTCGCCCCGACGGCGAAGCTTCCCGCCTATGACCGCGACCAGCTGAAAAGCGGCATCCTGCATCTCGGGCCGGGCGCCTTCTTCCGCGCGCATTTCGCACCGTTTACCGATGGTGCGCTCGCAGCCGCAGGCGGCGACTGGGGCATCGAGGTAGCAAGCCTGCGAACGCCCGATGTCGCCGACAATCTGAGCGCTCAGAACGGGCTTTATACGACGCTGATCCGCGACAGCTCGGGCACGACGGCTGAGGTGATCGGTTCGATCCTGAAGGCGCATGTGGCGCCGCGCGATCCGGCCGGTCTGCTGGCGCGGCTCGAAGATTCCGCTATCCGCATCGTCAGCATGACGGTGACGGAGAAGGCCTATGGTTTCGATCCGGCAACCGGCGGCCTCGACCTGAAGCACCCCGATATTGTTGCCGATCTCGCCAGCCGGCATGCGCCGCGCGGCGTCATCGGCTACCTCGTGGAAGGCCTTGCGCGCCGCCGGCAGAAGGGGATCGCGCCCTTTACGCCGCTCAGCTGCGACAACCTGCCGAGCAACGGCGCGGTTCTGAAACGCCTCGTGCTTGAATTCACCTCGCGCATCGATCCCGACCTGCATCGCTGGATCGAAGCGAATGTGCCCTTCCCTTCGACGATGGTCGACCGCATCACGCCGGCAAGCACCGAAGCGACCTATGCCGATGCCGAGCGGCTGACGGGCCGCACCGACATGGCGGCGGTCGAGACAGAGCCTTTTACGCAGTGGGTCATCGAAGATCATTTCGCCAATGGCCGGCCGGCCTGGGAAAAGGTGCGCGGCGCGCTGATGGTCGAGGAAGTCTCGGCCTACGAAAAGATGAAGCTGAGGATGCTGAACGGTGCCCATTCGCTGCTCGCCTATCTCGGTTATATCGGCGGCTATGAATTCATCCGCGACGTGATGGACGATGCAGCCCTGGCAGCACTTGCCTACCGCCACATGCATGCGGCCGCGAGAACACTCGATGCGGTTCCCGGCATCGACCTCGATGACTATGCCAGCGATTTGATAGCGCGCTTTGCAAACAAGGCGATCGCCCATCGCACCTACCAGATCGCCATGGACGGCACGCAGAAACTGCCGCAGCGGCTGCTGGAACCGGCAACCGAGGCACTGGCGCATGGCGACAAGGCGGAGACCTATGCGATCGCCGTTGCCGCATGGATGCGCTATGCGATCGGCGAGCACGGCAATGGTGAGCGTTATGAACTGCGCGATCCCCGTGCGGCGGAAATTGCCGCCCTCATCGCCGATGTTCCGCGCACTGGTTTAGCGATTTCGGCGGCTCTTTTCACACTTCCGGGACTCTTCCCGGCAGCTTTGACAGGAAATCGGGCGTGGACGCAGGATGTGTCAGACAAGCTGGAGATCCTGATCCAGGACGACCGGCTGCCGCTGTTTTGAGGCTTGGAGTCTTTCCGAGATAGACTCGCTTCGGCTGGGAATGATGAGGCGAGGGCACGCCGTGTGACCCCCTCTGCCCTGCCGGGCATCTCCCCCACAGGTGGGGAGATTGGCTGGGCGCACCGGCTTCCCCAAACAATAAACGTCCAGCACGGCGAAACGATAGATGGGTAGGATGGTTCAAGCCACTTGTAATCTCCCCACCTGTGGGGGAGATGCCCGGCAGGGCAGAGGGGGGCTCACACGGCGTGCCCTCTCCTCGTCATCCCTGTCCTCAAAGCTTCGGTCGCAAAGAACCAGGTCGAGTTCGTCAGGCTTTCACCCGCGCCATATCGGGATCGTAGAGCGGCGACAGCGATACCTTGCAGGGGATGCGTTCCCGCGCGACGTCAAGCTCATAGGTGCCGGAGAGGACGAAATCCTCGGTGACGCCATCGGGGTTGCGGACGTAGCCGTAACCGATCGGTTTGCCCAGCGTATAGCCGAAGCCGCCGCTCGACAGCCAGCCGACGCGCTTGCCGTCGCGATAGATCGTTTCGCGGCCGAGCAGCACGGCATTAGCATCCTCCGGAATGAAGCAGGCGAGGCGTTTCTTCACGCCTCCCGCAAGCTGCCGCTCGATCGCCTCACGGCCGCGGAACGGGATATTCCTCCGCATCTTCACCGCCCAGCCGAGACCGGCTTCAACAGGCGTATGGTCGGGACCGATATCCGAGCCCCAGGCGCGATAACCCTTTTCCAGGCGGCAGCTCTCAATGGCGCGGTAGCCGGCATTGACGAGGCCGAGTTCACCGCCAGCGGCCATCAGCACGTCATAGACCGTGGTCGCGTATTCAATGGGAACATGCAGCTCGTAGCCAAGCTCGCCGACATAGGTGATGCGCAGCGCCCGCACAGGGCAGCCTGCAATGCCGATGGTCCTGACCTTGCCGAAGGGGAAGGCTGCATTCGAGACGTCGCTGCCCGTCACCTTTTCCAGCACGGCGCGGGAATTCGGTCCCATCAGCGACAGCACGGAATAGGCGGATGTGACGTCGACCAGCTCGGCATGCATGTCCGCCGGGATATTGCGGGCGATCCAATCGAAGTCATGGGTGGCGAAACCGGTACCGGTGACGATGTAATATTCGTTCTCGGCGATGCGGGCGACCGTCACGTCGCACTCGATGCCGCCCTTGTCGTTCAGCATCTGCGTGTAGACAAGCGATCCCACCGGCCTTGCGACATCGTTGGAGGCGATCCAGGACAGCGCTGCCTCGGCATCCCTGCCCTTCAGCACGAATTTGGCAAAGGAGGTCTGGTCGAAGATGACGGCCGCTTCGCGCACCGCCTTGTGCTCGCGGCCGACGGCATCGAACCAGTTCTGCCTGGCATAGCTGTAGATATCCTTCGGCTCCTCGTTGGCGAAGAGATCGGCAAACCAGTTCGGCCGCTCCCAGCCGAGCTTTTCGCCGAAACAGGCACCCTGCGCCTTCAGCCGGTCATAGAGCGGCGATTTGCGGCAGGGGCGGCCGCTCGAATGTTCCTCGAACGGCCAGGCCATGGTGTAATGTTTGCCGTAGGCTTCGAGCGTGCGTGTCCGCACCCAGTCGGTATCGAAATGCGGACGGCCGAAACGGCGAATATCGACTGGCCAGAGATCATAGGGCGGTTCGCCCTTCGTCACCCATTCGGCAAGCGCCATGCCGGCGCCGCCGGCCGAAGCGATGCCGAAAGCGTTGAAACCGGCGCCGACGAAGAAATTCTTCAGCTCCGGCGCTTCGCCGAGAATGAAGTTGCCATCCGGCGTGAAGCTTTCCGGGCCGTTCAGCAGCTGCTTGACGCCGACATTCTCCAGCGCCGGAACGCGGCCGAGCGCCTGTTCCATGATCTGCTCGAAATGGTCGAAATTGCTGTCGAGCAGCGTGTAATGGAAACCTTCGGGGATGCCGTTTGCCGCCCAGGGAATGGGGTTCGGCTCGTAGCCGCCCATGACGATGCCGCCGACCTCCTCCTTGTAATAGGTCAGGCGATCGGGATCGCGCAGGGTCGGCAGGTTGGATGGCACGCCGAAGGATTCGGTGATGATGTATTGATGCTCGACGGAGACCAGCGGCACGTTGACGCCGAAGCGGGCCGCGAAGGCGCGCGTCCATTGGCCGGCACAAACGACGACGCGCTCGCATTCGATGCGCCCTTGCGCCGTGATGACGGCACGAATCCTCCCCTTTTCGATTTCGAGGTCGAGGACTTCGATATCCTCGAAGATCGAAACGCCCGACATGCGGGCGCCCCTTGCCAGCGCCTGGGTGATGTCGGAGGGATTGGCCTGACCGTCGGTCGGCAGGAAAGCAGCGCCGACGAGATCGTCCACAATCATCAGCGGCCAGAGATCGAAGGCTTCCTGCGGGGTCAGCAACTGCATTTCGAGGCCGAAGGACTGGGCGGTGGTCGCCTGGCGCCTGACCTCGGTCCAGCGTTCCTCGTTGCAGGCAAGGCGCAGGCCGCCATTCATCTTCCAGCCGGTGCCGAGACCCGTTTCCGCCTCCAGCCGCTTGTAGAGATCGACGGAATAGCCGAGAAGCTGGGTGATATTGGCGCTGGTGCGCAGCTGGCCGACAAGGCCGGCGGCGTGGAAGGTGGTGCCCGAGGTAAGCTTCTTGCGCTCCAGCAGCACGGTATCGGTCCAGCCAAGTTTGCCGAGATGATAGGCTGTCGAGCAGCCGATAATGCCGCCGCCGATGACCACGGCTTTCGCCGTCTTCGGTAATTCCTTCGTCATTTATTGGTCCTGTTCAAAGGCTTGATAGGCGCGCTCGAAGCGCGCCAGATTTTCGGCTGTGTAGCCGGCATAATCGAAATCGATGCTGGAATGAATTTCCGAAATCATGCTCCAGAGCGTCTCGCGCAGCAGCGAGGCGCATTTCATTGCGGCATATCGCCTGCTGACATCATCGGTCAGCGGCCGGTCGAAATAGGTCTCCAGCATCGTGCGCTCGACCGCTTCCGGGAGCTCGTTGTTGGAGGCCAATCCGCCAAGATCGAAAAGCGGCGTGTTGAAACCGGCATAGTCCCAGTCGATCAGCCACAGCCGCTTGCCGTCATCGAGAAAGTTGGCGGCCAGCAGGTCGTTGTGGCCGAAGGCGATCTCGAAAGGCCCTGCCGCTTCTTCCAGCGTCTCAGCCCTGCCGACGAGCCCCGGCAGCAGAGGAAGATAGCTGCTCTGCGACGCCTTCAGATTGGCAGCGTAATCCCGGATAACGTGAAAGACCCAGAAGATCATCGCCTGGCCGCGGAAATGCCGGGCGATGTCGCGATGGCAGGCGCGCACCAGGGGCAAGACCCGGGCGAGCATATCAGGCGTCCTGATATCCTCCGGCGAAAGCGCCCGCGCCTCGATATATTCGAGCACCAGCACGCCCGGCGAATGGTGGATGACGGCAGGCGATATGCCGGCGGCATGGGCGGCACGGCTTGCGGCAAGCTCGTTCTGACGGCTGATGTGATGGATCGGAATATCGGTGCCGAGCCTGACCACGCATCGCGCGACGGCATCGCTGACCAGATAGTTTCTGTTGGTGATGCCGCCTGCTATCGGCGAGATTGCGATCGGGCCCTGCCAGATGCCAAGCGCATGAATCCTATCTTCAGGCGTCATGCTCATCCCCTTCAGCCCTTTCCGAAATGATGGGGCAGAGGAGGATCTGATGTCAAGCGGCCGCTACAGCGCCGCGCGTCTTTTCAGACATGCAAAAGGCGCTCTAACACCTTTGAATTACTACATAATTTATCCTTAAATCGATCCCGATTTAAGGAATTATGAGTGGGGTCAGATCGTCTTGCCAGCCGCGTCGAACACGTGGCAGCGGGCCGGATCGAAGGAAGCCTTCACATTGGCGCCGCGCTCCACCTTCTGCTGGCCGTCAAGCGCAACGGTCAGGAGCTGGTTATCCGGCGTCGTGGTATAGAGCATGGTGGCGCCGCCGAGATTTTCGACGAGATCGACGTTGACGGTCGAGAGCGTGATGGCGCCTTCGGCCAGCGAAAGATGCTCGGGACGGATGCCGAAGGTGACCTCCTCTCCCGCCTTGCCTTTCAGCCGGCGCGGCAGGCGGACGGAATTGCCGCAGACATGGATGCTGGTTTCGGCCTCGCCGACCTGCTCGATGCGGCCCTTCAAAAAATTCATCTTCGGGCTGCCGATGAAACCGGCAACGAAGCGGTTGGCCGGGTTGTTGTAGAGATCAAGCGGCGCGCCGACCTGCTCGATACGGCCGGAATTCAACACCACGATCTTGTCCGCCATCGTCATGGCTTCGACCTGGTCATGGGTGACATAGATCATCGTATTGCCGAGGCTGCGGTGCAGGCGGGAGATCTCGACGCGCATCTGCACGCGCAATTCGGCATCGAGATTCGACAACGGCTCGTCGAACAGGAAGATCCGCGGCTCGCGCACGATGGCACGGCCGATCGCGACACGCTGGCGCTGGCCGCCGGAGAGTGCCTTCGGCTTGCGCTCCAAGAGCTTCTCGATCTGCAATATCTCGGCGGCGCGCTTCACCTTAGGCTGGATATCTGCCTTCTTGTAACCTGCCGTCTCCAGGCCGAAGGCGAGGTTCTTGTAGACCGACATATGCGGATAGAGCGCATAGGACTGGAAGACCATGGCGATGCCGCGCTTGGCAGGCGCCACCTCGTTCATGCGCTCGTTGTCGAGCAGCAGCCCGCCGCCAGTAATCTCCTCGAGACCGGCGATCATGCGCAGCAGGGTCGATTTTCCGCAGCCCGAGGGGCCGACGAAAACGACGAATTCGCCGGGATCGATCGTCAGGTCGATGCCATGGATCACATCCAGCGAGCCGTAGCGCTTCTCGACCTTCTGAAGAACGACACTGGTTGCCATCTTCTCAAACCCTCTCTTTTTATTTTGTCGGTTACTTCGTTTTTGCGCGCCAATCGGCGTATTTCGGGCTGTCGGGACCGACCGGGAGCGGCACGTCGGCGCCGCTATCGGAAGACTGGTAGATTGCGGTGACGAGCTCCAGCGCGCGGCGGGCGTCCCGGCTCGTTACCGGCAGCGGCGCATGGCCGCTGAGGAAAGCGTGGAACTGGCCCATCTGGGTGGTGAAACGCGGCGCGACCGGCTGCCAGTCGCCAACGACCTTGTCGATCTGCTCCTGCACGTCGTCATTCGCAGCGATGATCTTCCAGGGGTCCTTGCCGGGGGTATAGGGCTCGTGGCTGCTTTCGAAAGTGACATTCTCGAAGTGCAGCCTCAGCCGGCTAATCTGTTCCTGCGAACCAAGCGTGCAGGACAGCGAGACAAAGGCGCCGCTTTCCATCAGCAGGCTGGCGGAGGCACAATCCTCTACCTCGATATCGTTGACACGGGTGGCGACGCGGCCGAAGACCCTTGCCGCCGGACCCATCAGATGCATCAGCATGTCGTGCAGATGCAGCGCATGGGTGACGAGCACGCCGCCAAGTTCCGTCGCCCATTTGCCGCGCCAGGGCACGGCGTAATATTCCGGCTTGCGCAGCCAGAAGGTTTCGACCGAAGCGGTATAGGGCTTGCCGGCAATACCGGCGTCGATAATCCGCTTGGCCTTCTGGATGCCGTCGCCGTAACGATATTGGAAGATCGGCATCAGCACGCCTTTGGCGGTCTTTTCCGCTTCCATGATGGTATCGACAGCGGCAAGCGAGCCCGTCAGCGGCTTTTCGCAGACGACATGCTTGCCGGCGGCAAGGGCCGCGATCACCTGTTCCAGATGGGTGCCGGGAGGGGTGCAGATATCGATGATGTCGATCGTGTCGTCGGCCAACAGCTCCGCAAAGGAAGTGGTGCGCCGTTCGATGCCGAACTCGTCGCCAACCGCCGCCATGCGCTGCTCGTTCAGGTCGCAGATCGCCACGACCTTGAACTTGTCGGAATGCGGCAAGTAGCCTTCGACGATGTGGGAGCGGCCGATACCGCAGCCGACGATCGCAACCGTCCTGATGCTCATGTCGCTCTTTCCCGTTATCGTCATCAACGCTTCATGCCCGTCGTGGCGATGCCCTCGATCAGCAGGCGCTGGAAGAACAGGAAGAAGAAGAACACTGGCACGAGCGTCAGGGTCGACATGGCGAACAAACCGCCCCAATCCGATGCACTGGTGGAATCCACGAAGGTGCGCAGGCCGAGCTGGATCGTATAGGTGTTCATGTCGTTCAGGTAGATCAGCGGGCCGAAGAAATCGTCCCAGGTCCAGATAAAGGAGAAGATCGCTGCCGTTGCCAGCACCGGCAGCGACAGCGGCAGCATGATCTTCCAGTAGATGCGCCAGGCGCTGCAGCCATCCATCATCGCCGCCTCATCGAGTTCGCGCGGGATACCGCGGAAGAACTGCACCATGAGGAAGATGAAGAAGGCATCGCTAGCCAGGAACTTCGGCACAACCAGCGGCAGGATGGTGTTCACCCAGCCGAGGTTGAGGAAAAGCACATATTGCGGGATCAGCGTCACATGGTAGGGGATCATCAGCGTGCCGAGCATGATCGCGAACCAGAAGTTCCGGCCGACAAAACGCAGCCGCGCAAAGGCGAAGGCTGTCAGCGAACAGGCGATGACATTGCCCATCACCACCAGCAGCGAGATGACCAGCGAATTCCAGAAAAACCGGCCGAAACTGACATCAAGGCCGACCCAACCGCGCGCATAGGAAGCGAAATCGATCGACGACGGGATGAACGAGGTCGACGAGAAGATCTCGTTCTCCGGCCTGACCGACGCCGAAACCATCCACAACAGCGGATAGAGCATCAAAAGTGAAGCGGCGATCAGCAGAGCGTGGATGATGAGCGACGTCGGCAGGCTGCGTTTGGTGATGTCGGATGGCGGCCTGGCCGCAGTGACGGAAGCGGTCATCTCAGTCATCGTAGTGCACCCAATAACGCGAGGTCAGGAAGGAGAAGGCGGTGAAGATCGCGATGATCAACACCAGGATCCAGGCGAGCGCCGAGGCATAGCCCATGCGGAAATTTCCGAAGGCTTCCTGATAGAGGTAAAGCGTGTAGAACAGGGTCGAATTGATCGGACCGCCGGTGCCGCCTGAGATGATAAAGGCCGGCGTGAAGGCCTTGAAAGCATCAATCGTCTGGACGACGGCGTTGAAAAAGATCACCGGCGTCAGAAGTGGCAGGGTGATCTTGTAGAATTGCCGGAATTTCGAGGCGCCGTCGAGGCTGGCCGCCTCATACATATCCTGCGGGATCTGGCGCAGGCCGGCCAGGAAAATAATCATCGGCGAGCCGAACTGCCAGACGGACAGAGCCACCAGCGTATAGATCGAATAGCTCGGATGCGAGATCCAGCTCGGACCTTCGATGCCGAAATGCGAGAGCGCGGCATTGACCAGGCCATCGCTGGCGAAAAGCTGACGCCAGAGCACGGCGATCGCCACGCTACCGCCCAGCAGTGACGGCAGATAGAAGATGGCACGATAGATCGACAGCCCGCGCAGGCCTCGGTTCAGGGCCATGGCGACCAGCAAGGCGAAGGTCAGCTTGAACGGCACCGAGAAGACGACATAGGTCAGGGTGACATGCATGGCAGCCGAGAATTTCGGATCCGCCGTGGCGATGCGCACGTAATTCGCCATTCCCACCCACCGCGGCGACTGAAGCATGTCGAAGTCGGTGAAGGAGAGGTAGAGCGAAATCAGGGCCGGCCCGAGCGTCAGCCCGAAAAAGCCCACGAGCCATGGAAGAAGGAAGAGATAGCCGGGAGCATTGGCATTCCAGAGACGCCTGAAGCGTCCTTCGGCCACGGCCCCCTGATATCTTTCCACATTTATGGCCCCTGCGGGCGTGCGCATCGCATTGCTCATACGGGATCAGCCTCGTGCGAGAATCTGCGTGATTTCAGCGACAAGCTGTTTGCCGCCGTCTGAGGGAGACAGCTGTCCAAAGCCGACCTGTTCGGCGATGTTGCGTAACATCAGCTCACCTTCACCGGCGCCGGCCGGCGGCGGCGGCGGCAATTTGCCGGCGAGATCGCCAAGGCCACTGACATAGGCCAGCGCAACCTTGCCGTTCTCATCAAGCTTCGCCGCCACGACTTCGCGCATGGCCTTCGATTCCGGAATTCCGCGTTCGACATCCAGCAGCAGCGCTGCCTCGGGGTTCTTGACGAAGAAATTGACGTAGTCCACGGCCAGGTCCACGGATTTCGACTGGGCGGAGACCGAGAAGAACATCGAAGGCTTGCGATAATGGCCGCCCTTCGAATCCGCCTTGACGCGCATGTAGTTGGTCAGCGCCAGCTTGTCCTTGTTCATTGCCTGATAGGCGACGAATTGGTTGGAATGGGCAAAACCGGCGGCCGACTTGCCGAGCGAAACCGTGTTGGTGTCGATATCGTTCTTGTCGAGGGCCTGGACATCGGCAGGAACGCAGGCGCCCGCCGCACGGAACTTGGCCCACATGTCGTACCATTCGGAGGCATCGTCCACGTCGAAGGCGATCTTGCCGTCGGCGGTATAAAGCGCCTTGCCGCGCTGACGCAGCCAGTTTTCGAACAGCGGTTCGCCGCCGCTGCCGTCGGCCATGCCGAACATGCCCTTGCGTTTGCCTGCCTTGGTGATCTCAGCCCCCATGCGGGCGAATTCTTCCCAGGTGGTCGCCTGGGTCGGCAGATCGACGCCGGCTTCCTTGAAGGCGGTGGTGTTCAGGACCGTAGCGGCCGAATTCGCCCCAAGGCTGACGCCGTAGAGATGGCCGTCGACGCTGCCGCCTTCGATCTGCGCCTTGTCGAAATCGTCGAGGTTCAGCTTGGCCGGCATATAGGATTCGAGCGGGGCGAGCGCGCCGCGCCGCGCATACTGGACAATATAGCGGTAATCCATCTGGATGACGTCGGGCGCGTTGCGGCCAGCGACCTGGGTCGCAAGGCGCGGCCAGTAGTCGCCCCAGCCGAGGAATTCGCCGGTGATCGACGTGCCCGGATTTTTCGCCTGATAGAGCTGCGATACCTTGTTGGTTCGGTCGGCGCGCGGCTGCGAACCCCACCATAGGAGACGCAGGCGCTTTTCCTGTGCCAAAGCGCTGGTTCCCAGCGCCGAGAGCGAAAGAAGCGTCGCTCCTCCCGCAACGAAATTACGTCTGCTTACACGTAGGCTCATTTTTTCCTCCTCCAAAAGGGAAGCGCCTCCACACGCTTCCGAACCCAGTTACCCTTGCATAAATAACTAATTGGTTACAAGCTACGGGCAAAGCGGCGCACGTGTCAAGCGGTGTCGCTCGCAGGCCCTTCAAATTCGGTTTTTACAATTTCGCACCGAAGGCTTATGAGCGCAACATGTGAAGACGGAGGTGGAGAAATGAACGACAGCGGGGAGAATGGGGGAAAGAAAAGGTCTCGACGCCCATCGGCAGAACGGACGACCCAACGCGATCCGGAACGGACACGCGCTGCTATCCTTGATGCCGCAACCCGGGAATTTGCCGAAAACGGCATGGGTGGGGCTCGCGTCGATGCGATCGCCGAGCGCGCCGGCACCAATAAGCGCATGCTCTATCATTATTTCGGCGACAAGGAGCAGCTCTACCTCAGAGTGCTCGAGGAAGCCTATGTCGGCATTCGCACCGCAGAGCGCGCGCTGCATATCGGCGACCGCAGCCCCGAGGAAGGCATCGGCGAATTGGCACTCTTCACCTGGCGTTATTTTCTCCAACATCCGGAATTCCTCAGCCTGCTCGGCACGGAAAATCTGCATCGGGCCCGCTGGCTGCGCCAGTCCGTCCGGCTCAAGGAATTGCATTCGCATCTGATCGGCGAGCTTTCGGACGTGCTCAAGCAAGGAAAGAAGCAGGGCGTCTTCATCGAGACCGCCGATCCTCTGCATGTCTACCTGACGATCGCCTCGCTCGGTTATTTCTACCTCTCCAACCAATACACGCTGTCGACGATCTTCGGCCGCGACCTGATCGAGCCGACCCATCTCAACGCCTGGGAAAGACATATCGTCCACGTCACGCTCGCCTCGATCAAGCGCTGAATTTCTAAAATCGGATTTGACTATTGACAGCCGCGTCGCTCTTCTGCCATCAAGTAACTGTTTAGTTACCGGCTTGGGAGGGCCGGGCCAGGACGCCCGCTCCCGCCGCAATAGATTGCTGGGAGGAAAACATGGCACGCTTGGGGATCATCTTGCACGGCGTCACCGGCCGCATGGGTTACAATCAACATCTGGTGCGTTCTATCCTCGCCTTCCGCGACCAGGGCGGCATCACCCTGAAATCGGGCGAGAAACTCGAGATCGACCCGATCATTATCGGCCGCAACGGCGCCAAGATGGAAGAGCTGGCGAAGAAGCATGGCATCAAGCGCTGGTCGACCGATCTCGATGCCGCTCTCGCCAATCCCGACGACACGATCTTCTTCGACGCCGGCACGACGCTGATGCGGGCCGAGCTGCTGTCCAAGGCGCTCGATGCCGGCAAACATGTCTATTGCGAAAAGCCGATTTCCGACGATCTGCAGGTGGCACTCGACCTTGCCCGCAAGGCGCGCCGCTCCGGCCTCAAGCACGGCGTCGTGCAGGACAAGCTCTTCCTGCCCGGCCTGCGCAAGCTGGCCCTGCTCAGGGATTCCGGCTTCTTCGGCAAGATCCTCTCGGTGCGCGGCGAATTCGGCTACTGGGTTTTCGAAGGCGATTGGGGCGTGCCCGCCCAGCGCCCCTCCTGGAACTATCGCAAGGGCGACGGCGGTGGCATCATCCTCGATATGCTCTGCCACTGGCGCTACGTGCTCGACAATCTGTTCGGCGAAGTTAAAGCCGTATCCTGCCTCGGTGCCACGCATATTCCGCGCCGCATCGACGAGCAGGGCAAGCCTTATGATTGCGACACGGACGATGCGGCCTATGCGACCTTCGAGCTCGAAGGCGGTGCGATCGCGCAGATCAATTCCTCCTGGGCCGTTCGCGTCCGCCGCGACGACCTCGTCACATTCCAGGTCGACGGCACACATGGTTCAGCCGTCGCCGGCCTGACGAAATGCTGGAGCCAGCACCGCGTCAACACGCCGAAGCCGGTGTGGAATCCGGACCAGCCGCAAACGATCGACTTCTACAAGACCTGGGACGAGGTTCCCGACACACAGGCCTTCGACAACGGCTTCAAGGCGCAGTGGGAAATGTTCATCCGCCATGTCGTCGAAGATGCGCCGTGGCCCTATGGCCTGGAGGCTGGCGCCAAGGGCGTACAGCTTGCCGAACTCGGCCTGAAATCCTGGGCCGAGCGCCGCTGGCTCGATGTTCCCGCACTGGAGTTCTGAGCCGTGACGACGATCAATCTCCCTCTCGACGGCAAGATCGCCCCCTACACGCTGACGGGCACGCCGATCGCGCTCGTCAAGCGCGACGCCAAGGCCTTTCCGCGCATCGCCTTTGCCGCCGCCCATGTGGTCGCCGATCCGCTCGCCGACAACGATCCGTGGCTGACGCCGGCGATCGACTGGGAGCGGACACTTGCCTTTCGCCATCGGCTCTGGGATCTCGGCCTCGGGGTTGCCGAAGCGATGGATACGGCGCAGCGCGGCATGGGCCTCGGCTGGCCGGAAGCGCGCGACCTCATCCGCCGGGCGCTCGGTGAGGCGGCCGGCCGAAAGGACGCGCTGATCGCCTGCGGCGCCGGCACCGATCATCTGACGCCGGGACCCGACGTCACCATCGACACGATCCTCAGGGCCTATGAGGAGCAGATCGAAACCGTGGAGGCGGCCGGTGGTCGCATCATCCTGATGGCGAGCCGGGCGCTTGCCGCCGCCGCCAAAGGACCGGACGACTATGTAAACGTCTATGACCGCATCCTTCGCCAGGTCAAGGAACCTGTCATCATCCATTGGCTCGGCGAAATGTTCGATCCGGCGCTCGAGGGTTACTGGGGCAACAGTGATCATATCGAAGCCATGTCCACCTGCCTCGAGGTGATCGAGGCGCATGCCGACAAGGTCGACGGCATCAAGATCTCGCTGCTCTCCAAGGAGAAGGAGGTGGCGATGCGCCGCCGGCTGCCGAAAGGCGTGCGGATGTATACCGGCGACGATTTCAACTATGCGGAACTGATCGCCGGCGACGAAGAGGGCCATTCCGACGCGCTGCTCGGCATTTTCGATGCCATCGCGCCGGCTGCCTCGGCAGCCCTCGAGGCGCTCGGCCGCAAGAGCAATCTTGAATTCTTCGACCTGCTGGAGCCGACGGTGCCGCTGTCGCGCCACATCTTCAAGGCGCCCACCCGCTTCTACAAGACCGGCGTCGTCTTCCTCGCCTATCTCAACGGCCTGCAGGACCATTTCGTCATGGTCGGCGGCCAGCAGAGCACGCGCTCGCTGACGCATCTGGCCGAACTCTTCCGCCTGGCCGACAAGGCCCGGGTTCTAGCCGATCCCGAACTGGCCGCAAGCCGCATGCGCCACGTGCTCGCCGTCCACGGCGTCAATTGAGGCGCTGAGGTGATGGGAGGAGAATGACATGCAGGTCGAAGGACTTTCGATCAATCTGGCGACGATCCGCGAACAATGCGGATTTGCAGAAGCCGTGGACATCTGCTTGAAACACGGCATCACCGCGATCGCGCCCTGGCGCGACCAAGTCGCCAAGGTCGGCCTCGACGAGGCGGTGCGTATCGTCAAATCGAACGGCATCAAACTGACCGGGCTGTGCCGCGGCGGCTTCTTCCCGGCGGCAAACGATGCCGACTGGCAGAGAAACCTCGACGACAACAGGCGTGGGATCGACGAGGCGGCGGCATTTTCAGCCGATTGCCTCGTGCTCGTCGTCGGCGGCCTGCCGGGCGCGTCGAAGGATATCGTCGCTGCGCGCCAGATGGTGTTCGACGGCATTGCCGCGGTGCTGCCGCATGCGCGGGCTGCCGGCGTAAAGCTCGCCATCGAGCCGCTGCATCCGATGTATGCCGCCGACCGTGCCTGCGTGAATACACTCGGTCAGGCGCTCGATATGTGCGAGCAGCTCGGCGAGGATGTCGGCGTTGCGGTCGATGTCTACCATGTCTGGTGGGACCCCGATCTTGCCAACCAGATTGCCCGCGCCGGGCGCATGAAACGCATCTTTGCCCATCACATCTGCGACTGGCTGGTGCCGACAACGGACATGCTGCTCGACCGCGGCATGATGGGCGATGGCGTGATCGACCTCAAAGGCATAAGGCTGATGGTGGAGGCCGCCGGGTTCTTCGGCGCGCAGGAGGTGGAGATCTTTTCGGCCGAGAACTGGTGGAAACGCCCGGCCGACGAAGTGATCGCCACCTGCGTCGAGCGCTTCAGGAGCTGCTGCTAAGGCATGTCGCGCAAAAGTGTACAGCGGTTTTGGACCATGACATGCGAAAACCAAAAACCTAGAGCGCTGGCCAAGCGAATCTGAAAGATCGCGACGCGCTTTAGGCCTGATTTCAGTATTTGTTTCATCACGCATGCAGGAGGATCATTCGATGGAGAAACGCCGTTTTGCCCTGATCGGTACGGGAAACCGCGGCACCACCATGTGGGGCAAGGATCTGCTTGCCGGCTGGCGCGAGCATGTCGATCTGACCGCGATCGTCGAGAAGAATTCGCTGCGTGGCGAACGCGCCCGCAACATGATCGGCAGCAATGCGCCGATCTACGAAAACATCGATTCGATGCTTGCTGAGCAGAAGCCGGATCTAGTCATCGTCTGTACGCCCGATCATACGCATGACGATATCGTCGTGCGGGCGCTGGAGTCCGGTATCGACGTCATTACCGAAAAGCCAATGACGACCTCGGTCGAGAAGATTCGCCGGATTCTGGATGCCGAAAAGCGCACTGGTCGCCGGGTCGACGTGTCCTTCAACTATCGCTATGCGCCGACGGCGGCGAAGATCAAGGAATTGCTGAATGCCGGCGAGATCGGCCGAGTCACGTCAGTCGATTTTCATTGGTATCTGAACACCAAACACGGCGCCGATTATTTCCGCCGCTGGCATGCCTATACGGAGAATTCCGGCAGCCTGTTCGTCCACAAGGCGACGCATCATTTCGATCTGCTGAACTGGTACCTCGACAGCGATCCCGATGCCGTCACCTCCTTCGCCGACCTGCAGAATTACGGCCGCAAGGGCCCGTTCCGCGGCCCGCGCTGCAAGCTCTGTCCGCACGCGCATGAATGCGACTACTACCTCGATCTCGAGGCCGATCCTTTCCTCGATTCGCTCTACGAGGATCCCTCGAAGATCGACGGCTACTTCCGAGACGGCTGCGTCTTCCGCGAGGACATCGACATTCCCGACACGATGGTGGTGTCGCTGCGTTACCGCAACAATGTCCATGTCTCCTATTCGCTGAACACCTTCCAGCCGATCGAAGGCCATCACCTTGCCTTCAACGGCACCAAAGGGCGCATCGAGCTTCGCCAATATGAGGCCCAGCCCTGGGAAGAGCCGAAGCAGGACACGATCCTCCTCATCCGCAATTTCCCTGATGGTAAGGAGGCGGTGGAGCGCATCGTCGTTCCGCATTTCACCGGCGGCCATTACGGCGGCGACGACCGGATGCGCAACATGATCTTCAAGCCCGATACGGAAGACCGGCTCGCCCAGCGCGCCGGCACGCGGGCGGGTGCCATGTCGGTACTCTGCGGCATTGCCGCGCTGGAGAGCTCGCGCACCGGAAAGGTGGTCAATATTGCCGATCTCATGCCTGAACTTGCCAATGACGGTTCGCCAAATTCGCTGAGGACGTCGCGCTGATACCCTTCGCCTGAGCCGCTCGACGCCTCAGGCGATGTTTTCGAGATTTGCCTGGTGGATCTGGTAGAGCAGCGGCTGGCCGGTCACGAAGCGCTCTATCTCGTCCACGGCCATCTCGCCGAGGCGCGCCCGTTCCAGCCCGATGGCGCCGGCGATATGCGGCGTCAGAAAGACATTCGGCAGATCGTAGAAAGCCGAGCCCGCCTCAGGGATCTCCGGATCGGTGACATCGAGGACCGCGTCGATACGGCCGGTCTTCAGCACCGAAAGCAGGGCGGCCTCATCGATGAGAATGCCGCGCGCCGTGTTGATGAGCGTTGCACCGTCCTTCATCAGCGACAGCCTTCGCGCATCGATCATATGCTGTGTCGACGGCAGCGACGGCGCATGCAAGGAAACGATGTCCGCCTGCCGCATCAATTCATCGAGATCGACCTTTTCCGTTCCGAGGCCGGCTGCCTCAGCGGCATCAAGCGTCGGGTCGGCGAGCAGCAGTCTATAGTCAAAGGGTTTCAGGAGCTCGATGACGCGCCGGCCGATGCGCGACGCGCCGACGATGCCGACGGTGCGGCGGTAGTTTCCGATCGCTTCGCGCTGCATCGGATGAGTCCGATTGCGGTTGCGGTCGGCAACGTAGAGATCGCGGAAACGGAAAGCACGCTTGCCGGCGAAAATGATCGCCGCCAGCGTGAACTCGGCAACCGGCACAGCATTGGCCTCGGCCGAATGGCTGACCGGGATACCGGCTT
This sequence comes from Rhizobium sp. WSM4643, assembly GCF_025152745.1. NCBI lineage: Bacteria > Pseudomonadati > Pseudomonadota > Alphaproteobacteria > Hyphomicrobiales > Rhizobiaceae > Rhizobium > Rhizobium sp. WSM4643. The sequence continues at coordinate 4,556,399 of NZ_CP104040.1, read as the reverse complement.
CGAAGATGGCGTCGTCGACAACGCCCTTTACCGTGCCCGCCGCATGGACGATGAGCTTAAGATGCGGCGCCGCGGCGGGGATTTCAGGCCCGACATAGGGGGCGCCCCAGCCGGTGATCAGGATTTCGGCTTCGGCCAGCAGACGCCTCGCACGCTCGTCGTCGAAGCGCTGCAGCGGCTTGGAATCCAGCAGGCGACCGATGCCGCTCAGCCGGCGCCGGACCTCATCCGGCAGGACATGCTCCGTGCGCGACGGTTGCATGGCAAGGACAATGGCCGGCTGGCTCATGGCATGTGTCCCGGCGCCTCAATGGCGCTGACTGTCACGCCCTTTTCCCTCACCAGGGACTCCAGCGCTGCAATGTCAGGCGCTTTCGGCGGGATCGTCCAGACAGACGAGACAGCAGCGGGATCGTCAAGCGCGAGCACCGCCGTCACCAGAATTGTTTCACCGGCCGGAATCTGCCCGCGCAGTTGCGGCACGAGGGTTTTCGCGACAATCACGTTGGTGTTGGGCATTGCCTTCTGGACGAGCCCCGAACGCTTGACCGAAGAGCCGAGATCGAGAATGCCGGTGAAATCGGCGTCGCCGATCGCATAGGCAACCCCATCGGAAGCGGACAGCGTATCCAGCTCAAAATCCCGGCGGCCGATGGCAAACCCGCCTTCGGCAATCCGCAGCGGCCGACTTGTCCTGACCCGGTGGAGGCGGATATGCCAGGGAGCGACAGGCACGAGCCAGGTTTCGACGTCGACATCGGCAAAAGGCGACCATTTCGCATACAGCACGTCGCCTGCGAGCTTGGCTTCCTCGTTCGTTTCGCGCACGCGGTAGTGCAGCCCGTCATCGCTGAAGGCAAGTGCTGAATCGAAGGCGGCAAGCGCAAAGGCACGCTCATCGGCCTCCACACTGAAGCCGTAGCGAGCGGAATAAGCGAACTTCGCGTATTTTTCCGTGCCGCACCGCATCTGCAGGTTTTCCTGGCCGGAAGACAGGGCCACGACATCGCCGCCCGCCCGCATGATCACCATGCCGGGGTGACGCTGGGCGACGACAACAGGCGCCTGCTCCGGCTCCTTTTCCGTAGCGGTCCAGAACGGATGATCATCGGGGATTGCCAGCGGCAGAAAGGCCTTGAAGGCCCAGTAGGGCGAGCCGGCGGAATTGTAGCTCTCCGACATCAGGAGGTTCGGATAGCCGAAGCCGATCGACAGCACGCCGTCGCGATCGGCGATCGGCTTGTCCTTCCACCAGCGCAGATGTTGAAGGCAGAGATGCTTGATCTCCCCCCAAGGCAGAGCCTCGACATCGGCAAAGGCCAGCGCCGACCAGAAGCCGGCGCAGGCGAAGCGATAGGTCAGGCTGCGGCCGAAGGGGATCGTCGCCCCGTCAGCGGCAAACCAGTGGCGGAAATCCCGGGCGAAGAGGACCGCGCGTTCGCGGTAGCGTTTTGCATAATCGTCATCGACGAGCTTCGAATAGATCAGGCCATAAAAATGCATGGCAAAGGGAATGTAATGGTCGATGCGACGCACGTTTCCGTCGCGATACCAGCCGTCACCGATATAGAAGCCTTCGAGCTCCTCGAGATATTGCCGCGTCAGGCTGCGGTCGAAATCGGCGCCGAGACGATCGAGTGCGATATCGACGAAGATCCGGAAGAATTTCCAGTTGTTGTCGGCATAGTCGAACTGCCTGACATGCTTGAGGTAGGCGACGACATTGCCGCGGGCGCGCGCATCGAGCGGCTCCCAGATCTTTTCCGGCACCAGCGCCAGGGCAAAACCGAGAGCGGCAAGCTCGACCATCCGCTGATCGCGGCTATTGACCGTTCCCCAATATTCGGGATGGGCGGGATCGGTGCCGTTTGCGAGACCCTCGGCAAACCGATGCCAATGGGCAAAGTTCCCACCGCCGGCGCCAAACGGCGCCAGTCCCCAGAGCGGGCGGGCGAACCCTTCGAGATCGGCCGCTGCCCGGTCGAAATGGGCGCCGCCGCCATTGAGGGTGACGCGGGCATTGCCCTTCGAAAAACAGGCAAGCAGCGGATTGAAGAGAGCAAGCAGGGCGCCGCTCATATCGGCGCGGGTTTCCAGCGGATTGCCGGCAAGCGGGTTGGCGCTGGCGGGATCATAGGTCATCGCATCTCTCACGGGTTTTCGGCATTCGGATTCGGAACAGTTCCGCCCGGAACGGGAATGACCGCCTGGCAGATGTGGCGCGCCGGTGCCGTCCTGTTGCGGAAACGGGCGAGCATCAGCGACACGGCCTCGCGCCCGAGGGCGGAACGATCGACGCGCATGGTGGACAGCCGCGGATTGGTCATCAGCGCGCAGGGCAGATCGTCGAAACCGACGATCGCGAAATCCTCCGGCACGCGCAGGCCGGCCTCGGTGACAGCCTCGAGCACGCCGACGGCGATGAAATCATTCATGCAGAAGGCGGCGGTAAAACCGGCATTCTCGGCAAGTGCTTCTGCCGTGCGTTCATGTGCCTCGCGGATGGCGCTGCCTTGAAGTGTCAAGGACACCAGACGGCCCTCGGCGCCGGGGACGGCGGCGATCGCCGCCTCGAAACCGCGCACGCGCTCGCGGATCGTGTGGCGGTGGGAGCCGCTGAGATGCAGGATGCGACGATGCCCGGCTTCGGTCAGCCGACGGGTGGCCTCGTAGGCGCCAAAGAAATTAGCCGGCGAAACACCGTCAAACTGCATCCTTGGATCAGTGCCGTTGACAAGAACGGTGGGCGTCATGCTGGCTTGCAGCCAGCCGCGCAGCATCTCGTTCGGATCGATGCCGACGAGAAAGAGACCTTCAGCGCCTGCCGTCTGCATATAGTCGCGCACGGCATCCGGGGTGGTTCGATCCTCGCGGACCAGCCGGACGTCGAAGGGCATGCCCGCTTCGGCAGCGCCGGCGCGCAGGCCGTCGACGATGGCTTCGTAGAAGACGCTGAGAGTGCCGGTGACGCCGTCGCTGGCAATCAGCGCCAGCCCGCCGGCAACGGCTTCGGAAGCCGGTTTGACGGGATAGCCGTGCTCGGCTGCCACCTTCAATATCTGGCGGCGGACGGTTTCGCTGATGCCAGGTTCATTGGCGAGAACGCGCGACACCGTGGAGACGGAGACGCCGGCCAATGTAGCGATATCGGCCTGCCGCGGCCGTCTGATCTTTTGGTCGTTCATAGGCAAACATTATGCAAGTAATGCAAATTTGCAAGAAAATGGTTGCTTCTTGCAATAAATTTTTTTTTGCGTAATCTGTTTGCCGAAGTGCCCGATAAAGCCATTGGAGGATGGCAGCGGGCAATTGGGACAAGGAGGATTAGCATGCAGGTCAATCGCCGTTCATTTCTGATGGGTTCAGCCGGTGCGGCCGCCGGCCTCGCTCTCGGCGCCGGAAGCGCCATTCCGGCCTTTGCCGAAGGCGCGCAACTGCGCGCCATGTGGTGGGGATCCAACGACCGCGCCAAGCGCACGCTCGATGTTGCCAAGCTCTATCAGTCGAAAACGCCTGGCGTCACTATTGTCGGTGAATCGCTTTCGGGCGACGGCTATTGGACGAAGCTGGCAACGCAGATGGCTGGCCGCTCGATCGCCGACATCTTCCAACTCGAGCCGGGAACGATTTCAGACTATTCGAAGCGCGGCGCCTGCCTGCCGCTCGATGAATTCGTCCCCTCCGCACTGGACGTTCAGTCCTTCGGTGCCGACATGCTGAAACTGACCACCATTGACGGTAAGCTCTATGGTGTTGGCCTCGGCCTCAACTCCTTCTCGATGTTCTTTGACACAGTCGAATTCGAAAAGGCAGGCATCCCGTTGCCGACGCCCGACCTCACCTGGGATGAGTACGCCAAGCTCGCCGTCGAACTCGCCAAGTCATCCCGCAAGGGCGGCGGCCCCTATGCGGCGCGCTACGCCTATGTGTTCGATGCCTGGCTGCGCCAGCGCGGCAAAAGCCTCTTTGCGAGAGAAAGTGTTGGGCTGGGCTTCACGGCCGACGATGCCAGGGAATGGTTCGACTACTGGGAGAAACTGCGCAAGGCGGGCGGCACCGTTGCTGCCGACGTGCAGACGCTCGATCAGAACACGATCGACACCAATTGCCTTGGTCTCGGCAAATCGGTGATCGGCATGGCCTATTCCAACCAGATGATCGGCTATCAGCTGATCATCAAGAACAAGCTCGGCATCACCATGCTGCCGCGTGAAAAGAAGGGCGGTCCATCCGGCCATTATTACCGTCCGGCACTGATCTGGAGTGTGGGCGCCACGACCAAGCAGGGCGAAGCTGCTGCGAAATTCATCAGCTTCTTTGTCAACGATCCCGAAGCCGGCAAGATTCTGGGTGTCGAACGCGGCGTGCCAATGTCGCCTGCCGTGCGCGAAGCCATCCTGCCGCAGCTCAACCCGACGGAGCAGGAAACGGTCAAATACGTGAACCTGCTCAAGGATCAGGTCGGTGAGTATCCGCCGCCGGTGCCGATGGGAGCAACCCAATTCGACCAGCGCGTGCTGCGCCCGATTTGCGACGAACTCGCCTTCGAACGGATTTCGCCCGCCGATGCGGCGACCCGGCTCATCGAAGAGGGTAAGGCAACGATCAAGGGATGATCGGTCGCCCGACATGAGGAGAGGCCCGCAACACCCCTGCGGGCCTCTCTGTTTTTCAGGCCTCTGTTTTCCGGACTATCAGTTGCTGCCCAGGTTTTCGACCACGCGCCAATCCGGCCGGCCGAGATCGAACGGCCATGCTTGCACATCCCGATCGTTGAAATAGACGACTTCCTGCAGATTCGGGAAGGCGCTCTGCTTCAACGTGGCAGTTTCGATCCACGGCCTGATATAGGCGTCGCCGCCTTCATAGCCGAGCTCCGCCACCCAGATCGGCTTTCCGTAGCCGGCGACGAGATCATAGCCCTGCTTCAGCGCTTCCGAGAACGTCCGGTGCTCCTTGTAGGCAAGCTCGTCGTAGCGCTGCAGGCCGAAGACCGAGAGCCCGACGAGATCGACATAATCGTCGCCGGGATAGTAGGCCTGGAGGCCAGGTTCTCCCTTCGGCGACCACATGAGCTCTGTGCCGGGCGCCTCCTTGCGGAGGATGTCCATCATCCGCTTGTAGGCCGTGATATAGTCTTGCGGGCTCCAGCCAGACCAGGAAAACCGCCCTGACTTGTCCTCCATCTCCTGTCCCCAGCGGACGATCACCGGGCTTTTCAGCTCGGATATCATATGGGCGATCGAACGCATGTTGACATCGTAGTCACCGCGCAGGACCTTGGCGCGAAGTTGAGCGGAGCTTAGCCGCCAGTCGACGTCCCAGGACCACGGCTCCACGGTGATCAGCAGGTTGCGGCCTCTCGCCAGCGCATAGGCATCGGCGACCCGCAGAGTTTCCAGGTCGACGTCTTCCCATGGCAGGAACAGGGCTTCGGTCGCGACATTCGTCTGCGCGCCGAAATCGCCGTGCGGATCGTAGGCCCCGAACTTGATGCCGCCGGCATGAACGACGGGGCGCTTGTCGATGATCGTCTGCACGGCCGCCGCCGGGTTTGGCGCAATGCCCGCAAATTGCACTTCGCTTCGGCCCGGCAGCTCCGCGACACACAACAACAGCAACGCGATCGCGGTGGTCGAGAGGTTGTTTTTCATTAGCTTCTTCATGGCTTCACCCTCCTTTTCGGGCTATTTCCTGGCTCAGCAGAACCTGCTTCAGTTCGCGCGCCTTCGCGCTCACCGTATCCAAGGGAACGAGCTTGCGGAACTCGTCATCCGGAAGCACCGATGCATGGCGGAAGACGTACCAATTGCCGTCCGGCTGGCGCCGCTGATAGATCGTGTTGCCGATCTTGCGGTGACCGAAACAGGTGCTGGCGCGGGCCGCACCCTCGGCATTCGTCCAGGTGGCACGCATGCAGAGCTGGCCGAGATCGTCGACCACCCATCTGCCTTCGGCGAAGGACGGCTTCCCCTTGTCATTGCTCCAGGCGACGAACCGCCGCCCATCGTCGAAGAAACGGCCGCCGCCGGTGTTCCAGGTCCAGGTCTTGTCGCCGTAGATACGATAGAGCTCATAGGCGCTGACCGGCGTTGGCGCCTTCGTTTTGGCGACCTCTGCGCCGTATGCTGCCACTGGCAGGCACAGGCTCAATGCGAGCGCCGCTCCGTATAATTTCGATCCGATACTCATTACATCCTCCTAATCGATACTTGCCGGTTCCGCCGGCTCAGACACCTTGTTCGTCCCGTCCCGTGCTTCCGAACCCATTCCATCTGAGGCGGAACTTCACGATCCTGGTCTTGCCGCCGCCGAGGCCGGCGCCGGCCACGGCAAATTGCGTTTCGGTGAAACTGACGAACGCCTGGCCGTGCGAAAGAGCTTCGAGGCCGCGCAGGCCGTGGCTCCCCGCCTGCGTGCCGCCGGCGACGAAAATCGCAAGCCCGGTGGCTGTCGCAAGCCACAGCCCGCGCGATTGCGGCAGCAGCGGCAGATCGTTTTCGACTGCATGGCGAACGACGATCAGCACCGTCAGCGACAGGTAGACCGAGAGGTTCATCATGGCGAAAACATAAAAACCCTGGGCGGCCGCGGCATCGGTCGCAAACATCATTGCGACGGCGGAAAGTCCGGCGAGCCCGATATAGGGCGCGATAACGCGCAGCGGCAAAAACCGCTGCTGCTGCCTTCCCTTCGGCGTGATGCGGAAATCGACGAAAGAGCCACAGATATAGTCGCGAAGAGCTGCGAGGCTGCCGGCAAGCGACCATGGCCAGCGCAGGAAGATGAAGGCAAGCCCTTCCCAGCCGAACAGTTTCGCATCGTGCGGCCTGAAGGTTGCCGTGGCCCGCCAGAAGAAGGCAAACAGCGTCAGCACGACCGATATCGGCCCAAAATGCAGTAGGAAATCCGGATAGGTCACATTGACGAAGACCTGGCCCGTCATCAAGGCGGCAACCGGCAGCAGGAACATCACGGCCATGAAGGCGGAGAAGAGCGGATACCACAACTGCGAGAACACGAACTGAAATCTCAGTCGCCAGGGCAGGTGCATGATGTAGCGGCGGGAATGTTGCAGCAGAATGGTGACCAGGCTGCGCGACCACTGGAATTCCTGGACGACGAGATCAGTGAAGTTTGCTGGTCCGTCGCCATGGGCGATCGCATCGACGGCGTGCACGCCGCGCCAGCCGCCGGCATTCATCATCAGCGTCGTCGAATGGTCTTCGGCAAGTTCGGGGCCGAGGCCGCCGATCTGGCGAAGGGCTGATGTGCGGACCGCATAATGGGAACCGATGCATAGAGGCGCCCAGCCATTGTTGTAACCGGTCTGCAGCGAACCGTGCAGGCTTGCCTCGGCATAGAGCCTGCCGCGCGCCGCCCAGCTTGCGCCGGCATTGGCATCGCAGATGCTGGGAGCGGAGACATAACCGATGCCGGGATCGGCAAAGGGGCGCAGGACTTCACGGAGGTAGGTCGGCGTCGGCACATGGTCGGCATCGAACTGGGCGACGAAATCATAGCGTGCATAGCCGAAATGGTCGTAGAAATAGGCGAGGTTGCCTTCCTTGCAACGCGTCCGACGCGGCCACGCGGTGCGATGATACTCCGCCACACCCTTTCGGGTGGAGATCAGCACGCCGTGCTCCGCACACCAGCGCGTGGTTTCGTCCGAAGGGTCCTCGTCGGCCAGCCAGACATCGAAATCGACGCCGATCTGGTCGAGCATCGCCTGAAGCGTAGCGCGAACGACGGCAAAGGGCTCGGACGGCGCCTTGGTGACGACCATCGCCACCCGCCCTTCCGGCAGCCCTGCCCGAGCGCTGACCGTTCTCGCGTCGAGGAAGATCAGGATAAAATAGGCCGGTACCAGCGTGATCCAAGCAAGCACGAGGGTAATCAGCACGAAGGCCGCCGAGGAAATAATATGGGCGGACTGGCACCACCAGATCCAGAAATAACCGAGTGCTGCCAGCCAGCAGAGGATGCCGAAGGCATAGGCGACGCGGTTCCAGCCGGTGAAAACAGGATCGAATGCATCAGCTGTAGCGGCCTTCGCCGTCCTGTGACCGATTTGCAGTGCGTCGCTCATGCCCTCATCTCCAGTCCGAAGGTGGGGCCGGCGGTGCGGATGATCGTATCGATATCCGACAAGACCGGCGCGAAGCCGAGTTCCGCCTTCGCCCTTGCGGTATTGGCAAAGAGGATCGGCGGATCGCCGGCGCGGCGGGCGCGATAATTCACCGGGACTTCGCGGCCGCTCGCGCGACGGATCGCCTCGAGAATCTCCCGCACCGAAGTGCCCCGGCCGGAGCCGAGATTGACACTGAGCGAGCCGCCACCCGCCATCAGATGATTGACGGCGGCGAGATGCGCCTGGGCGAGATCGCTGACATGAACATAATCGCGAACACAGGTTCCATCCTCGGTCGCATAATCGGTGCCGAAGATATCGAGCCGCTCCAGCCTGCCGGCAGCGGCAAGAAGGGCACGAGGGATGAGATGGGTCTCGGGGTGATGACGCTCGGCAAGCTCACCATCTGGATCGGCGCCGGCCGCATTGAAATAACGCAGCGCGGCAAAGCGGATACCGTAGGCGGCGGCAAAATCCTCAAGCGCCATCTCGAAGATCAGCTTGGTGCGCCCATAGGGATTGACCGGGTGCTGCGGGCTTTCCTCCCGAATCGGCAGCGAGGCGGGAACGCCATAGGTGGCGCAGCTGCTCGAAAAAACGATCCGCTCGATATCCTGATCGAGGCAGACCTCGAGCAGCGTCAGGCTGCCGACCACATTGTTCCGGTAGTATTTCCTGGGCATGTCGACGGATTCGCCGACATAGGCATTGGCACCACAATGGATGACGCAATCGGGCGAAAACTCTGCAAGGGTCCGGCGCAGCGTGGCAGCGTCGGCAAGCTCTGCCCGGATGAGCGGGCCCCAGCGGACGCTGTCGGCATGTCCCGTCGAGAGATTGTCGTAGGTGACGGGGATCATGCCGGCGCGCGACAACGCTTTGCAGATATGACTGCCTATGAAACCGGCGCCGCCGGTAACGAGAATGTAGCGGGGCATCTCATACGACCTCCGCCTTCTCTGTGCCGGCCAGCAGTCCGTCGAAATATTCGACGGTGCGAGCCAGGCCGGCTTCCAGCCCGATGCGGGGCTTCCAGCCAAGATCGGCCATGGCCCGGGAAATATCCGGCCGCCGCTGACGAGGGTCGTCGGTGACCGCAGGCAGGTGGACGATCCGGGAACGCGAGTTCGTCAAGTCTCGAATTATTTCCGCCAGACGCCGCACGGTCATTTCGGCTGGGTTGCCGAGGTTGATCGGACCGTTGCAGGCGCTGCCGGCAGCCGAAAAACGCAGGAAACCCTCAATGAGGTCGTCGACGTAGCAGAAAGAACGGGTCTGCTGACCATCGCCATAGATCGTCAGGTCGGCATTGCGCAGGGCCTGAACGATAAAATTGGAAACCACCCGGCCGTCGTCCAGGCGCATGCGCGGTCCGTAGGTATTGAAGATGCGGCCGACCTTGATGTCGACACCGTAAGTCCTGTGGTAATCGAAGAACAGCGTTTCGGCGCTGCGTTTGCCTTCGTCGTAACAGCCGCGCGGCCCGATCGGGTTGACATTGCCGCAATAGGATTCGTGCTGCGGGCTCTGGGTCGGATCGCCATAGACCTCTGAGGTCGACGACTGGACGACGATCGCACCGGTCTTTCGCGCGCAATCAAGGGTATTGACGGCGCCGAGCACGTTGGTGAGCAGCGTTCCCACAGGATCCCGCTGATAATCGGGCGGAGAGGCGGGGGAGGCGAAATTGAAGATGAGCGACGCGTCGATATCGAAGGGCTGCCTAACATCGTGCTCGACGATGCGGAAGCGGATGTTCGCTGCAAGGTGAGCGACATTCGCACGGCGGCCGGTCGAGAAATTGTCGAGGCATGTAACGCTGTGGCCGCGCTGCAGGAGCCTTTCGCAGAGATGTGAACCGAGGAAGCCGCCCCCGCCATTTACAAGAACGGTGCGTCGTCCTTGGAGCACCGGTATGCCTGACACTTTAGAATAGCCTTCGTTGGGAACGAAACTACGCATTACCAACTCCTTCCCAGGTATTTAGTCTTTTGTTTTATTTACGCACTGCATGCCTCTGTACCCGCTCTGGATATTCATAAAACTGAGCGTCCATACACGAATAACTTTGTAGTTACTCTTCGGATACCGAATTATTAGTAAAATAGTACAACGAATGTTAGCGGGGTCAACATGAAAAGATTTAGATATCCGAAATAATTACGAAAGTATACTTAAAAGTAACAAATGATTAATCACTTCAATGTTTTACCACCAATACGCCTCTCATACGCCTCTCAAGCTTCACTCAATGCCGCTAATATACGAGGGAAGTCGGGAGATCGGCGGAGCTCAACGGCACGGCCGGTCTTGCATCCGGAAGTGCCATATGCGAGGGGTTTGGGCTATGTTGAAGAAACAAGATGCAGCGCAGCTGAAAGGCTGGTGTCTTCGTTTGGCGATGTTCGTCGGGGGAACGACGCTTATGGCGATCGGACAAACGGCTTGCACGCTCGTTGATGACGATATCGCTGTCGTCGCGAAGAAGAATCTCGTCGTGGCCGAGGCTCCGCGTTTCTCGAAGGCCTACGCCTATCCGGAAAATCACGCCGAGCGCCCGGCCGGAGTAACGGCCCGCGCTGTCGCCTATCACGGCTCAGCGCCTTATATCTGCTCTCCAAGCGGCTTCGGACAGAAGTCGCGCTGCTTTGCGCGTCCTTCTATCTGAAACAATAGCATTATATCAATTGCGCCACCGGCCGGACATGTCGTCTTCTCCGGCTGGATGCTCATTGAAGAAGCGGGATGCCGCTTCCGTGCGGTTCCGCACGTTCATCTTCTTGTAGATGTTGCGGACGTGAACCTTCACGGTGTTTTCGGAAAGATGCAGCTTGTCGGCGATAATCTTGTTCTGCGTCCCCTTGCAGATGAGATCCAGGATCTGAACCTCCCGGGTGGTCAAAGCAGAGATGCTGTCGCGTCTCAGCTTGAGCGCATTGTTGCGGGCCGCATCGACCGATTTTGCCTGATAGAGCGAAGGTTCCAGCTGGGCGTTCTTGTTGTTGAGACGGTTGAGAAGTGCTGACGGAAAATGTTCGCCGCCCTTCATCAGTAAATCCACAGCGGCCATGAAGACGTCGAGCCGCAGGTTGAGCGGCAGGACACCATCGATGATCCTTGCCTCCACCAGCCGGCTGACGTAGGGCTCGAGCATGTCGATCGCTTCGACAACAAGCCCGATCGAGGTTTCAGGGTGGTTTTCGCGCGCAGCCTGCAACGCCTCATGAAGCTCGGGGCCGGGTATATGATAGAATAAAACAAGCTTAATCTCGCTGGTATCTTTTTCCAGCATTGGCTTTGTGCTCGTTATGCTTGCTACTTCACAATTCGGAAATTTCTTTGCCAGTGCTTCTACCATGCACTCCGAAAATAAATCCGCTTTTGCCACTACTAGTATAGTATCTCCAGACGTATTCAACTTCCTCCCCTGGTCAGTATTCTCCATTCCAGAGCCTGTCATGAACATATACGCCTCCCCTAGCGTTACACTTTACTCAAACGTGGAGCGATGGCGGGTATTAGATAGTATGAAATGTCGATCCCGAATGTCATCGCCTTATTTTTTAGACATTTCTTAATTATGTTAATACGGATTGAGAAGGAAGGAAATGGCCCAAAGTGATTAGTTTTAGCGGACGAAAAACCATATAATACAAAGCTTTGGTTGCATTTTCAATCGGTAGATACTTGAAGGCTATATTTGCTCTGACTATAGACGATCAGCTTAATGTAATATTTCAGTACAAATTGTCATACTTTCGTCATGCAGCGTGGCCGAGGCAAGCTGACAGGGTCCTTGACTGCCAAAGCCTCACTGAGCCAGTGGGCCCGATCCTACACCGATCCAGATGCGGCTTGGCGACACGCAGCTTGCCCTGCAGTATCAGCGAGCTGCAGAGACTTTCCGCCGGGTCGGCGAGATCGGGGCAAACGGCTGGCGGACGGGGCCGTCTTTGCCGCAAATCCGGGACCTGCATTCGGACGATCCAGCCACGCTTGATTATGCCGGCGGTGCTGCGCTCAAACGGTTGCGCTCGATCGCCGAGCCCGCCGCTGGCAAGACGGATGTCGTGGCGGAGACCATGGCTTTGCTGGAACCGGGGACGGCGCTCGGCGAGCGACGCCGACCGCGTCTGCATTGACGCGGTATTGCCATGTGCGGAAATGCGTTCGGGACGCAGTCGCCATGGACTTTGATTTCGAGCTGCGATCGTTGCTAAAACAAGCGCGAGCCTATTTTTGCAACGCCTCAGTGAGAACTCATGCAGATGAATGCAGACGGCGCCGAAAGAGAACGGCTTCTCGCCATTCTGGATTTCTGGCACAAAATCGAGTTCTTCATTCCTTACGATCTCTCCAGTCGTATTGCCTCCAGTGAAGGCCGAAGCGTTTTTTGGCTGCATGCGAAAACGCTCGAGGATGACGGCGCCGCACTCAGCCGCCCAGCCATACCCGAAGAGAAGCAGATTACGGGCTTCACCCTATTCCTCGGCGTTTTCAGCAAATCCGAAATTGCCGATATCCGCAGGCACTTCGATAGCATTGCGGCCGATATCACCGAGTATGAGGATGCCGAACGCGGCGATCTCGATGGCGATACCTGCTTTGCCAGCCTGCAGCTCTCCCCCTTTGGACAGCCGTTGTTCGAAACATTTTCCGTTTCCACGCTTCCCTGGGCTCTGGGGCAGGTGCGGAAATCCGGCCTCTCCTCACTCAGCCACGAGGCATTTGCCGATGGCAAGAGGCAGCTTTCGGAATTGCTTCAAAACTTTCGGGCACAACGGCATCTGAGATCTTCGTCCGCCGAGGATCCCGACGGTCAGCCGATCAATGCCGCCGAAATCCTGACGCTGCATGAATTGCTCTGCGATTGGGCCGGCTTTTCCTCGAAGCAAGAGAAACCCATCGCTGCTGTCGAAATACGCTACCGAGACAGGATGGAAAAACCTGAAATCATCTCCTTGCCGCCACCGCAGGAGAGCAATGCGCTCGATGCCGGCGACGAGGAGGAGGAGAGTGCAAACGTTGAAGAAGACATCGGGATCCTGAACAGTTTCTTCATCGAGGATATCGAACGGGCGATGACGTGCGTCAAACACGGCGATATCCCCGAGCCGCTCAGGCAATATCTCACGCCGCCTGCGCAAGAGAAGCGGATCGACCTCTACTCGGAGGATGGACGCCGGGCGATCGTTCAAGCCCTGCATCCAGGAAATCTCAACCGCGGACGCTGGCTCAGCGAACCTCACCAGGCGATGAGCCTCATGCAGCAGTTCGCGATCAATTCGGCCATCGGCGACCTTTCGGAAACGGGACTGTTCTCGGTTAACGGCCCACCAGGGACGGGAAAGACGACCCTGCTTCGCGACATGTTCGCGGATAATATCGTTCGGCGCGCCCGCGTCCTGGCCTCCTTGAAGACGGCGCGCGACGCCTTCGACGGCTCGCCGCGCCGAGCCATCTTCACGGACCGGAGCACCGCCTCGATATCGGCGCTGATCCCGGCTATTTCAGGATTCGAAATGGTCGTCGCCTCGTCCAACAACGCCGCCGTGGAGAATATCTCGCGCGACCTTCCCAAGCGGAGTTCGATTGGGAAGACATCTTCATTCCAATATCTGCAGACGGTCGCGCACAAGATCGCTTGCCAGAAGGACAATGGAGCTATCGTCAAGCTCTCCGACGGCGACCGCCCATGGGGGTTGATCGCCTGTGCGCTCGGCAACGCCCGGAACCGTCGAGCCTTCAAGGAACGTTTCGCCTTCATGGAGATCGCCGAAAGGCCAAAACCTGGCTGGTCCGGCGCCGATAAGCCACAGACCATCTGGGAATGGCTAAAAGGCTACGAGGGACCAACCTTCGCCGAGGCAGCGGCGGCATTTCATGCCGCCGACGAGGTGGTTCGCGACAAGATCGGCCAGTATGCGCGCTATGCCGATCTCTGTGATGAAATCGCCCTGGTTTCGCAGGATGCATTCTGCCGCGAGGCGCTTGAAGGGGTCAGGGCGGCCGCGACCGAACTTCGGCGCGCACAGGATCGCTGCGACATGGTCGCGGCCGAAATGTTCGGGATCAGGGAAGGATTGTCTCATCTGAAGGAGGAGGAACAGCTGCTGGAGCGCAGCGCTCCTGTGTGGTGGGAAAAAGTGCTGGCGGCCAATCCTGCCCGGCAGCATCGGCAAAATGTCGTTGCCAACGCGCGCAAGCAGCTGGAACTGCGCAAGGCCCTGGCGGAATGCGAGCGTCGTCTTGCAAAAGTCCATGGACCTGCGCTGAAGCGAGCGTTGCGGGGACATCAACGGGCCGAGCGGGCGCTAGGATCGCAACGGGAAATCTGGTCCAGGAGGAGAGAGGAATTCGATCGTCTCGGGACGATTCTCGATCATCCCACCGTACCCAGGCATCTCTCCGATCTCGAGGCCGACCGTTTCCAGATTGATGGTCTGTGGCATCGAGACGAGTTGGCAGGTCTGCGTTCTGCATTGCTGGAAGCGGCTTTGACGCTGCATGAAGCGTGGCTGGCGGAGGTCGGCAGGAAGGGCGGAGGTTTTGGGGGAAATATCGTCGCCATCAGCAAACTACTTTCCAACAACAGTCCCGTCGATGGCAAGCACATTGCCTTGATCTGGCAGAGCCTTTTCATGATCGTTCCGATCGTGTCGACGACGTTTGCGTCCTTCGCCCGGCAGTTCCGCGGTCTCGAAGCCGGCTCGATCGGCTGGGTTTTCATCGATGAAGCCGGTCAGGCGGTGCCGCAGGCGGCCGTCGGGGCCTTGTTGCGGGCGCGCCGTGTCATGGTGATCGGCGATCCCCAGCAAATCGAGCCGGTCTTCACGCTACCCAGCGCGCTGATCACCGCCACCTCGGCTCTCTCGCCCCACACCGCCGCAGGACAATATTCGCCGAACAGGGCGTCGGTGCAGATGCTGGCGGATGCCGCCAATCGCTATGGAACGACCGTTCCGGGCGAGGAGGCGGACGGGCTCTGGATCGGCAGCCCTCTCAGGGTGCATCGGCGCTGCATCGATCCGATGTTCGGCCTTGCCAACCAGATCGCCTATCAGAACAAGATGGTCTTCGGACTGCAGGAGCGCCGGCCCGCCGGCGATGCTCCACCGTTTTATGGCGACAGCGCCTGGATCGACGTCAAGGGAAGGGTAGCCGGCAAACAGGCCGTTGCAGAACAGACGGACTTCATCGTCGATCTCCTCACCGCCACTTATCGCCGGGACGGCGGATTGCCTGATCTCTATATCATTTCGCCGTTCAAGGAGGTCAAGAACAGTCTGAAGCAGGCGCTGGCCCATGCAGCCTGGGTCGATTGGAACGGAAATACGCACTCGCCTCCACCGAAACTGTCGAGGTGGCTGCGGGATCGGATAGGCACGGTGCATACCTTCCAGGGCAAGGAAGAAGACATCGTTTTCATGGTGCTCGGCGCCGATGCCGACCATAGCGGAGCGGCCAGTTGGGCCGCCTCGAAGCCGAACCTCTTGAACGTTGCCCTCACGCGCGCCAAACGCCGATTCTATATCGTCGGCGATCGCAGCCTCTGGGAAGGCCTGCCTTATTTCCGGGAGACAGCGAGCGCCCTGGAGACAAGTCAGGCGGCCGAATTCCTGGGCCGGAATGAATTGAACTGAAGCATCGGATCCAATTGCTGCCCGACGGATGCCTGCCTCGACCCACCGGTAAGCAGAAACGCAAAAGGCCCGCAGGAGGCGGGCTTTTGCGTATGTGTATTTGGGAAGGTTTGGTTGCGGGGGCAGGATTTGTAGTTTTCTGTCCCGCTGCGTCGGCTTTGCCTTCTTGCGGGCCGCTGATTAGGCAAAACCCTCGACCCGTTACCAAACAAAAAGCCGCCCTGAAGGCGGCTATTTGTTTGGTTGCGGGGGCAGGATTTGAACCTGCGGCCTTCAGGTTATGAGCCTGACGAGCTACCGGGCTGCTCCACCCCGCGCCATGATGAGCTGTCTGGGGCAAGCCCGGACTTTTTGTTTGCCGATCCTCGAAGGCTTTGCCTTCTGCGGTTCCGGCGGGGGCTGCTCCACCCCGCGTTATTATATTACAGCAGAAAGGGCCGCTTGGGCGACCCTTTTTGTTCGGCATGGGCCGTTTGTTTTGTTTAGAGAAGATTGTTTTATCAAAGTTGCGTTTTGCAGACCTGGCAGCGACCTACTCTCCCGCGTCTTAAGACGAAGTACCATGGGCGCAGGGGCGTTTCACGGCCGTGTTCGGAAAGGGAACGGGTGCAGCCACCCCGCCATAACCACCAGGTCGGCAAAGCGCAACTTTGTTGTTTTGAGAAGCTGGATTTGGAGCGAATAGGGAGTAGCCAATAGCGAATAGCGCTATTTGGTTCTCTTTCGCTGGTTTTGAACACGTCTTTTGGAACCTCTTCCGGCTGCGGGTGCTTGTGGCACCGATACAGGCCAGAGGCCGTCGCCAATCGTTTGGCGGGCCGTCCGCAGCGCCATGGCGCGTCAGGACAAAGGTCTGGCACATCGAACTTTGTTCGATGAGCATAGTCAATGAGAACGATCAAGCCGATCGAGCTATTAGTACCGGTAAGCTTCATGCGTTGCCGCACTTCCACACCCGGCCTATCAACGTGGTCGTCTTCCACGGCTCTGATAGGGAATACTCGTTTTCAGGTGGGTTTCCCGCTTAGATGCCTTCAGCGGTTATCCCGTCCATATGTAGCTACCCTGCTATGCCCTTGGCAGGACAACAGGTCCACCAGAGATATGTCCATCCCGGTCCTCTCGTACTAGGGACAGATCCTGTCAATATTCCTACACCCACGGCAGATAGGGACCGAACTGTCTCACGACGTTCTGAACCCAGCTCACGTACCGCTTTAATTGGCGAACAGCCAAACCCTTGGGACCTGCTCCAGCCCCAGGATGCGATGAGCCGACATCGAGGTGCCAAACAACCCCGTCGATATGGACTCTTGGGGGTCATCAGCCTGTTATCCCCGGCGTACCTTTTATCCGTTGAGCGATGGCCCTTCCACGCGGGACCACCGGATCACTATGACCGACTTTCGTCTCTGCTCGACTTGTCAGTCTCGCAGTCAGGCGGGCTTATGCCATTGCACTCGACGACCGATTTCCGACCGGTCTGAGCCCACCATCGCGCGCCTCCGTTACTCTTTCGGAGGCGACCGCCCCAGTCAAACTACCCACCATACACTGTCCCGGACCCGGATGACGGGCCGCGGTTAGACATCCATGACGATAAGGGTGGTATTTCAAGGATGGCTCCACGGAAACTGGCGTCCCCGCTTCAAAGCCTACCACCTATCCTACACATGCCGACACGAATGCCAGTGTAAAGCTATAGTAAAGGTGCACGGGGTCTTTCCGTCTGACCGCAGGAACCCCGCATCTTCACGGGGAATTCAATTTCACTGAGTCTATGTTGGAGACAGCGGGGAAGTCGTTACGCCATTCGTGCAGGTCGGAACTTACCCGACAAGGAATTTCGCTACCTTAGGACCGTTATAGTTACGGCCGCCGTTTACTGGGGCTTCGATTCAAAGCTTGCACCTCTCCTCTTAACCTTCCAGCACCGGGCAGGCGTCAGACCCTATACGTCGTCTTGCGACTTCGCAGAGCCCTGTGTTTTTGATAAACAGTCGCTACCCCTGGTCTGTGCCACCCCATAATAGTTGCCTACCATGGGGTCACGCTTCTTCCGAAGTTACGCGTGCAATTTGCCGAGTTCCTTCAACATAGTTCTCTCAAGCGCCTTGGTATACTCTACCTGACCACCTGTGTCGGTTTCGGGTACGGTCTATACGGTGGAGCTATTTCCTGGAACCGCTCCGCTGCCCTGATAATCCAATAAACCAGAACAACTTGTGCAATCCGTCACTACCACCAGGCCCACGAATATTAACGTGGTTCCCATCGACTACGCATTTCTGCCTCGCCTTAGGGGCCGGCTAACCCTGCTCAGATTAACTTTAAGCAGGAACCCTTGGTCTTTCGGCGAGAGGGTCTCTCACCCTCTTTATCGTTACTCATGTCAACATTCGCACTTCCGATACCTCCAGGAGCCCTCACGGGTCTCCCTTCATCAGCTTACGGAACGCTCCGCTACCACTTGCATTACTGCAAATCCTCAGCTTCGGTGCATGGCTTCAGCCCCGTTACATTTTCGGCGCAAAGACCCTTATTTAGACCAGTGAGCTGTTACGCTTTCTTTAAATGATGGCTGCTTCTAAGCCAACATCCTGGTTGTTTTGGGATCCTCACATCCTTTCCCACTTAGCCATGACTTGGGGACCTTAGCTGGAGGTTAGGGTTGTTGCCCTTTTCACGACGGACGTTAGCACCCGCCGTGTGTCTGCCGAGTAGTACTCCCCGGTATTCGGAGTTTGGTTAGGATCAGTAAGACGGTGAGTCCCCATAGCCCATCCAGTGCTCTACCCCCGGGGGTATTCGCTCGACGCTCTACCTAAATAGATTTCGCGGAGAACCAGCTATTTCCGAGTTTGATTGGCCTTTCACCCCTAGCCACAAGTCATCCCAATCTATTGCAACAGATGCGGGTTCGGTCCTCCAGTTGGTGTTACCCAACCTTCAACCTGCTCATGGCTAGATCACTCGGTTTCGGGTCTAATGCAACAAACTAAATCGCCCTATTCAGACTCGCTTTCGCTTCGCCTACACCTACCGGCTTAAGCTTGCTTGTTACACTAAGTCGTTGACCCATTATACAAAAGGTACGCCGTCACCCTTGCGGGCTCCGACTG